>NZ_QGSY01000164.1 GCF_003857035.1 Micromonospora arida
GGTCGAGCCGGCGCCGGTGGTTTGGTTACGCCGTTGGTGCGGGGGTGGGGGTGGGGGCGAAGCCGACGGTGATCACCAGGTCGGCCATCCGGAGGGTCCGCCAGATCGCCGATCCGTCGGCCGGCGCACCCAGGCCGTGGCGCCGCCACCAGGCCGCCACCGACACATCGGCCAACTTGCACCAGCATTCGGCCCGGGTCCAGCGGGCCCAGAAGTCCGCCGTGCCGAACCGGCGGGCCAGCGCCGGGGGCACCGGGGCGTCGGCGCGCTCCGCGTCGACGGCCACCCGCCAGCCGGGCGCCGGTGGGCCGTACCAGCCGACGCACCGTCCATCGTCGAGGTGACTGCGGGTCACCGCGTCGGCCATCGCGGCCGGCGACCCGATGCGCAGATGCTGCTCGGCGGCGACGAGCAGCCCCGGCACCGGACGCGGCACGACCGCCCTGCCGTGCCGTGCTGGTCGCACCGGCAGGGGAACCGGCCGCAGGTCAGATGGCGGCGGCACCGTCCACCACGATGACCTGGCCGTTGATGTTGGTGTGCTCCCGCAGCAGCATCCGCACGACCGGTGTGACCTCCACCGGCTCGGTCAGGTGACCGGTCGGGGTGCGGCGCACGATCTGGTCGAGCTGGGTCGGACCGAGCACGGCGGACATCTCCGAGGCGAAGAACCCGGGCGCGACCGAGTTGACCAGCATCCGGCCGCCCAGTTCGCGGGCGAGCGAGCGGGTGGCGGCGTCCATGCCGCCCTTGGTGGCCGAGTACGCGACGAGGCCGGGGAAACCGCGCTGCCCGCAGATCGAGGTGATGTTGACGATCCGCCCGCGCAGCCCCTTGGCGAGCATCCGGCGGATCACCAGCCGGGTCAGCTGTAGCGGGGCCGTCAGGTTGGTCTCGATGATCCGGGCGATGTCGCCGGCGGCGGTGTGGGCGTGCAGGGAGTCCTGCCCCATGGCGGCGTTGTTGACGATGCCGTCGATCGGGCCGAGGCGCTGTTCCACCTCGCGGACGAAGCTCTGCGCGGCGCGCAGGTCGGTGACGTCCACGGAGCCGACGTGCAGCCGGTCGGGGTGCTCGGCGGCGAGCTTCTCCAACTCCGGGGTGATGGTGCGGGCGAACGCGGCCACGCGTACGCCCGCGTCGAGCAGGTCGGTGACGATGGCCAGGCCCAGGCCACGGGAACCGCCGGAGACGAGAACCACGGAGCTGGGCGGGACGAGCTGGGTGTCGGCTGGCTCAGACATCGCTCTTCAGGGTCTCCTTGACGGGAATGTCGGTCAGGACGCGAATGCGGCGCGGCACCGCGTGCTCAGGGAGCCGGTCGGCGCACCAGCGGACCAGCGCGGCCTCGTCCGGCACACCGGTGTCAGCGGCGGACGGGTCGGCAGCGGCGAGGACCACCTCGGCGACCACCATCCGCCCGAGCACCGGGGCGCGGCGGCCGGTCACCCGGGCCCAGGCCACCGCCGGATGACCGGTGAGTACGCCGCGGACCACACCGGCGGAGACTTTGCTGCCACCGACGTTGATCTCGTCCGAGTCCAGTCGGCCGGTGATCAGCACCCGGCCGTCGAGCACCTGCACCCGGTCCCCGGTGCGGATCGGGCCGGCGAGACCGGCGCCATGGTACGGGGAGGTGACCACCAGCTCGTCGTCGCGGATCGAGAGCGTCGGCCGGCCAGGGGTGTCCCGGTCCAGCCAGTCGACCGGGAACCCGGCCCGCCCGTCGTGCACCACAATGGACGCACCCGCCTCGGAGGACGCGTAGATCCAGGAGATCCGGGCGGTCGGGAAGACCTCCCGCAGCTGGTCCAGGATCGCCTGGTCCACTGGTTCCCCGCCGAGGGTGATCTGGCGCAGCGGCACCCGGGCCAGCGCCTCGGCGTCGCGGTAGAGGGTGCGCCGCCAGAAGGTCGGAGTGCCGGAGGCCGCGTCCACCCCATGGGTGGCTGCGACCGTGGGCCAGTCGTCCAACTCGTCGGGCTCGACCACCACCAGGTGCTGGCCGGGCTGGGTCAGCGACAGGGTGACGACCTGCCACCAGGCGTACGTGCCCGGTGCGTACGGGCAGAGCCAGGTCCGCTCAGGCTGGTCGGCCCGCACCGTGGTCAGCGTGTCGAGGGTGTGCCCGACCCGCTTCGGACGCCCGGTGGACCCCGAGGTCAGCAGCCAGAGCCGGCCGGGCTCGGCGGCTCGCGGCCGAACCGGTGCGCTCGGGTGGACGCCGTCGTCGTCGAGGACGCCGACGGTGAACCCGGCCGTCAGCAGCTCGGTGCGCATCACCGCGTCGACCCGACTCACGGTGCTGAGCAGCAGTTCGGTGCCGTGCGCGGCGTGCTGCCGCGCCGCGGTGAGCGCGTGCACGGCCGAGCGGGCGAGCACCGCCGCCGGGTCGGGCAGGGTGGGCGTCGGCAGCGAACGCCAGGTCAGCGCGGCGCCACCGACGACGAGCCGGTTGTCGGCACCGGCTGGCTCCGGGCCGGCGGGGGTCAGGTGGCGTGACGTCGCGACGGTCACTGGTGTTGAAGCTCGACGAGGAAGTCGAGGACGTCCCCGACGGTGGCGATGCGACGCAGCCCGGGGGCGTCGAAGTTGAGCTCCTCCCCCGTCTCGTCCTCCACCCGCAGGGCCAGCTCGGAGAAGTCGAGCGACCGGAAGCCGATCTCCCGCAACTGCGCCGCGTCGTCCGCGGGCAGCTCCTTGTCCTGATTCTTCAGCACCTGAGCCATGAGGTCGCGGATCTGCGCGCGACTCAATTCGTTCATGCGCCGCAGTCTACAACCCAACGAATGCATATCTGATTTCCCGGTAGGCCCGGGTAAGGTGCCGGAACCCGATGTGAACGGCTAGGAAAGCGAGACGCAGGTGCTGCGCGAAGCGACGACGGACGACGTTCATCTGATGTTGTCCTGGCGTAATCAGGAAACCAATCGGCAGGTCAGCAAGACCAGTCACGAGATCACCGCCGAGGAGCACGCCCGGTGGTGGTCGGCGGTCCGCGGCGACCCGTCGCGGCGAGTGCTGGTGTACGTCCGCGACGACCGGCCCTGCGGTGTGGTCACCTTCTTCGACCTGCGATTGGACGGCCCCCGTACCGGGGCGTGGGGCTTCTATCTCGACGCCGACGGGCTGGACGGGCGGGGCGAGACACTGCCGGCCTGGCTGGGGGTCATGCGGGAGGCCGTCGAGTACGCCTTCGACGGGCTGCACCTGGACCGACTCGATGGGGAGGTGCTCGGCCACAATACCGTCGTACGACAGATGAACCGGCGTTTCCGATTCGTCGAGGGAACCCCGCGACAGGAGCTGTCCGATGGCCGGGAAATCACCGTCATCCCGATTTCCCTGGCTCGGGCAGACCGCCGCCAACGCTGATTGCCGGACCCTTTTCCGCGATGGACAGGAAGCATTAATCGGCCGTGCTCCCGGTGGACATCCGCCGTTCACGAATAGCGGAGTCCACCGAAGCGCGGTGGGTCAGGCCCGCCGCCAGGCGGCCCAGTGCTGCTCCGGGTTGCCGCCGAGTCGGACGAAGCCGTACGCCGCGCCGTCCCAGTCGTCGACCTGCCCCGGTGCCCAGCGGGCGAACACGACCTGCGCCGCGGCCGGCGGCTGCCTGTCGCCGAACCACCGGACGTCGGCCCAGGTCACCTGGTGGCTGAGGTTGAACCGGAGGGTGTAGTGCACGTCGGTCGACGCCCACACCCGCTCGCCGGGGCGTACGCCGACGTCGGCCACCCGGGGCGTCGGCGCGGTGCTCGCGGCGGTCGGTAGCACGATTCGTTGGTCGATCACGTGCATCGTGACGAGGTTGACCACCACGACGGCGCCGAGGACGGGCAGCCGCAGGCGGGGCACCCGGACCGTGGCGACGAGCAGCACGCAGCCGGCGATGCCGACCAGCGACCCGACCACCGGTCTCAGCTCCCGCCAGCCCTCGGTCAACGCCGCCAGGTCCGGTGCGCTGAACCCGCCGTAGCGCAACCGGTGGCCCTGGCTGGCCACGTACGCGAGTCGGGCCGCGACCAGCGCGCCGCCACCGATCAGCAGCGCCACCGCGACCGCCGCCCGGCGCAGCACCACCCGCCAGCCGGCGGTGAACAGCACCCCCAGCCCGACCAGCAGCCAGAGCGGCGCCAGCATCTGCACGTAGCGGCCGTAGATCGCGTCCAGCGGCTTGCCGGTGATGCCGGACAGGATCACCGACGCGCCGCCGGCCACCCCGACGGTCACCACCAGCGCCACGCCCATCGTCCAGCGGGCCGCGTCGCCGTGCCGTGGGCGCCACAGCTCGCGCACCGCGCCGGCCCAGGCCACCCCGGCCATTCCGAACGTGATCACCACGAGGTACCAGAGCTGGGTGGTGACCGCGGCGCTCACCCGGACCATCCCCTGGGCGGAGGTGACCGCCTCGAACGTGCCGCCGCCGGGGGTGCTGCCGAGCAGGTAGACCTTGCCGCCGAGGTAGCGGATGGCGGCCTCGTTGACGAGCGCCATGGCGAGCACCGGCAGCATCGCCGCGAGCACCACAGGCGGGCTGATTCGGCGGCGGACGAACAGCAGCAGCACCAGCCCGGCGTGCACGGCCACGATCACCAGACCGCGGGAGTGCAGCAGGTGGAACCCGCCGACCAGCAGGCCCACGGTGGCGGCGGCGAGCGGGCCGGGCCGGGTGATCCAGCGGTGCACGGCGAGCAGCCAGGCGACGACAAGCGGCGCCATCACCGCGTCGATCATGGCGATGCCCGCGTAGAAGGCGGTGGCCGGCAGGGTCGCCGCCGCGACCGCGGCGAGCAGCGCGTACGAGCGGCGCAGCTGGAACAGGCGGCGACCGAACAGGTACGCCAGCGGCAGCAGCGTCGAATTCACCATCGCGTTGATCAGCTGGACGATCCGGTAGCTGTCGGTGAAGTCCCGGTCCCCGAGGAACGCCGGCGAGATCAGCATCGGGTAGCCGACCCGGCGCAGCAGGTCGTTCTCGCTGCTGAAGCCCCCCGGGCCGCCGGCCAACGCGCGGGCGGTGTTCAGGTAACTGTCCTCGTCGGTGTGCGCGATGGGCAGCACGATGTGCCGGGACCACCACATCCGCCAGGCCACGCTGAGCACCCAGCCGACGACCAGCAGCAGCGGCACCAGCCAACGTCGGGCGGCGGGGCCACTCGGTGTCTCGGCCACCACCACCGGCCGTTCGATCACGTCACTACCGGGTGCCATGAACGCCTCCAGAATTGCCGGCCGGACCGGCCCGCGCTGATCCGACAGGCCCGTCGACCGGCGTCGGTGACGCCCGGGGATGGCCCGCTCGCACGAGCCGGTGTGGATGTCGGGTGAACGTGGGACCCGGCTGCGCGCCGGGCCGCCGGGTCGTTCGCGCGGTCACTGTAGCGGCCCGATCCGGCCAGGTCAGCCCACATTCGGGGCGGTCGGAAGTGTTCGCCTACGCGGTGTTCGGCATTCACGGGAGCAGAGGTTGTGGTTCACCCGCGAGCGCCGGGGAGTTAACCCGCCATGGCTAGCGTGTCACCCCGGTCGGCCGGCCCAGGGCGGCTCGTTCATCCACGAACACGGGAGCACCACATTGAGTGAGTTGAATGGATCGTCCATTCTGATCACCGGGGGAACTGGTTCCTTCGGCAGGACGTTCCTCCGGCACATCCTCAACGAGGCCGACCCCGCCCGCGTGGTGGTGTTCTCCCGCGACGAGCTCAAGCAGTACGAGCTGCGCCAGCAACTCGGCGACGACCCGCGGCTGCGCTGGTTCATCGGCGACATCCGGGACCGGCACCGCCTCACCCGGGCCATGCACGGCGTCGACCACGTGGTGCACGCCGCCGCGCTGAAGCAGGTGGACACCGCGGAATACAACCCCTCGGAGTACATCGCCACCAACATCACCGGCTCGCAGCACGTCGTCGACGCGGCGATCGAGGCCGGCGTCAGGAAGGTCATCGCGCTCTCCACCGACAAGGCGTCCAGCCCGATCAACCTGTACGGCGCGACGAAGCTGGTCGGCGACAAGCTGTTCGTCTCGGCCAACCACTACGCCGCCCAGCACCCCACCCGGTTCGCCGTGGTGCGCTACGGCAACGTGGTGGGCAGCCGCGGCTCGGTGGTCCCGCTGTTCCGCCGGCTGGCCGCCGAGGGCAAGAGCCTGCCGATCACCGACAAGCGGATGACCCGCTTCTGGATCACCCTGGACCAGGCCGTGCAGTTCGTCATGGACTCGTTCGACCAGATGCAGGGCGGCGAACTGTTCGTGCCGCGTATCCCGAGCATGCGCATCCTCGACCTGGTCGAGGCCGTGGCCCCGGACGCCACCACCCACGAGGTCGGAATCCGGCCGGGCGAAAAGCTGCACGAGGAGATGATCGCGCCCGACGACAGCCGGCGGACGCTGCGCGCCGACGGCCGGTTCATCGTCCAGCCCACCATCGCCACCTGGGGCTACCAGCCGCCGGCCGACTGCGACCCGGTGCCGGACGGCTTCGCCTACCAGTCCGACACCAACGACGAGTGGCTCACCGTCGAGCAGTTGCGCGACATGCTCGGCATCAACGGATGACGGGGATGCTCCCGTACGGCCGGCAGTCGATCAGCGAGGACGACATCGCGGCCGTCGCCGACGTGCTGCGCGGCGACTGGCTCACCACCGGTCCGCAGGTCGACGCCTTCGAGGCCGACCTCGCCCGGTGGACCGGCGGAGTCGGTGTCGCCGCCGTCTCCAACGGCACCGCGGCGCTGCACGTGGCGTACGCGGCGGCCGGGGTGGGGCCGGGCGACGAGGTGGTCGTTTCGCCGATGACCTTCGTGGCGACCGCCAGCAGCGCAGTCGCCCTCGGCGCGAAGATCGTCTTTGCCGATGTCGACGACGAGACGTTCTGCCTCGACCCGGCGGCGGCCGCCGCCGCGGTCACCTCGCGGACGGCTGTCGTCGCCGCTGTCGACTATGCCGGCCACCCCGCCGACTACGACGCGCTGCGCAAGTCGGTCGACGGCAGCGACGCGCTGCTGCTCGCCGACGCGGCGCACTCGATCGGCGGGACGTACCGAGGTCGGCCGGTCGGTTCGCTCGCCGACCTGACCACGTTCTCGTTCTTCCCCACGAAGAACCTGACCACCGCCGAGGGTGGCGCCGTCGCGGCGCTGGACCCGGAGATCCTGAAGCGGGCCCGCCGGTTCCGCGGCGTCGGCGTGGTCCGCGACCGCGACGACCTGCGTTTCCCGGACGAGGGCGGCTGGCACCAGGAGGTGCACGAGTTCGGGCTGAACTACCGACTGCCGGACGTGCTCTGTGCCCTGGGCCGCAGCCAACTGCGTCGGCTCGGCGCGTTCACCGCCCGCCGCAGCGCCCTGGTCGCCCGCTACGACGAGGCGCTGGCCGACCTGGACGGCGTGCTGCCGCCCAACCGCAGGTCGTGGGCCGACCCGGCCTGGCACCTCTACCCGATCCGGGTGCTCGACGGGCGTCGCCGCGAGGTGTACGACCGGATGCGCGCCGCCGGCATCGGCGTCCAGGTCAACTACGTCCCGGTGCACTGGCACCCGGCCTTCGCCGACCTGGGCTACCGGCGCGGGTCCTGCCCGGTGGCCGAGTCGTTCTACTCCCAGCAGCTGTCGCTGCCGCTGTACCCGGGGCTCAGCGACGCCGACCAGGACCGCGTCATCGACGCGCTGACCGCCGCGGTGCGGGGCAGCTCGGTGCGTTCCGCCGCCTGATGGGAACCTGATGCACCACGCCAACCACTTCTACGGCCACGCCCACGTGCTGGCCCGCTACGCGGGCCTCGGCGACCGGCACCCACCCCGGATCAGCGGGTACGTGCAGCACGGCTGGAACATCGGTGACGGCCTGGCCCCCGGCCACCCGTACGCCGACCGCACCCCCAGCCTGCTCTGGTCGGAGCAGACCCGCCGTCGGGCCTGGTCGGTGGGGCGACGCAACGTGGTCGTCATCGGCGCGCCGTTCGTCTACCTGCAGGCTCTGCGCCCCGACGAACCACCGGCCGAGGAGCGGGAGGGCACCATCTGGTACCCGTTCCACGGCTGGGAGGGACAACACGTCAAGGGCGACCACCGCAAACTGATCGCCCTCATCCAGGACACCGAGCCCGGCCCGGTCACGGTCTGCCTCTACTGGCACGAGTACCGGATGCGCAACGTGCGCCGGCTCTACGAGCGCGCCGGGTTCCGGGTGATCTGCCACGGCTACCGGGGACACTGGTGGAAGGACACCGACCCCGAGTTCCTCGACCGGCAGCTCACCGAGCTGCGCCGTCACCGCCGAGTGGCGTCCAACCGGCTGACCAGCGCGATCTTCTACGGCATCGCGGCGGGGTGCGAGCCCGCGGTCTACGGCGACCCGATGATCCTGTCCAACGAGGACCCGACCTTCGGCGGCACCGCCCGGATCCGACGGCAGTGGCCGCAGCTGCACGGCACCAGTGTCGACCTGCCCACCGCGGTCGAGATCGCCCGCGCCGAGCTGGGCACCGACCACCGCTGCACGCCGGCCGAGCTCCGCGAGCTGCTCGGTTGGGCGCACCTCCAGGAGGAAGAGGAAGACCGTGACGACTGAGACGGCACCCGCCGACCGGATCACCCTGCCGGGCGGCGAGATGCTGGCCTGGTCGGACCTGCCGCAGGAACGGCTGGCCAACGGTGGGCCGCTCGCCGCGCTGGCCGCCCGGTTGGTGCCGCCCGGCGCCCGCGTCCTGGTGGCCGGTCCACACGACCCGGCGCTGCTCGACCAGCTCACCCACGCCGAGGTGACCTGCCTGCTGCGCAGCCACCCGGACGCGGTGGCGCTGGCGCACCGGGCCGCCCGGGTGGTGGTGGGTGGCCCGGCCGGGCTGCCCGACGACGAGACGTACGACGTGGTGATCGCCGCTGCCGGGCTGGACCCGGTGGAGTCGGTGGAGGGCACCCGGCTCGGCTGGGACGGTGTGCTGGCACGACTCGTCGCCGCGGTGCGACCGGGTGGCGCGTTGCTGCTGCGCCTGGACAACCCCCTGGGCCTGCACCGGCTGGTCGACACCACCCCCTGGTACGCCCGCCGCGACAACTCCGCCTGGGTGATCGGCGGCGTGCTGGACCGGGCCCACCCGGCCAACCGGGACCAACTGCGCGAGCGGCTCGACGCTGCGGGGCTGCGGCCGGCCGCGTGCTGGGCCGCGTACCCCGGTGTCAGCACCCCGACGGCGCTGCTGGACGCCGACCACCTCGACCGGGACGAGGGCTCCGGCCTGTTCGACGCGGTGCTGCACGGCGCCTGCGCCGGAGGTTTCACCAGCGCCATGGTGCTCCAGGACCCGGCCCGGCTCGCGGTGGACGCGCTGCACGCCGGGCGCGCCGCCGACCTCGCACCGGGCTGGTTGACGCTCGCCCACCGGCCCGCCGACCCCACGGACCCGACCACGCCGGCCGTCGAGGCGGACCTGCCGGTGGCCCTCGTGCAGACCGGTAGCCCCGGGATCGGCGTGCTGGAGGTGCTGCAGGGCCCCTCCGGTCGGCGCTGGGGGCTCATCCCGGCCACCGAAGCGACGACGCCGGCCGTCGCGCCGTTCGCCAGCCGCGAGGCCGCGTACCGGGACGCCGACGCGCTGTCCGGACCGGTGCCGTCCGGCCGGCTGCTGCGTACCCTGCTGCTCGACGCGGCCCTGCGCCGCGACCTGGCCACCCTGCGCGCGCTGCTGCGCGGGTACGCGGGCTGGCTCGCCGACCAGGCCGACGCCGACGGCCGGATCGCCGGCGCGGCGGCGCTGGCCGCCACCGACAACGTGGTGGTCGACGGCGAGCGGTACGCGGTGCTCGACCCCAGCTGGCGGGCCACCGCCGCGCTGCCCGCCGACGTGGTGCTCGCCCGCGGGCTGTGGCGCTTCGCCGCGGGCCTGCTCACCGGCGGGTACGCCCACCCGTGGTCGTCCACTCTCGACGTCGCGGGCCTGACCGTGGTGCTCGGCGGACTCGCCGGTCACGACCTCGACCGCGCGACCGTCAGCGACGCGGTCGAGGCCGAGGCGGCCATCGCCGCAGCACTGCACGGGCTGGACGCCGACGGCAGGGTCGGCCTCGCCACCGAGCTGCACGCCGTCGCGCCGACCGACCCGCCGGTGGGCGGGCACAGCTACCAGCAGCTACGCGAGGCGTGGCTGCGCCAGCGCGAGGAACTCACCCGGTTGGCGGCGCTGACCGCGTGGACCGAGGAGTTGCTCACCTCGCGGGAACGGGCGCTGCGCCGGGCCGAGACGACGATCGGCCTGCTCAGCGGGTCGCTCAGCTACCGGGTGGGTCGGCTCGCCATCACCCCGGCCCGGCTGGCCAAGCGGGGTGCCCGCGCCGCCAAACGTCGGGCCACCGCGGTGCTGGCCTCCAAGCAGGCGGAGCAGCAGTGACCGGCGTACCGGTGCCCGGGGTCCCCGCGGACGACGCGGGGCCACGGATCGTCGGCATCGTGCAGGCGCGGATGGGTTCGTCCCGGCTGCCCGGCAAGGTGCTCCGCCCGCTCGCCGGACGCTCCGTGCTGGGCCGGGTCGTACGCGCCGCCTCCGACAGCGGCGTCCTGGCCGACCTGGTGGTCGCCACCAGCACCGACGCGGTCGACGACGCGGTGGCCGCCGAGTGCGCGCGGCTCGACGTGCCGTGCCACCGCGGGCCGGTCGACGACGTGCTGGACCGGTTCGTGGGCGCCCTCGCGGCGCACCCGGGCGACGCCGTCATGCGGTTCACCGCCGACTGCCCCCTGCTCGACCCGGAGATCATCACCCTGGTCGCGTCGGTGTACCGGGCGGTCCCCGGGCTGGACTACGCCAGCACGTCGATCGCCCGGACCCTGCCCCGGGGGCTGGACGTCGAGATCATCCGAGCGGAGACGCTGCGCACCCTGGGCCGGCTCGCCACCGACCACCACCGGGTGCACGTGACCTCGTACGCGTACACCCATCCGGAGCTGTTCCGGGTGCTCGGGGTGACGCTCACCCCGGACCGCTCCGCGCTGCGGCTCACCCTCGACACCGAGCAGGACTGGACGCTGGTCAGCGCGATCATCGACCACTTCGGTGACGTCAGCGTGCCGCTGGCCAAGCTCGCCGACTGGCTCGACGGTCAGCCCCGGCTGCGGGCGCTCAACGCCGACGTACGACAGAAGCACCTGGAGGAGTCCTGAGCACCCCGAGGGTCGGGTTGCGCTGCGACGCCGGGCCACGGCGCGGCGTCGGCCACCTCGTCCGCTGCCTGGCGCTCGCCGAGGAGTTCCTCGCGCGGGGCGCCGACGTCACCGTGTTCGGCACCGTCGAACGGCTCGACTGGGCAACCGCTGAGCTGGCCGCGCGGGGCATCCCGCTGCTCCCCGGCCCGGACTCGGCTGCCGAACTGGTCGAGGTGGCCCGCCGACACCACCTGGACGTGTTCGTCCTCGACTCCTACGAACTGGACCCGGCCGGAGCCGGCGCCCTGCGCGCCGCCGGCGTCTACACCCTCGCCATCATCGACGGCGACAGCCGGGGCCAGGTCGCGGACCTCTACCTCGACCAGAACTTCGGAGCGGAGCTGCCGGCGCTGGGGTCAGGTTTCGGGGCGGACCTGCCGGCGCTGAGGTCCGGGCCGGACCGGCCGGGGCTGAGGTCCGCGCCGGAGCTGCCAGGGCTGGAGTCGGGGCCGGAGCTGCCAGGGCTGGAGTCCGGGCCGGAGCTGGGGTCGGGTCTTGGGGCGGAGCTGCCCGGCCGGCTTCTCGCCGGGAGCGGGTACGCGCTGCTGCGCGACACCGTGATCAACGCCCGGCCACCGGTCGCCCCGCCTGCCACGGCGGTCAGCCGCCCCCGGGTGCTGGCCTTCTTCGGCGGCACCGACGCGGTCGGCGCGGCGCCGCTCCTGACCCGGGTGCTGGTGGCCACCGGTCATCCGATGGACCTCACGGTCATCGTCGGGCGACCCGAGATCGAGGCGGAGGTCGACGATGTCGCCCCCGGTCGGGGGCAGACCATCCGACCGGTCCCGCCCACCACCTCGCTGCCGGCACTGATCACCGAAGCGGACCTGGTGGTCAGCGCCGCCGGCACGTCCACCTGGGAACTCTGCTGCCTCGGCGCACCCGGCGCACTTGTCTGCGTGGTCGACAACCAACGTGAGTCGTACACCCGGGTGGTGCGGCACGGCCTGGCCGCCGGCCTCGGCGAGCTGCCGGAGCTGACCGCCGGTGGCGTCGCCGGACGAGCCGCCCGCGCGACGGCGGCACGGACCCTGCACGGGCTGCTCAGCTCGCCGCAGCGGCGCGCGACGCTGGCCGCGCGCGCCTGGTCCACCGTCGACGGGCAGGGCCGGGCACGGGTGGTGGACGCGGTGTTCGACGCCGTACGCGCCGCCACCGTCCCCGGCTGACCGCGGCAGATCAAGGTCACGCTCGATCCTGGATGTAGTCCCCTCCAAGGCGCGGGAGGCCACTACATCCAGGATCGAGCACGATCTTGCCGAGTGGCAACGAGCCGGCACCGTTCGCGCTAGCACGGGTGTACTAAAGTGCTGCTAGGGTGGCCGTATGACGCAGGCCGCCTACCAGCCGTCGATGCTCGACCTGGCCGACGCCGGGCCGACCCTGGGGCCGCTGCCCGGCCAGATCCGCCGGCACCAGCTCAGCCGGGGCGCCTGGGTCGACCACCTCCCCGGCTGGGTGCGCGGCTCCGACACGGTCCTCGACGCCCTGCTCACCGAGGTGCCCTGGCGTGCCGAACGGCGCACCATGTATGACGCCGAGGTCGACGTGCCCCGACTGCTCTGCTGGTACGACGGCGCGAGGCAGCTCCCCCACCCCGTGCTCACCGCCGCGCGGGCCGCGCTCACCGCGCACTACGCGCCCGAGTTGGGCGAGCCCTTCGTCACCGCCGGCATGTGCCTCTACCGGTCCGGGCGCGACAGCGTGGCCTGGCACGGCGACACCATCGGCCGATCGGCGCACACCGACACGATCGTCGCGATCGTGTCGTTCGGTGCACCGCGACCGCTGCTGCTGCGCCCACGCGGCGGCGGCGAGAGCCTGCGCTTCCCGGTGGGCCACGGTGACCTGATCGTGATGGGCGGCTCCTGCCAACGCACCTGGGAGCACGCCATCCCCAAGACCACCCGCCCCGTGGGCCCTCGGGTGAGCGTCCAGTTCCGCCCCCACAACGTCGCCTGACTGTGGGCCCGCTCTAGGACGGCATCAGACGTTCGAGGCGGCGGCGGACCTCCTCCGCTGCGGGGTCGCCCACGTCCTCATAGATCCGCGCGGCCAGGCGCCAAGCGGCAGCGGCAGCGTTCCGGTCACCCATCCCTTCCCGGGTGTCTCCGAGTCGGATGAGGGTCTCCGCCTCGTGATACCGGTCCGCGGAGTCGCGAAAGAGCTTGATCGCCTGCTCGTAGCAGTTGGCCGCGCGGTCGCGTTCACCGAGGCGGTCGTATGCGAAGCCGAGGCTGTCCAGCGTCGCGGCCTGACCGTTGCGGTCGTCGGTCCGTCGTTGCTGGTCGAGGGCCTCGGTGCAGCTGGCGATGGCCTGGACATAGTCACCGGTGGTGGCGAGCAGCCAACCGATCGCGTTGAGCGTCCGGGCTTCGCCCGCGTGATTGCCGACCAGCCGGTAGAGCCGCAGCGCCTCGCGACCGTGTGCGAGCGCCTCGTCGAGCCGGCCGTCCAGGTAGCAGAGTTCGCAGTAGTTGTGCAGCGTCTGAGCCTGGCCGATCGGGTCGCCGAGACGTTCGTGCAGATCAAGCGCGCGCCTGAGCCGCTGCTCGGCAGTGGTGTGGTCGCCCAGTCGGGTCAGCGCGCGAGAGACCAGCCGGTTGGCGACGGCCTGACCCGCGAAGTCGTCGATCTTCTCTGCGGCACCCAACGCGACCTCTTGGATGGCGAGCTGGTCCTGCCAGAGGCCGCGCGGCGCCACAAAGGTCGTCAGCGCCCACGCGATCTGCCAGGCGTACGTCTCGAAGCCGTTCTCGGCGGCCTGTCGGACCACCCGGACCAGCACTCGATGCTCCGCCGTGAACCAGGCGAGCGCGCCGTCGTGATCGGTCACCGACCGCCTGGCGGGTACGGGCAGCGGCGGCATCGGCTCGATCGGGGGCCACTGCGGCTGGAGTAGCCGGGCGGCCGGATAGGCGGCGTGCAGGTAGTGGTCGTACAGGCGCTGTCGGGCTGCGACGTGTTCGTCGCCGCGCTCCGACGACTGTGCGAGCTCGGCCGCGTAGGCGCGCAGAAGATCGTGGAAGGCGAACCGGCCGGGCGCGTGCTCCGCCAGCAGGTGGAGCCGGGTCAGTTCCCGCAGGATCGGCGTAACGGCCGTGGCCGACACACCGGCGAGAGCCGACGCCGCCGCGGCGGTCAGGTCCGGGCCCGGATGCAGCCCCAGCAGAGTGAACAGCCGGGCGGCGTCCACCCCCAGGGCCAGGAACGACCACGAGAAGACGCGCCGGACGTCGCCGTCGGCCAAGGCGTCCAGCCTCGCCTCGGCCGAGTGCAGTTCGGCGGCGATAGCGCTGAGCGGAAACGTGGGATGGGTCGCGACACGCGCCGCCACTATCGACAGTGCCAGTGGAAGCCGGCCTGCGGCCTCGATGATGTCGGCCACCGCCACCGACTCGGAGGCGAGCCGGCTGACCCCGACACGTCTGGCGAGCAGACTCCTCGACTCGTCCGCCGTGAGCACGTCCAGTGTCAACGGCGTGGCACACTCGGCGGCGATCAGGCCGCCGAGCCGGTCACGGCTGGTGACCACGACCATGCAGCGGCCCGCACCGGGCAGCAGGGCGCGCACCTGGGCGGAGTCGCGAGCGTTGTCGAGCACCAGGAGCATCCGGCGGGAGGCCAGCAGGCTGCGGTAGAGACCAGTCCGGGCCTCCATGTCGGAGGGTATCCGGGCGTGGGGCACGCCGAGCGCCTCGAGGAAGCCGGACAGGGCGTCGGGCGGGGACACCGCGCCAGCTTCGTCGTAACCGCGAAGGTTCACATAGAGCTGGCCGTCCGGGAAGCGGTCGGCAACCCGGTGCGCCCAGTGCAACGCCAGGGCCGTCTTGCCGACTCCGGCCATGCCGGACACCACAGAGATCGCCCCGCTCGTCGACCCCTCAGCCCCGCGATGCAGAAGCCCGTCGAGGCCCGCCAGCTCGACGCTGCGTCCGACGAACTCCGGCACCGCACGCGGCAGTTGCTCGGGGCGCTGGATGAGCGGCCCGACTGCCGTCTCCGGCGCCCGCCGGTCCGGCCCCGTTGGCGGTTGCGTCGTCAGGCCCGGGCGGTGATGCAGAATGTCGTCGTACAGCGTGACGAGCTCGGGCGCGGGATCGAGGCCGGTCTCCTCCGCCAGCGTCTGTCGGGCCTGCCGGAAAGCATCCAGTGCGCCGGCCACGTCGCCGATGCGGTACAGGCCCACCATCAGCTGGCCCCACGCCCGCTGCCGCAACGGATGCCGGTCGAGCAGGCCACGCAACCGGTGCACGACGTCGGCCGACGCGCCGAGGGCCAGCACGGCCTCGGCGTAGTCCTCCTCGACGAGCAGCCGGCGCTCCTCCAACTGCGCCACCCGCCGAGCCAGCGTCGAGCGCAGCGGCAGGTCGGACAGCGGCGCACCACGCCACAGGCGCACCGCGGCGGAGAGTTCGGCCTCGGCCCGGTCCAGATCGGCAACGGCGAGCGCCTCGCGGCCCCGCGCCGCCGCGGCGTCGAACAGGTCCAGGTCCCGTTCGTCTGGGCCCACCCGCAGCAGGTAGCCGCCGGCCGCAGCGGTTATCCCATCCCAGGTCGTCCCACCGCCCAGCGACCGCCGCAGCCCGCGCACGTAGGTGCGCAGATTCGCGGCAGCCGACGCCGGTTCTTCGTCGCCCCACAGCATCGCGGCCAGCTCGTTGGTGCCGACGACCTCATTCGGGCGCAGCAGCAGGGTGGCCAGCAGGAGACGCTGCTTCACCGAGCCCAGTGGAACCGACCGGCCGTCGCGGTACACCCGGAACGGGCCAAGGAGTTCGAAACGCAACCAGGCACCTCACGTGTGGGCGCTGCCATGTGCCGCCACGCGTACCGCACCCGGACAAGCGGGCGAGCAGATGAGCTGTGCGTGAGTTGTGCGGCGGTTGTACCGGCCCCACCGTACCTTCTTCATGGGGGGACCGGGAGCGGTGAGGACGGTTCTACCGTCCTCACCGTCTCATCCAAGAGCACCAATCGCCAGGCCTGGTTGCACGACGATGGCGCGAGGCCAAACGGGGACCGTCTGTCCACACCTGGCGCGAGGCTAGAGGAGGCCGGCCAGTTTGTAGAGGACCAGGGAGCCGGCTACCGCGACGTTCAGGCTGTGGCCGTGGCCGACCATGGGAATCTCCACCGCCGCGTCCAGTTGGTCGAGCGCCTCGGGCGGGATGCCGGTCGCCTCGTGGCCCAGCAGCACCACGGTACGGCCCCGAGCGGCGGGCAGATCACCGAGCCGGACGGCCTCGTCGGCCAGTTCCACGCCGAGGACCCGGGTGCCGGCGGCCCGTTCGGCGGCCAGCCATTGCAGCGGACTGCCGACCCGGTGGACGCAGCCCGGCCGCCGCAGCGTGTTGCCCCGGGCCACGGCCTCGTCCACCCAGCGGAACGGTGGCACGGCGAGGCAGGCGCCGACCGCGTCGCACGTACGCAACAGGGTGCCCAGGTTCGCGCCGTGCATCGGCCAGAGTGGCGCGGCGATCAGGTGACCCCAACAGCGGTGTGGCCGGGGACGGCGGGCGGCGCGTAGCTCACGCCTCGGCCGGACCCGGATGGCGGCGCTCACGCCGCGCCGGCGACTCCGCCGGACAGAGAAGAAATCATGTTGAGGGGCGCTTCGCGGTGCACCCGGACCCTCACCGACAACAGAGGGCACCACCATACCGCGCAGGCGGACGCTCCACCCCGCAGGTGCCGGACCGTCCCCGGGGGACGGTCCGGCAGCGCGGGTGGGGTCAGTCGCGTTCGATCAGGTGGCCTACCACCGTCGGGCCGAGCATCACCGCGAAGCCGCTGCCGTCGCGGCGTGGGTCCGCGGCGGGCAGTTCCACCGGGTCGCCGGTGGCGGACGCTCCGACCGGTCGCGGGCCCACCCAGGCGACGGCCACGTCCGTCTCACCCTTGAGGAAGCGGTGCGCGCGCACGCCGCCGGTCGCCCGGCCCTTCGCCGGGTACGCCTTGAACGGCGTCACCTTGACCGTCGCTCCGGTGGAGGTGACCACCATCGGCTCGCCATGCCCCGGGTCGTCGGTGCGTACCGCGCCGAAGAACGCGACCCGCGCCCGGGCCGGCAGGTTGATGCCGGCCATACCGCCGCCCTTGAGGCCCTGCGGCCGGACCAACCCTGCGGGGAAGCGCAACAGCGACGCCTCCGAGGTGACGAAGGTCAGCGTTTCGGTGCCGTCGGTCAGCCAGGTCGCCCCGACCACCTCGTCACCGTCGCGCAGACCGATCACCTCGAACTCGTCGGAGCGCACCGGCCACTCCGGCGAGCAGATCTTCACCGCGCCCTGCCGGGTGCCCAATGCGAGCCCTGGTGAGCCCTCCGCCTGCCCGCCCAGCGGGGCCAGGCCGACGACGGTCTCCCCCGCCGCCAACGGCACCAGCTCGGCCGCGGACATACCGCCACGCAGTGACACGGTGCCCGCCTGCTCGGGCAGCACCGGCAGCGGCAGAACGTCGACCTTGAACGCCCGACCGGCGCTGGTCAACAGCAGCACCCGACCGCGGGCGGTGGAGTGCGCGATGGCGCGTACCGTGTCGTGCTTGACCCGGCCGTTGCGTCGGCGCCCCTCGGAGCTCTCCTCCGACTCGGCAGCGGTCCGGGCGACCAGCCCGGTCGCGGAGAGGATCACCTGGCACGGGTCGTCGGCGACCTCCAGCGGGCCGGCCGGCGCGGACGCGGCCAGCACCTCCTTCAGGTCACCGTCGACAAGCGTCGTACGACGTTCGGTGCTGAACTGCTTGACCACGGCCGCCAGCTCGTCGGAGACCACCTTCCGGAGCACACGCTCGTCGTCGAGGATCTTGCTCAGCTCGGCGATCTCGGAACGCAGCCGCTCCTGCTCGGCCTCCAGCTCGATCCGGTCGAACTTGGTCAGCCGGCGCAACGGAGTGTCCAGGATGTACGTGGCCTGGATGTCGGAGAGGCCGAACCGGCTCATCAGCCCGTCCTTCGCGGCCTGCGCGTCGTCGCTGCCCCGGATCAGCCGGACCACCTCGTCGATGTCCAGCAGCGCGATCAGCAGACCGTCGACCAGGTGCAACCGCTCCTGACGCTTGCGCCGACGGTACGAGGTGCGCCGGGTGACCACCTCGTACCGGTGGGCCAGGAAGACCTCCAGCAGCGCCTTGAGGCCCAGCGTGCGCGGCTGCCCGTCGACCAGGACCAGGTTGTTGACGCCGAACGACTGCTCCAACGGGGTCAGCCGGTAGAGGTCGGCGAGCAGCGCCTGCGGGTTGACCCCGACCTTGCACTCGACGACGAGCCGCGTGCCGCTCTCCCGGTCGGTGAGGTCCTTGACGTCGGCGATGCCGGTGAGCCGCTTGGTCTTGGTGACCTCGTTGGTGATCGCGGCGATGACCTTCTCCGCGCCGACACCATAGGGCAGCTCGACCACGGTGATCGCCTGTCGGCCCCGGCTGCCCTCGATCGGTCCGATCTCCACCTTGCCGCGCATCCGCACCACGCCACGCCCGGTCTCGTACGCCCGGCGCACCTCGTCCAGGCCGAGCAGCACCCCACCCGTGGGCAGGTCGGGGCCGGGGACGAACTCCATGAGCTTGTCCAGAGTGGCGTCCGGGTGGTTGATCAACCAGCGGGCCGCGGAGACGACCTCCGCCAGGTTGTGCGGGATCATGTTGGTGGCCATTCCGACCGCGATCCCGGACGCGCCGTTGACCAGCAGGTTGGGGAAGGCCGCCGGCAGCACGGTCGGCTGGGTCAGCGACCCGTCGTAGTTGGGCTCGACGTCGACGGTGTCCTCGCCCAGCTCACCGACGAGCAGCATGGCCTCGCGGGACATCCGCGCTTCGGTGTAACGCGAGGCGGCCGGGCCGTCGTCGGGGCTGCCGAAGTTGCCGTGCCCGTCGATGAG
The DNA here is from genome assembly GCF_003857035.1 of Micromonospora arida. Classification (GTDB taxonomy): domain Bacteria; phylum Actinomycetota; class Actinomycetes; order Mycobacteriales; family Micromonosporaceae; genus Micromonospora; species Micromonospora arida. The sequence continues at coordinate 19,081 of NZ_QGSY01000164.1, forward strand.
CGGCACGTTGAGGGAGAAGTCCTGGGCGAGGCGGACCATGGCGTCGTAGATCGCCGTGTCGCCGTGTGGATGGTACTTACCCATGCAGTTGTGAACGACATAACCCTCGGCGACGAACGCGTGCTCATCACTGCCGACCTGGATGTCGTACGTGACGTCGGGCGAAACCGCCTCAACCGAAGTGACCCGCAGGAACGAACTGCCGACCAACGCGTCGAGCCGAGCAGCGAGCGGTGAGCCAAGGCGGCGGAGTTTCTGGATCCAGCCGTCTCGTACCGCTCGCTCCAACTGGAACGACCGGTCCGCGAGCGGGACGCCATTGCGGTCCTTGCCGTACCGCACCTTCGGGCCACCGCTCGCCGAGAGCGAGTCACGGAACGCCTGCCCGTCCTGGTCCCGGAACCACCCGCCGCCCTGATGCGCTGCCGTGAACTCCGCGATGACCGGACCGTAGGGCAACCGGTCGTTGCCCTGCTTGCCGCTGTACTCGTAGCCGATCTCGGCGACTCGCTGCAAGCCGTCGTGCTTGTATCCGATCCGCACCCAGGGCAACAACAACCGAGCAAGGTCTGCGGCGTCCCGACCGCTGACCGAAAGACCAAAGAGCGGGTTACCCGCGGAGGCGCGACCGCTGGTCCAGTGGTGCCCGTGCAGCCCCAGGTCGGCAAGCATGGCGTAGATCTGCCGCACCAGCACCTCGCTCGTGCTGACGAAGACGATCTCTCTGAAGCGCTTACGGACGTAGCCGTCACCGTCAAAGAAGCCGGCGAGGAACGGCGCCCACGCCGACCGGTCCCGGATGACGTCGTCGGGCACGTGCTTGTCGCGGCTGAGCGGCTGTGCGGCCTCCAGCAACCCTTTGTGCCGAGCGAAGGTCAGAATGTGCTGGTCGCGATGGAGGGGATTACGCGCCTCGCGCTTACCTCGGGAGACGTTCAATCCACTGGCGATGGCCCAGCCGTGAGCGACATCCAGCGGCTCGACGTCACACATGCGGATCCGGACCCGGCCGTCCGCTTCGGGAGACCGATGGGCAGGGAAGCCCTCAGCCACCAGCAGCCCGCGCACATAGTCGTAGACGTCGCCAGCAGGCGTCGACACCGCATTGCGGCGACTGCCGTACGCCAATGCCAGTCGCCCCGGGAGATCCCGGGCCTCCGCCCACCGAACCGAAAGGTCATCGGCGACCACGCGGAAGCGCTGGCCCGGCGTGACGAGCATCGTGTGCCCGTTGCTCCAGGTTACGCGCACGAGTTCGGAGGTCGGATTCCGATAAACAGCAGTCACCGGTACGGAGGCTCCGTCACCGTCCAGCACGAGGTCCCCGACCTCGATCTCCTCAATGGCCCGCAAACCGTCGGGCGTCGAGACGAGTGTGCCGGCAACGAAGCAGTCGCCGACGATGCGGGCGGACTTCACGTGCCCGCGGTCGGGGCGGTAGCCCTGCTCGTACATCGACCAGAGGATGCGCCGGTGCACGGGCTTGAGGCCGTCGCGGGCGTCGGGCAGGGCGCGGGAGTGGATGACCGAGAACGCGTACTCCAGGTAGGAGTCGGAGACCTCGGTGACCAGTGGGTTGTCGAACACCCGCGCGCCGGCCTGGTCGAACGAGGAGAGGTCGACCTTGTTTTCCTTACGGCGTGCCATGACTCAGCTCTCCATCGGAACGGAACGGGCGCTCATGCGTCGATCGCATCCCGGTCGACGCGGTCGGCGGAGTCGATGAGCCAGTTGCGACGCGGCTCGACCTTCTCGCCCATCAGCAGTTCGAGGATGCGTTCGGCGGCGTCGACGTCGTCGAGGGTGATCCGGCGGACGGCCCGGGTGGCCGGGTTCATCGTGGTGTCCCACAGCTCGTCGGCGTCCATCTCACCGAGACCCTTGAACCGTGGGATGGGCGTGACGATCTGCTTGCCGGCCTTCTCCAGCTTGCGGACCGTCGTCTCCATCTCGGCCTGGGTGTAGGTGTAGACGGTCTGCGGGCTGCGCCCCTTGGTGGTGATCTTGTGCAGGGGCGGCATCGCGGCGTAGAGCCGACCGGCCTCGATCAGCGGTCGCATGTACCGGGCGAACAGGGTGATCAGCAGCGTACGGATGTGGGCGCCGTCCACGTCGGCGTCGGCCATGATCAGCACACGGCCGTAGCGCAGCGCGGAGAGGTCGAAGGTGCGCCCCGAGCCGGCGCCGAGGACCTGCACGATGGCCGCGCACTCGGCATTGTCCAGAACCTGCTGGAGGTTGGCCTTCTGCACATTGAGGATCTTGCCGCGGATCGGCAGCAGCGCCTGGTATTCCGAGGAACGGGCCATCCGGCTCGTACCCAGCGCGCTGTCACCCTCGACGATGAACAGCTCGCTGCGATCGATGCCGGTGGCCCGGCAGTCGACCAGCTTCGGCGGCATGGACGCGCCCTCCAGGGCGGTCTTGCGCCGGGCGGCGTCCTTCTGTTGCTTCTGGGTGAGTCGCACCCGGGCGGCGTCGACGATCTTCTGCAGGACGGTGCGCGCCTCGGCCTTGGTGCGCCGGTCCTCAAGCCAGGCCTTGATGTGCGCGTCGACCAGGGACTGGAGAACCTTGGTGATGCCGGTGGTGGAGAGCTCGTCCTTGGTCTGCGAGGTGAACTGCGGCTCGGGGATCCGCACGTGCACCACCGCCGTCATCCCCTCCAGGACGTCGTCCAGGGTGGGAGGCTCCTCCTTGGCCTTGAGCAGACCGCGGGTGTTGCGGATCGCGTCGGCGAGCGCGCGGACGAGGGCCCGCTCGAAACCCTTGCGGTGGGTGCCGCCGTGCGCGTTGCGGATGGTGTTGGTGAAGCATTCGACGGTGCGCTCGTAACCGGTGCCCCACCGGAACGCCACCTCGACCTCGGCGCGCCGCTGCACGTTGGACTGCATGACGCCGTTGGCGTCGGCGGCGTTCTCCCGGTAGGTGCCCTCGCCGTTGACCAGCAGGGTGCCAGAGACGGGCCGGTCTCCGGCCGGGGCGAGGAACTCCACCATGTCACTGAGCCCGTTGGGGTAGTGGAACCGCTCCTCGGCGGGCGCCTCGCCGGTCAGGTCGCGCAGCAGGTAGGTCACGCCGGGGACCAGGAACGCGGTGTTGCGCAGCTTCATCCGGACGGCGTCGACGTCGAGCGCGGCGCCGGTCTCGAAGTAGCGGGCGTCGTGCCACCAGCGGATCGAGGTGCCGGTGCGCTGGCCGCGCTTCATCCCGCCGGTCACCTGGAGCCCGGGGCCGGCGGTGAACGGGGCGTCCGGCCCGTCGCCGTCGAAGATGCCCGGGACGCCGTGCCGGAACGACATCGCGTGGATCTTGCCGGCCCGGCGGACGGTCACGTCGAAGCGGCGGGACAGCGCGTTGACCGCCGATGCGCCGACGCCGTGCAGACCGCCGGAGGTCTTGTAGCCGGAGCCGCCGAACTTGCCGCCGGCGTGCAGCCGGGTCAGCACCAGCTCGACGCCGGAGATGCCGGACTTGGCGTGCACGTCGGTGGGGATGCCGCGGCCGTCGTCGTCGACCTGCACCGAGCCGTCGGCGTGCAGGATCACCTCGACGTGGCTGGCGTGACCGGCGACACCCTCGTCGGTGGAGTTGTCGAGGATCTCGTTGACGAGGTGACCCACGCCACGGCTGTCGGTGGAACCGATGTACATGCCGGGCCGCTTGCGGACAGCGTCCAGCCCCTCAAGGTGGGTGAGGTCATCGGCCCCGTACAGGGTGTCAGGCTCTGCGGTCAACTGGTCGTACTCCCCGGTCTCGGCGGTGTGCTGCCGGTCACCGGCGACATCAGCCGGCGTGGCGCGCCGCAGCGAGCCTAGCCCGAGGCTAGGACAACCACCGGAGGACCTACGCGACCCGCCGCGCGTGGCCCTCCGGACGTGAGCCAACGAACAGCCGCCGAGTGATCATGGGGCCACACAGAGACACCGCCACCGGTACGCCCACCCATGATCGCGGCCGGTTGAGCGCGGGGGGCACGCCGGTTCGGGTCGAGGAGTTCGTCGAGGCGGCCGAGGTGGACGAGACGCGCTGCGGCGTTCCCTCGGCATGCCGGCCCGACGGTGGCTGTTGGTGGGCACCCTGGCGGCGGGGCTGCTGGCCGCCGGGGCGCTGGTCGCGGCGGTGGATCCCGCCGACCGCTAGCCCGTCATGCCTACGGGCGCATGTCTTTCGTCGAACGAATCTGTTACGGGCCATTGACGCCCATCGCGGCGAGGTGATCTGATCGCGCCCTCAGAGAATCTTTCATCTTTCGATGGTTGGGGGCCCCATGCCCAGGTTCCGGCGTACCGCGCTCGCCGCGGGACTAACGATCGCCATGGCCGCGTTGTCGACCGCCGTCGCGCTGCCCGCACCCGCGTCCGCCGCGTTGCCCACCGCCGCGGTGGCACTCGGGGACAGCTTCATCAGTGGCGAGGGCGCCGGGGCGTACACCCCTGTCGTCGACGTCAACGGAGTCAGCCAGGGCTTCCCCGGTTGGACCGCGGCGAACAACAACGCGTTCTTCTGCCACCGCTCGGCGAACGCCTCGCTCAACCAGGCCAACCTGCCGGGCATCCAGAACCGGTTCAACCTGGCCTGCTCCGGTGGTCAGCCCCACGACATCGCCAACGCCTCCCAGGCGCGGACCAACGGTCGTACCGTCGCCTCGCAGTTGAGTCAGCTGCGCGCCGTCGCGCAGACCCAGGACATCGACCTGGTGCTGGTCGGCCTCGGTTCCAACAACAGCTCGTTCACCTTCGGCAGCGTCGCGGAGAAGTGCGCCAACCGGTTCATCGCCGACGCCTGGACCGGCTGGTGGGAGTTCTGGGCGTACCTGAACGGGCCGGTGGAGCAGAAGCCGTGCAGCGACGCCGACCTGGCCACCGCCGCGCAGCTCAGCGCCGCGACCGCGGAGACCACCGCGGCCGTACGCCAGATCCTGACCACCCTCGACCAGGTGGACGCGGACGGGCAGCACCGGGTGGTTTTCCAGGACTACACGAACCCGCTGCCGCTGGATCTGAACCCGCAGTTCCACGAGGAGGACAGCCGGGACGACACCCGGGACAAGTTCCGTGACCTGGGTGCCGAGCGGTACGCGGGCGGTTGCCCGATCCACCGGGCCAGCCTGGCGCCGGGGCACCGCTTCTCCCAGGGTCTGGGCAGCATCGTGAAGTCCACCCGGGACACTCTGGCCGCCGAGTTCCCCGCGGACGAGCTGGTGTACCTGAACGTGCAGCAGGCCTTCAACGGCGCCCGGCTCTGCGAGCAGACCAGCAGCCCGAGCGGCTCGCTGGCCACTCCGATCCGGCTTCAGGACGGCGCGACCGGCACCTTCGTCACCAGCCTCGCCGGCAAGGACAAGATCGCCATCCAGCGCATCGCCAACACCTGCGTGACCTACTTCCAGACCTGCCAGGAGTCGTGGCACCCGAACGCCACCGGGCACCAGGTCCTCGGCCAGTGCCTGAGCGGCGCGGCCTCCACCAGCGCCCGTTCGGTCGCCTGCGTGCGGGCCAGCAACGGGGCGATCTCGGTCTCCTGACCGCAGCGTCCTTCGGAGGGCTCCGCCATTCGGCGGGGCCCTCCGTCGCGTCCGTCGAGCGCGCCCACTGCTGCCGTGGACCCGACGGCCTGCTGCTACCCGCCGGTAACGTCAGGCCGTAGTCTGGGCCGATGAACGGGGACCCGGAGTACGCGCAGGAGTACGTCGACGTCGACGGTGGCCGGTTGGGTGTGCAGGTCTATCCGGAACCGGCCGGGGTGCCGGGCGCGCCGGTGGTCGTGATCTGGCCCGCGATGGGGGTCCGGGCCCGGTACTACCGGCCCTTCGCCGCCGCGCTGCGCGCCGCCGGACTGGCAGTGGTCGTGGCCGATCTGCGCGGCACCGGGGCGAGCACGCCGGCGCCGAGTCGGGCCGACCGGCACGGTTACGCCGAACTGGCCGACGACGTCGGCGCCGTCCTGGCCGCCCTCAAGCCACGTCTGGACGGACGCACCCGACTGCTTCTCGGGCACTCGCTCGGCGGACAGGCCGCGCTGCTGCACCTCGCACTGCACGGCAGCGGCGAGGTGGACGGGTTGGCGCTGGTGGCGGTCGGCATCCCGTACTGGCGGAGCTACCCGGGCCGTCGCGGCATCGGCGTACTGCCCTACACCCAGGGAATCGCCGCCACGGCGGCCCTGCTCGGGGTCTGGCCGGGCTGGGGCTTCGGCGGTCGGCAGGCACGCGGCGTGATCCGCGACTGGGCCCACACCGCGCGGACCGGCCGATTCCCCCGGCTCGACGGTACGGACACCGAGGCCGCCGTCCGCGCGGTGCGGACCCCGGTGCTGGCCGTCAGTGTGGACGACGACCAGTTCACCCCGCACGAGACCATGGACCACCTCTGCGCGAAGCTCGCCGACGCGCCGGTGACCCGGGAGCGGTACACAGTGGCCCAGGCCGGTACGACGTTGGACCACTTCACCTGGGTTCGCGCCAGCGTCCCGCTGGCGCGGCGGATCGCCGGCTTCGTCGGCGACCTGCCGCCCCGCTGAGCCGTACCGGCCGGTCGGCTCACTCGTCCTGGTCCAGCGGCACCAGTTCACCGTCCCGCTCCACCTGGATCTCGGCGTGCTCCTTGCGGGGTGCGACCTCTGCGGTGTTCCGGTGCGGGTCGTTGTCGGGGTGCATGAGCACCGCGTCTGTTTTGGGGGTTTTCTCCCGGCTCTCGTCCGGCTGCGACATCGCGTTCCCCTCTCGTCGGCGTCGCTCGGGATCTACCCACCACCGGGCGAACGACTCCTGCTCGGGGCAGGTCGACCCGCCGACGCCAGGGATGTCCGGTAGCGGCCCTCCACAGGGCGGATCGGCCCGCCCGGGGCGGGGTTAGCCGCCCGACCGGCGGGTAAGCCGCACCGCCCGACACGGCGGAAGGGGATCACATGTCCGAACGGCATACCGCACTGCGCTCGATGCACGATCTGGGCCTGGCGGCCTGGTTTGGCGGCTCCCTCATGGGTGCCTTCGGCGTCAACGGCGCAGCGGCGAAGATCAGCGACTCGACCCAGCGGCTCCCGGTCGCCTCGGCCGGATGGTCCAAGTGGACACCGGTCAACGCGGCCGCGATCGGCGCCCACCTGGCCGGCGCCGTCGGCGAGCTGGTGACCGAGAGCCCACGGGTGGCGGCCCAGTCCGGCGTCGCCCGGGCCAGCGCCATCAAGACCGCGTTGACGATCGGCGCGCTGGCGGTCACCGGCTACAGCCGGTTGGTCGGCATGCGGCTGGAGAAGGCGGGCGGTCCGTCGGTGAGCGGTGCCACCGAGCCGAACCACCAGACGCCGTCCAGTGTGGCCTCGTCGCAGCGGCAGATGAAGCTGCTCCAGTGGGCCATTCCGGCGCTGACCGGGACCCTGGTCGTGGTCACCGCGTACATGGGTGAGCAGCAGAAGCCCGGCCAGGTGTTCCGCGGCATGCTCAGTCGCGCAGGTGGGATGAAGGGCGCCTCGAAGAGCATGATCAAAATGGGAATGAGCAACGGCAAGCGGCCGATGGCGATGGCCGGACGCTGAACGTCGGGCCGGCCGGCGTCCCGCCGCCACCTCGACGGCGGGGCGCCGGCCGGCCCTACGCGCGCACCGAAGGGATGACGGGTCCCACGCGCGGCGGCGTGCCGGCGACATGTCGTACGCCGCACTCGGGCGGGCGGTCCCGGCCCGAGGACGGCACATCGTCCGCCGCTGGCGGCGGACCGACGAGCGGGGTGGCCATGACGGCGCACAAGGGACGCAGCGGGGACAACGACCGGCTGGAGCCGGAGGCGACCAAGCCGTGGGGCACCGGCGACGGCTTCGACGCCGACGCGCCCTGGGGCACGGCCGACGACTCGCCGATGGACGAGGGCAGCGAGGAGACCGCGGTGCCCGAGGGACGGCGCGGCGAGCGACGCGCCGGTGCTCCGGCGGGTCGGTCGGACCCGGCGGGACGACACGGCTTCGGCTCCGTCGAGCCGACCCGTACGACGATGGCCGGATCGGGTGGGGCACCCGATCCCGCCCCCAGCGGCCGGAGCTTCCCCGACGACGCGGACATCGGCGAGTCGACCCAGGACGCCCTGCGCAGCCGGGGACGACGGTCCTGAGCTGACCGGCGCCCGACCGGGTGGCACGTGCCGCGATCAGCCGGTCGCCGGGACGGCCTGCTCGACGACCATCGTCTCGGCGAGCAGTTGCGCCAGCCGGGTGGCGTCGCGCTGGGCCTGCCCGGCGCAGCAGTTGTTGAACAGCACGTGCAGCTCGTCGGGGAGATCGGCGAACTCGGCCAGCCGTCCGGCCCAGTGCCGGAGCTCGTCCTCGGCGTACGCGTAGCGGAACTTCTCCTGCTTGTCACCCTCGCCCCAGGCGTCGCTGTGACCGTGGAACCGGACGATCGCCGGTTCCGCCGTCATGGTCAGGATCGGTGGCACCGACGACGGGTGCCCCTGTGGCATGTCGACGCAGACCAGGGACAGGTCGTGGGCGCGTAGCAGGTCCAGAGTGTCCGCCGCGGCGTCGTCGTCCAACCAGGAGCCGTGCCGCAGCTCCACAGCGACCCGCCACGGCCGGCAGCGCTGCGCCAGCTCGACGATCCGGCGTTCGGCCGCGGGGCTGCGCACCAGCCACGGCGGGAACTGCAACATCACCACACCGAGCTTGCCCGCCGCCGCGATCGGGTCGAGGGCCGCGCGGAACCGGGCCCACAGCTCGTCGTACGCCGGCTCCGGCAGGTCCCGGCGGCGGATCCGGCTCGGGCCGCTGGCCGGTCGCAGGTCCCGGGGCAGCACGGCGACCGGTGTCGGGTGACCGGTGAAGAGGCTGAACGCCTTGACGTCGAAGGTGAAGTCGTCAGGTGTGGCGTCCACCCAGCCCTGAGTCGTCTCCGGCACCGGGACGGCGTAGTAGGACGTGTCCACCTCGACCATCGGGAACTGGCTGGCGTAGAAGCCCAGTCGACGGGCCGGTGTGCTGGCCGAGCGCGGGTACCACCCGGAGCGCAGCAGGGACTGGTCCGCCCAGGACGACGTGCCCACCTTAATCACAGCCATGTCATTCAGTGGACCGCCACCGGCGCGGATCGGCAACCGCTGGAGGGTCTTCCGCCGACGCCGTGCGATGACCGGAAAGTGTCGGTGCCTCGCCCTACGGTGGCCTCGGATGGACATCAACGAGGGGTGGCGGCATGACCAGCACTGAGCAGCTCACCGGCGAGCGCACCGATCTCTTGCAGGCGCTCCGCGGGCACCGCGGGTTCCTCCTGCAGACCGTCGACGGGCTCACCGACGAGCAGGCGGCCAGCCGCCCCACGGTCAGCGAGCTCTGCCTCGGCGGCCTCATCAAGCACGTGTCCGTCGTCGAGCACCGGTGGATGCTCTTCGCCGTCGGCGGCGCGGAGGCGATGGGCCGCGAGGAGATCGACTGGGTCGGTCAGTTCCAGATGTTGCCGGGCGAGACCCTCGCCGGGCTGGTCGGGCGCTTCCAGGAGGTGGCCGCCCAGACCGACGAGTTGGTCGCCACCCTCGACCTGGACGCGGCGCACCCGCTGCCGCAGGCGCCGTGGTTCGAGCCGGGGGCGAGTTGGACGGTCCGCCGGGTGCTGCTGCACCTGATCGCCGAGACGGCCCAGCACGCCGGGCACGCCGACATCCTGCGGGAGTCGATCGACGGCGCCAAGACGATGGGCTGACTCCGACGTCGACCGTCGCCGGGCCGAGCGCTGCGGCACCGCCTCAGTGCAGGCGGTGCCGGCGTTCGGTGGTCCGGTCTCTCGCGTAGGCGTCGGAGTGGCCCCAACGGCCCGGGATGTCCAGCAGTTCCAGCCGACCGAACCCCTCCGGCACCGCCGGGTTCACCAACAGGTTGTCGCCGGTGGGTCGCAGGCCCAGCATGGTGCCGAGCAGCATCAGCATCGCTCCTGACGACCACGCCTGCGGGCGGCAGCTCGTCGTCAACTGGACGGGGTAGGTCGTCAGGTCGCGCTCGTAGCCGGCGATCACTCCCGGCGTCGCGCCACCGAGCGTCTGCGCCATGTCGAAGATGCCGTCCGCGATTCGGGCCGCCTGCACGTCGAGGCGGTAGCGGCGCAACCCGGCGGCGATCAGCGCGTTGTCCGACGGCCACACCGCGCCCAGGTGCGTGCCCACCGGGTTGTACGCACGCTGCCCGGTGGCGAACGTGCGTACTCCCCACCCGCTGAACAGTCGCGGCCCGACCAGGTGCTCGGCGACCGCCTCCGCACGGTCGTCCGCGACGATCCCGCTCCAGAGCAGATGCCCGATGTTGGAGGCCAACGCGTCGACCGGTTCGCCGTACGGGTCGAGCGCCAACGCGTAGTGCTCCCGGTGCGGCAGCCAGAAGTCCCGGTTGAAGCGCTCCTTCAGCGCTGCCGCCTCCCGTTCCAACCGGTCGGCGTACGCGGGGTCACCCCAGAACTCCCGGGCCAGCCGGGCGCCACGCCGCTTCGCGTCGTACGCGTAGCCCTGCAACTCGCAGGTGGCGCGGGGGAAGGCGGGTTGCCGACCGTGGGCGTCGACGATGGCGTCCGGGGAGTCCTTCCAGCACTGGTTGATCGTGCCGTCGCGCTCGTTGCGGCGCTGGTAACGCAGGTAGCCGTCCCCGGTCAGGTCGCCGTACTCGTCGATCCAGTCCAGCGCCATCCGGGCCGGGTGGCGCAGTTCGCGGACCAGGTCCGCGTCACCGGACCAGCGCTCATACTCGTCGAGCAGCACGACGAAGAGCGGGGTGGTGTCCGCCGCGCCGTAGTACAGCGCGCTCGTCCGGTCGCTGAACGCCCCCGTCTCGCCGTACCGGAGCTGGGCCAGGATCTTGCCGGGCTCCTCGTCCAGCGCGTCGTCGAGTTGGCCGCCCTGCATGAGCGCCAGCATCCGTAGCGTCGCGGGAGCCAGTTCGGGGGTGAAGGCCATCGTCTGGAGGCAGGTGATCAGGGCGTCCCGTCCACACAACCCCATCGCCCACGGCAGACCACCGATCGGCACCCGCTCGCGGTACGACAGCGGCCTGTAGCGCAGCGCCGCCAGGTCCGCGAGGCTGCCCTGGTAGAGCTCCTCCAGGCCCTTGCGTTCGGCCACCAGCTGCGGTGCCCGGTCCAGCCACTGCACCAGGTCCTCCTCCATTCCCGTCCGCACAATCTGCTGGTGCGACTGGAGGTCGGCGCGGAGATCCCGGCCGTCCTCGCCGCCCATGGTCACGCTGACGTGCAGGTCGGTCTCCCACTTGCCGTCGGGTGCGATCCGGATCTGGAACGTCATCCCCCGCTCGTCCACCTCGGCGGGGACGGTGCTGCGCACTGTGGTCTCCCGGACGAACCGGTCCCGCTGGTAGCGCAGCACGAGTTGCTGGTTCGCCGAGTCGGCGCTGACCTCGACGGCCCGCTGCCGGAGCTGCCCGACCTCGACGATGTCGGTGAAGTCGCTGGCCATCTCCACCCGGACGGTGAACTCGGCGGGCTGCGACGAGTGGTTGAGCACTGTGATGTTCTCGTGGAAGCAGTCGTGCACCGAGCGGTGCCTGATGATCGACACGTCGGCGTCGACGTAGTGACTCGCCGCACCGGGGACCAGGAAGAACCGGGTTTCGAAGTAGGTGAGGTCGTCGCGGGAGAGCGCGTTGATCCGTTCACCGTCGATCCTGAGCACCCAGTGGGACAGGAACCGGGTGTCGTACGCGAAGAGTCCGAGCGGGGCCTGCGGATCGGTCTCGATGTCGCCCTGGGCGTCGCTGATCGCGAACAGGTTGCCGGCGATGACGTGCACCAGTTCCTGCTTCACGACCGCTCATTCCGAGCGGCCGTCGCGGTCCGGCCAACCAACGCGGCCCGGCCCAGCTCGCGCGGGTGGCGGGCGCCGTCCGGCCCGGAGAAGATCCGCCGCAGCAGCATCAGCAGTTGCATGTTGCCCTGCACGGTCAGCTCGTTGCGCAGCAAGCCCGCGCCGGGGTGCAACTCGCCGCGGATCATCCGGTCGAAGACCGGCCGGTCGGCCCGCACCACCAGGTCGGCGTCGTCGGCCGAGCGGGTCACCCGGACCTGTTGGTCGGCGATGGTCAGGTACCAGTGGTCGGTGCTGCCGTCGTCGCGGACGTCCAGCCGGAGCGTTCCCACTGTGGTCTCCGGCAGGTCGGGCCGCCGACCGGTGTCGAGCTGTCGCAGGTACTGCTCCGCCGTTGCCCCCATCGGGTCCCCTCCCCCACGGTTTCCCGCAGGATCACCCGCTTCGGGGTGAGCCCGGTTCACCCCAAACAGGTGAGGTGCCAGATCTGCCGTGGTGTCGGCTCGTTTGCTCTGGGACGAGGTGGGCAGGCCAGTGGTTCAGCCGAGACGGACGGGAGCACCGGTATGCGGGCGCTGCAGTTGCGGGAGTGGAAGTCGGAACCGGAGCTGGTCGAGGTTCCCGATCCGACACCGGGGCCGGGTCAGGTGGTGGTCCGGATCGGCGGTGCCGGCGCCTGCCATTCCGACCTGCACCTGATGGACGAGTTTGAGCCCGGCAGCATGCCCTGGAACCCACCTTTCACCCTCGGGCACGAGAACGCCGGCTGGGTGCACGCCCTCGGCGCCGGGGTGACCGGGCTGTCCGTCGGCCAACCGGTCGCCGTCTTCGGCGCGTGGGGCTGCGGCACCTGCGCCCGATGCCGGGTCGGGATCGACCCGTACTGCGAGAACCCGTCCGCTGCGCCGGTACCGAGCGGCGGCGGCGGGCTCGGACTGGACGGCGGCATGGCCGAGTTCGAACTGGTCCCGGACGCGCGGCACGTCGTGCCTCTTCCGGAGGGTCTGGATCCGGTACAGGCCGCACCGCTGACCGACGCGGGGCTCACCCCGTACCACGCCATCCGGCGCTCCTGGCCGAAGCTGCCGCCGGGCAGCACGGCCGTGGTGATCGGAGTCGGCGGTCTGGGGCATGTGGGTGTGCAGATCCTCAAGGCCACCACAGCCGCCCGAGTGATCGCCGTGGACACCCGGGCTGAGGCGCTGCAGCTGGCCGAGGAGTGCGGCGCCGAGCGCACCGTGACCTCCGGACCGACCGCCGCCGAGGAGATCCGGGACGCCACCGGAGGGCGGGGCGCCGACGTGGTGCTGGACTTCGTCGGCACGGACACCACCCTGGCGCTCGGCGTGGCGGCGGCCCGCACCGTGGGCGACCTGACCATCGTGGGGATCGGCGGCGGCACCGTGGGGGTGTCGTTCTTCTCCGTGCCCTACGAGGTGAGTATCGCGACCACCTACTGGGGCAGCCGCCCCGAGCTGGTGGAGGTGCTCGACCTGGGTGCCCGGGGCCTGGTCCGTCCGAAGACCACCACCTTCGCGCTGGGCGACGCTCTGGACGCGTACCGCCAGTTGCGCGACGGGACCCTGGAGGGCCGGGCGGTGATCGTGCCGTGAGCCCGGCGGTCAGTCGGCCTGGATGAGGCCGCGCACGTAGGCGGCCTGGCCGACGTGTTGCAGGTCGTCGTCGACGATGCTGACCAACCGGACGCCGAGGGTGACCGGCGGGTCCCACGTTTCGTCGACCACGCGGTCCAGGTCCGCCGGGCCCAGGCCGGCCAGGAAGCTTCCGGTACGCGCCGCGACCGCCTGGTAGTAGTCGATCAGCGCCTGCGCGCTCTCCGGCCGCACCGCGGCGACCTGAGCGGGCGAGTGCCCGTAGCCGGTGTTGTCGGGGTCGGCGGCGAGCCCGAACCGACCCGCCCAGTCGCCGCTCACCCAGATCTGCTCGGCGTCGAGCAGGTCGGCGACGTGGTGGTCCTGCACCCGCGTGAGGTGCCAGACCAGCCATCCGACCGAGTTGGCGCCCGGCACGGGCTGGTGGCGCAGTTGCTCGGGGCTGAGGCCGTCGACGGCCGCGCGGACGAGGTCGGGCAGCCGGTCGTACGCCTCGGTCAGCAGGTCACTCACGTCCACGGGTACGCCTTCCTGGTCGGTTTCCGAACAGGTACCGCCGGACCAGGGCGCGCAAACCTCGGCCGCTACGGTGATCGAATGGTCGCCGCGGTGGAGTTGTACCTGGACCCGGACGCCACCCGCCGAATCCGGGTGCTCTGGGACGCGCTGGAGGCCGAGGGGGTGCAGAGCATGCGCTCGCTGCTGGAGCAGCGCCACCGTCCGCACGTCTCGCTCATGGTGGCGCCCCGCTTCGACCCGGAGCAGGTCGCCGAGGCGCTGAAAGGGACGGTGGTGGCCGCCCCACTGCGGCTCGACTTCCAGCACGCCGGCCAGTTCGTCGGTCGGGTCCTCTGGCTCGGCCCGGCGCCCACCCCGGAGTTGCTGGCGCACCACCGGCTGGTGCACGACCGGCTCACCGCCGCCGGCATCGCCCTCGCCGAGCACTACCAGCCGGGGCGGTGGGTGCCGCACTGCACGCTCTCCATGCGGGTGCCGAACACGCTGATGGCCGCCGCGGTGCGCCGCTGCCTGGAGGTGTTGCCGCTGGCCGCGACAGTGGTCGGCGCGGCGCTCACCGACCACGCGCGCGGCATCGCCCACCCGCTGCCTTGACCACGCCTCGACCGTCGAGGCGTAATGTCCGGTTTGGCGGGCGACAGTCGGAAACCCGAAAACAAGCGGTGCGGATGCGGCCGGGCGTGGGAAGGTTCGAGTGGCTGTCGTACCGGTGGTGGGCTGCTCACAGGCGGTCCGCCCGGCCGGTGTGGCGCGAGGTCACCCCGCGCCACCCACGGCGGCTTCGACGAGGAGAGGCAGGGCCCATGCAGGCTCAGCGCAGGCCACCGCGCGCGGAGCGGAGCCAGACCCGGGACGACCGGACCGGCGGCGGAATGACCGGGGCGGCCACGCCACTGACGATCTGGGCGGCCGCCGTACTGCTCGGCCGTATCGGTGCCGGCGACGACGACGTCGAGGACGAGCGGCACATCCTGCGCGGCATCGAGTGAATCCCGGCCGCGCGGCTCAGAGCCAGCCGCGTCGCTTGAAGATCACATAGAGGGTGCCGCAGACCAGCAGCATCAACAGCAGCGCGAAGAGGTAGCCGAAGCGCCAGTTCAGCTCCGGCATGTGGACGAAGTTCATGCCGTACACGGTGCCGATGAGCGTGGGAGCGAAGAGGATCGCCGCCCAGGAGGAGACCTTCTTCAGCTCCTCGTTCTGGCTGTAGCTGGCCGCGGTGAGGCTGCGCATCTCCTCGTTCTGCTGCTGCGAGACGAGGGTGGCGTTGACGGTGAGGATGTTCTGCAACAGGTGCCGGAAACCGTCCACCCGCTCCACCACCTGGGTCAGGTGGTCGGTCACGTCGCGCAGATAGCGGCGCAACTCCTCGTCGGCGCTGGCGCTGCCGGCGCCGTCGGCCAGCGCGTCGAGCACGCTGAGCAGCGGGCGGGCGGCCCGTTGGAACTGGATGACCTCGCGGCTGAGCCCGTAGATGCGGCGGCTGGCGTTCGGGTCGCCACCGAACACCTGGGTCTCGATCTCGTCGATGTCGTTCTCCAGTCCGGCCACCACCGGCGCGTACCCGTCGACGACCTGGTCGAGGATCGCGTACAGGACCGCCTCCGGCCCCCGGGCGAGCATCTGCGCCTCGGTCTCCAGCCGCCGCCGCACCGCGGCCAGGTCGGGCGCCTCGCCGTGCCGGACGGTGACCACGAAGCCCGGCCCGATGAACAGGTGCAGCTCGGAGAACTCGACGTCCTCCCGGAGGTCGTTGTAGCGGGCGGCGCGCAGCACCACGAACAGGGTGTGGCCGTACCGCTCCAGCTTGGGCCGCTGGTGGGCGTTGATCGCGTCCTCGACCGCCAGGTCGTGCAGCCGAAACTCCCGGGCCAGCGAGGTGATCTGCTCGATGTCCGGCCGGTACAACCCGATCCAGGCCATCGCGCCGTCCTGCTCCTGGAGGCAGCGGTACGTCTCGGCGAGGCCGGACGGCGAGGCGAACCGGTGCCCCCGGATGTAGACCGCGCTGTCCACCAGGCCGCCGTGGGACGCGGCGGGCGACTCCGCGGGCGGCGCCACACCGACCCTCGTCTCGTACTCGTCGAGTTGGCGGCCGAAGCCACCACCCGGACGGAAGCGACGGCCGCCGACCATGCCCTGTCCCCTCCCCGGTGCCGTCCCATCCAGCGCGGGGCGCTGCTTCCCCCCTGTCCTGGGCCCTGAAACCCGCCGTGGCGTCAGCTGGGATCCGCGCACCGGCGGACGGGGCCGGCCCGTCGGGCGGATACTCACGGTGACCGTGAGCGGGATGACGGGGGACGCGCCGGTGAAGGTCGACAGACGGGCCGGCCGGTTGCGGGGGTGGCTGCTCGACGCCGGCTCGGACCAGGCCGTGCAGCACCCGGGGCCGCACGGGCGCCCGCCGGAGCGCCGGCACCACCCGTGGTGGAAGGTGATGTGCCTGACCGGGGTCGACTACTTCTCCACGCTGGGTTACCAGCCGGGCATCGCGGCGCTGGCCGCCGGGGCGCTCTCACCGGTGGCGACCCTGGTGCTGGTGCTGGTGACCCTGTTGGGGGCGCTGCCGGTCTACCGGCGGGTGGCGGTGGAGAGCCCGCACGGTGAGGGTTCCATCGCGATGCTGGTACGCCTGCTGAGCTACTGGCCGGGCAAGCTGCTGGTGCTGGTGCTGCTCGGTTTCGTGGCCACCGACTTCATCATCACCATCACTCTCTCGGCCGCTGACGCGACGGCGCACATCGACGAGAACCCGTTCTGGCCGAGCGGGCTCAAGGGGCACGAGGTGCTGATCACGCTGCTGCTGGTGTCGCTGCTGGGCGCGGTGTTCCTCAAGGGATTCACCGAGGCCATCGGGATCGCCGTCGTCCTGGTCGCGGTCTACCTGACGCTGAACGCGGTGGTGGTGGCCGACGCGCTGTGGCGGGTGGTGACGCATCCGAGCGCGGTCGGCGACTGGACCACCATGCTGACCACCCGGCACGGCGACCCGTGGTTGGTGGTCGGGCTGTCGCTGCTGGTCTTTCCGAAGCTGGCGTTGGGTCTGTCCGGCTTCGAGACCGGAGTGGCGGTCATGCCGAGCGTTCGGGGTGACCCACAGGACACGGAGGCACGTCCGCTGGGCCGGATCCGTGGCGCGCGCCGGCTGCTCACCACCGCAGCGCTGATCATGAGCGTCTTCCTGATCACCAGCAGCGTGACGACCACGGTGCTCATCCCGCCGGAGGCGTTCAAGCCGGGTGGGCCGGCGAACGGGCGGGCGCTGGCCTACCTGGCGCACGCCCACCTCGGCGAGGTGTTCGGCACCGTCTACGACCTGTCCACCATCGGAATCCTCTGGTTCGCCGGGGCATCGGCGATGGCTGGTCTGCTCAACCTCGTGCCGCGCTACCTGCCCCGCTACGGCATGGCCCCGACCTGGGCGCGAGCCGTCCGGCCGCTGGTGCTGGTCTTCACCGCGGTGGCGTTCCTGATCACGATCGTCTTCGAGGCCAGCGTGGACGCGCAGGGCGGCGCGTACGCCACCGGGGTGTTGGTGTTGATCACCTCGGCCGCGACGGCGGTGACGCTCGCGGCGCTCCGGCAGCGTCAGCGCGGTCGCACCATCGCGTTCGGAGTCATCACGGTGATCTTCGTCTACACCACGCTGGCGAACGTGGTGGAGCGCCCGAGCGGCGTCAAGATCGCGGCCTGTTTCATCGGCGGGATCATCCTGGTGTCGGTGCTGTCCCGGCTGATGCGGGCCTACGAGCTGCGCGTCGACCGCGTCGAACTGGACCCCGCCGCGGCCCGGCTGATCGACGAACGCGCCGGACGTCGGATCCGCCTGATCGCGCACGAACCCGACCGACGCGACGAGGCGGAGTACCGCGCCAAGCTGGCCCAGACCATGGCGGACAACGACTTCCCCGACGACAGCGACGTCATCTTCGTCGAGGTCACGGTCACCGACCCGTCCGACTTCGAGACCGAACTGCTGGTCCGCGGCGGCGTGGTCGACGGTCGCTTCCCGGTGCTCAGCCTGGCCAGTTCGTCGGTGCCCAGCGCGCTCGCCGCCCTGCTGCTGGAGATCCGCGACCGCAGCCGTCGGCGCCCTCACATCTACTTCGAGTGGTCCGAGGGCGGTCCAACCCGCAACTTCCTGCGCTACCTGGCGTTCGGACAGGGCGCCATCGCCTCGGTGACCCGGGAGATCCTGCGCCGTCACGAGCCCGACCCGCACCGTCGACCGCACGTGCACGCCGGCTGACCCGCGAGCCGACAGTCCGTCGCGCACCGTGAGCGTGGTCATAACGACTGGACGATCCACCCGTTCCTGCTGCTAGCCTCGGCGCAGGTCATGAGTGCCAGCGCGAAGCCCCGGCTCGCTGGCCGGCAACCCTCCTCCGCGGTGGGGTGCCCCGGGTGAAGACCAGGCACCGGCAGGACGTCGGTGCAAGCGTGGCCTGGCACCCAGGTCAGCACAGACCCGGGAGAACCATGCGCATCCTCAGCACCACCCCACCGACCGACGTCGCGGACTCCCGCACCGATCGACCCTCGCCCGCACTGATCCGGCGGCGGCACGTGGACATGATGCGAATGTGCAGCGCCGCCTGTCGTCGCGGCACCGCGCTCTAGCACCCCCTTCCCGAGCTCCTCTCCCACCGGTACGCCCATCGGGCGCGCCGTCGGTGGCGCACGTCCGTGCGCGCCGAGACATCACCCTTCGGAGACACCAGTGCGATTCCTTCCTGCCCTGACCCGCGCCGCCGCCCTGGGCGCGGCCACGATCCTGGCCGCCACCGCCCTCACCGCTTGCGGCGACGACAGCTCGTCCGACGCCACCGCCAACCCGTACGGCCTGGCCCGGTCGGGCGTGCTGCGCGCCGGAACGCTGACCGACGCCCCGCCGAACGTGTACCTCAAGGACGGCAAGTTCACCGGCTTCGACAACGACCTGCTGACCGCCGTGGCCGGGAAGCTCGGTCTCACTGTCGAGTTCGTCGGCACCGACTTCTCCGCGCTGCTCAGCCAGGTCAACAACCGCAAGTTCGACGTGGGCAGCTCCTCGATCACCATCACCGAGGCCCGCAGGAAGACCGTCGACTTCGGCAACGGCTACGACTTCGGCTACTTCGGCCTGGACGTCCCGACCGGCTCGCCGATCACCGGCTTCGACCAACTCGCCGGCAAGCGGGTCGTGGTGGTGCAGGGCACCGTCCAGGACGACTACGCCACCGGCAAGCAGCTCAACCCGGTGCGGGTGCCCGACTACAACGGCGCGCTCAACCAGCTCAAGGCGGGCACCGCCGACGCCTGGATCGCCCCGGCGGAGATCGGCGAGAAGTCGGCCACCGACAGCAACGGCAAGATCACCGTGGCGGCCAAGCAGCTCAGCCCGGCACCTACCGCGTACGCCGTCGCCAAGGGCAACGACAAGCTGCGCGAGGCGCTGAACAAGGCCCTCGACGAGGTCATCGCCGACGGCACCTGGACCCGGTTGCAGGCGCAGTACTACCCGGGCCGACCGATCCCGGCGGACTTCACGCCGGGCAGCGGCACGGTGAAGGCCCCGTCCGCGTCGGCCGTGCCGTCGGCGTCCGCTACAGCCGTGCCGTCGGCGTCCGCGTCGACCGCGTCCTGAGCCGGTGACGAACGAGCAGGGCGGTAGGAGGAGCGACCGATGGATCCGTTGAGCACCCTGTGGGAGACCTTCTTCGACTGGGACGCGATGCGCGAGGCGCTGCCCGAGATGCTGACCGTCGGGTTGCCCAACACGCTGATCCTGGCGGTCTCCGCCGCCCTGCTCGGCTCGGTGCTGGGCCTGCTGCTGGCCGTCGCCGGGATCTCCCGCAGCCGCTGGTTGCGCTGGCCGGCGCGGGTCTACACCGACGTGTTCCGGGGGCTGCCGGCCGCGGCGACGATCCTGCTGATCGGCGTCGGACTGGCTCCGCTGGGCATGCAGGTCTGGGGCCCGGATCCCTACCCGTTGGGCATCCTGGCGCTGTCGCTCATCGCCGCCGCGTACATCGGAGAGATCTTCCGCTCGGGCATCCAGTCGGTGGAGGCCGCCCAGTTGGAGGGCGCCCGGGCGCTCGGCTTCTCCTGGGCCGACGCGATGCGGCTGGTGATCATCCCGCAGGGCATCCGGCGGGTGCTGCCGGCCTGGGTGAACCAGCTCATCGCGCTGATCAAGGACTCCAGCCTGGTCTACTTCCTCGGCCTGGTGGCCAGCCAGCGGGAGCTGTTCCGGATCGGGCAGGACTACGCGGCCACCACCGGCAACGAGTCGGCGCTGCTGCTGGCGGGGCTCTGCTACCTGGCGTTGACAGTCCCGCTGACGCACGTCGTCAACTGGATCGACAGGCGGCTGCGCAACGGTCGGCCGGCCACCGCGTCGACCGAAGAGGACGACGACGACACCGCGTCGTACGCCGCGACGGAAGGAGATCGGCGATGACCAGCGCCACCACCACCTCGGTCAGCCTCGACGTACGCGACGTGCACCTCGCCTTCGGACCGAACCGGGTGCTGCGCGGTGTCGACCTCTCGGTGCCGCGCGGCGCGACGGCCTGTGTCATCGGCCCGTCCGGGTCGGGCAAGTCCACATTGCTGCGCACCATCAACCGGCTGATCGAACCGGACCGGGGCGACGTGCTGCTGGACGGGCGCAGCGTGCTGGGCGACGACCCGGACGCGCTGCGGCAGCGGGTGGGCATGGTGTTCCAGCAGTTCAACCTCTTTCCGCACATGAGCGTGCTGCGCAACGTCACGCTGGCACTGCGCCGGCTCCGCAAGCTTGATGCCGACGAGGCGGAAACTGTCGCCCGGGCCCAGTTGGAGCTGGTGGGGCTGGCCGGCAAGGCGAATTCCCGACCGGCGCAGCTCTCCGGCGGTCAGCAGCAGCGGGTGGCGATCGCCCGCGCGCTGGCGCTGCGGCCCGAGGTGATGCTCTTCGACGAGGCCACCTCGGCGCTCGACCCGGAGCTGGTCAAGGGCGTCCTCGGGGTGATGGCCGACCTGTCCGCCGCCGGCATGACCATGGTGGTGGTGACCCACGAGATGGGCTTCGCGCGGCAGGTCGCCGACACCGTCGCCTTCATGGACCGGGGTGTGGTGCTGGAGGCCGGCCCGCCCGAGGCCATCTTCGAGCGGGCCGAGCATCCGCGACTGCGCCGGTTCCTCGACCAGGTGCTCTGAGCCGCGCCGGTCGGACCGACGCGACGATCACTCGTTGGGTCCGCGCCCCAGCAGCCGGATCTCCTCGTTGTCCAACGCGGCCTGGAGCTCCTGCAGCACCAGGTCGTCGATCTCCCGGCTGTCGCGCAGGCGGGTCACCTCTCGGCGTTTGTGGGCCAGGACGCGAAGGCGCAGCTGCCGCTCCAGGCGGCGTTCCTCGGCGGTGCTCCCGCCGCTCTCGTTGAGGTCCTCCAGATGCCGCTGGTACTCGGCCTCCAGCCGGCGCACCGAGTCATCCTGGGCACCGACCTCGGCGGCGACCTGGGGAAGCGCGGCCAGGCCCGCCTCGGTGGCCCGCCGCCGGGCATGCCGCGCCTCGTCCACGCGTTCCGGGTCGCCGCTCAGCCGGGCCCAGCGCACGACCAACGGCAGGGTGGTGCCCTGCAAGAGCATGATCAGCACGATGACCAGTGCGGTAACGAAGATGATCAGATCGCGTTCGACCACCGGTCGACCACCCGCCGTCATCGTCGGCACGGCCAGGGCGGCGGCGAGCGACACCGCGCCCCGGAAACCGGACCAGCCCGCGACGGTCCCCACCCGCCAACTCGACGGCCCCTGGCTCGGGTCCATGATGCGACGCCGCCGCAGCCTCGCGGTCTGCGAGGTCAGGTAGACGAAGAGCAGCCTGGTACCGATCACGACCAGGGTCACCACCACCACGATCAGCAGAGCCCGCCCGGTCGATGTGCTGGTGATGCCCCGCACCGCGCGGGGAATCTGCGTGCCGAGCAGCACGAACAATCCGCCGTTGATCAGGAAGGTGGTCAGGTCCCAGAACGCATACGCCAGCACCCGGGACCGGGCCCGGATCACCCGAGGGCCGGCGTAGGCCAGCACCAGGCCGGCAACCACCACCGCCAGTACGCCACTCGCGTGCACCGAGTCGGCGAGCAGGAAGGCGCCGAACGGTGTCAGGACGCTCAACGCGCCCTCGCGCAGCGGATCGTCGAGCCGCTTGCGGATCAGCACCACGGCCGCCCCCACCAGCAGACCGGCGACCACGCCGCCGACACTGGCGCCGACGAACTCCTCGCCGATGCCCAGCACGCCCGGCTCGGCGCTCTGGCTGAGCAGACCCACCGCCACCGCGAAGATCACCAGCGCGGTGCCGTCGTTGATCAGGCTCTCCGCGTGCAGGGTGGTGAGCAGCTTCCGGGGCAGCCGCTTGGCCAGACCGGTGACCGCGGCGGCGTCCGTCGGCGCGAGGACCGCGCCGAGCACCCAGGCGGCCGCAGGGTTCACCCCGAACGCCTGCGCGGCGAACGACACGGTGACCATGGTGAGCACCACCAGCACCACGGCGAGCAGCCCGATCACCGGCAGGTTGGCCCGGATCTCCCGCAGGCTGATGGTGAGGCTCTCCCGGTACAGGATCGCCGGCAGGAAGATCAGCAGGACCAGGTCGGGTTCCAGGGTGACCTCGGACAGCGGCGGCGTGAGCCCGAGCAGCACGCCCAACGCGATGAGCAGGACCGGCGGGGCGACCCGGTACCGGCCGCCGAGGGTGGTGCCGACGAGGACGGTGATGCCGAGCGCCACGATCAGGATGAGCGCCTCCACGCGTACACCCCCCTCGGACCATGCCGACGGTGGACGCGCCGGTGGTTCCATCTGACCCCACCGGCCGGTGGGTTCCAGCGGAAACCGGCAAGTCGCGGTGCCCGCGGGCGAGGGTCAGGCGGTGGCGCGGGCGCGCGCTGTCACCGCACGGGCCCTACGACGGTGTTCGGCCGCCTCCTCGGGCCGGCCCAGCGCGGTGGCCAGGTCGGCGAGGTGCCCGGCAACCGGGCCGACGGTGAGCACCCCGCTGCCGGCGGCCAGCTCGGCGGCGGCCGGCAGCAGCTCGGCGTGGACCCGGGCCATCGTGGCCCGGTCGTCGAGGGCGCGCGCCGCCCGACCGACGAGGCAGAGCCGTACCTCACGCAGCAGATCGTGCGGCCCCTCGGGAAGCGCCCGCAGGGCGGCCGCGGCGGCGTCCCGGTCGCCGGCGGCGAGCAGCAGCAACGGCCGGACCCACGGTTCGTACGGACCCCAGTCCAGGTCCGCCCAGTCGTCCGCGCCAAGCCCGAGGGTCGGCGGGTCGGCCCCGCCGGGCCCGGTGGTCGGCCGGTCGGCACCGACGGTGTCGGCCAGCCGCAGGCCGAGTAGGGCCAGTGGGAGCAGCCCCTGGGTCAGCCCCGGCATGCCGTCGGCGCTCACGCCCTCGGCCGCCGAGCGGTACGCCTGCGCCGCCGCGTCCGACTCGCCGTCGAGTGCCAGGCGCAGTGCGGCGTACCACCGGGTGAAGACACCGACCAACGGCAGCTCGTACCGTTCGGCGAGACGGTCGGCGGCGCGGGCGTGCCCGTCGGCGGCGGGCCGGTCGGCCAGCGCACAGTTGGCCTGGACCAGGACGAGGTGGCCCAGCACCTCGAAGGTCACCAGGTGGTGCCGTGCGGCCAGCTCGACCAGTTCCACGCCGATCCGGGCCCGCGCGTCGGCCAGACCGACGCGGTGGAAGGCGTGCATGAAACGGGCGTTGAGCGCGAAGGCCAACAGCCCGGGATCGCCGATGTCGCGAGCGATCGTCTCGGCCTCGACGGCAGCGCGGCGGCCACGATCGGTGGTGGTGCCGCGCAGCTCCAGCGCGAGGGTGCTCAGCAGCCGGCTGCGCTGCGTCGAGCCGATCGGGCCGAGCGGGGTCAGGGCGTGTTCGGCGGCCCGGACGATGTGCCCGGAGAGCAGGTCGTCGTCGTTGCGCGTCCAACTGGCGGGCACGTCGAAGCCCGCCAGCGCCTCCTGGATCAGCAGGGGGTCGCCGGTGGATTCGGCGACGGTGATCGCCTCGGCACGCCGTAGCCGCGCCTCGGCCAGCCGGCCCGTCACGGCCAGCGCCCGCCCCAGGCCGAGCAGCGCGGTCACCCGCCCACGCGGCTCGACCCCGCCAGCGCGGTCGTACGCGTCGATCGCCTGGCCCCACAGGCGGGCCGCCTCGTGGGGGTTGCCGCCCCGTTCGGCCCGCTCGGCCGCCACCTGGGCGTACGTCGACGCCTCGGCGGCGTGGACCGGCCCGCCGGCGCGCAGCAGGTGGTACGCGAGGGCCGCCGGCTCGACGGGTTCCCGCTGTCGCAGCACGTCGGCGACGGCCGCGTGCCAGGCGGCGCGGCGCGGCGCGGACAGGTCGGCGTAGAGGGTGTCGCGGACCAGGATGTGGGTGAAGCGCAGCCGCCCGTCGGACTCCCGTTCGGTGAGGAACCCGGCCGCCAGGGCACGGTCCACGGCGTCCAGCGCTGTCGTCCGGTCACCGGCCAACACGCCCAGCACGTCCGGGTCGAGGTCCCGGCCGAGCACGGCCGCCTGCCGCAGCACGGTACGGGTCGAGGCCGGCAGCTGCGCCAACCGGTGCCGGATCACGTCGCGTACCCCGGGCGGCACGGCGGCCAACCCCGCCTGCCCCGTGCTCGCGTACAGCTGGGCCAGTTCGCGGACGAAGAACGGGTTACCGCCGCTGCGCTGGTGAATCGAGCGGGCGGTGGCCTGGTCCAGTTCCGCTCCGACGATGGCGCCGGCCAGCTCGCCGGTCGCCGGCGCGGGCAGGCCGGCAAGATACTCCCGGACCGGCTCCAGCCCGGCCGCGCGGGCCAGGGTGGCGGTCAACTCCGGGCTGATCTCGGTGGCCCGGTAGGTGCCGAGGATCAGCACCGGCCCGCCGGCCGGCTGCGGGCCGGTGAGCAGTGCGGTCAGCAGGTCCAGGGTGTCGCCGTCGGCGCGGTGCAGGTCGTCGAGGACCAGCAGGACCGGCTCCCGGTCGGCGACCGCCGAGATCAGCGAGGCCACCGCGCGGTGTCGATGGAATCGCACGGTGGCGGGGTCAGCCGAAGCCTCAGCCGAGCCGTCTTCCGGGTCAACGGCGACGGCGACGGGGGCGCCGACGGCGGCGGCCGGCCCAGCGAGCGCGTCGGTGATCTGGGTCCACGGCCATGCTGGCGGAGCGCCCTCGTACTCCGGGCTGCGTCCCCACGCGGTGGTCCAGCCCTCGGCGGCGAGTCGCCGGGTCAGGGCCTCGGCCAGTGCCGTCTTGCCGGCGCCCGGGTCGCCGCTGAGCAGGGCGAGCGTGGGCTGGCGGCGGCGGGACGCGGCCTCGGCGGCGCGCCGCAGCCGTTCCAGCTCCGCGTCGCGGCCGACGAACGGGCGCTGCTCCGCCTGGACGGGTCGAGCGGGTTCCCCGAGGTCGGGGGTGACGGCCCGGTCGAGGGCCGGGGCGAGGTGCGGCGCCTGGGCCAGGATGTCGGCTTCCAGCCGTCGCAGCTCGGGCCCCGGGTCCACGCCCAGCTCGGTCACCAGGACGTGGCGGGCCTCCCGCAGCGCGGCCAGCGCGTCGCCCTGCCGGCCGGCGCGGTACCGGGCAGTCGCGAGCAGCCGCCAGGCGTCCTCGCGCAGCGGATGGCTGGCCAGGTGTGCCGGTAGGTCCGCGGCGGCGTCGTCCGGTCGGCCCACCGCCAGGAGCGCCTCGGCCCGCCGCTCGACGGCGAGCATGCGCAGCTCGTCCAGCCGGTTGATCTCCGCGACCGCCCAGGACTCGTTGGCGCAGTCGGCGTACGCGGGCCCGCGCCAGAGCCCGAGTGCCGACTCCAGTGCGGCCAGGGCCGGTGCGGGACGCCCGGCCGCCAGCAGCCGGCCCGCCTCGCCGACGGCCGCCTCGAACTGTCCGGCGTCGACCGCGTCCGGGGCGGCCTTCAGGGCGTACCCGGGCGGCTCGGTGACCAGGATCCGGGGCGGCTGCCGGGGTGGTCTGTCGGGCTCAAGGGCCCGGCGCAGGTCGGCGACGAAGGTCCGGATCGCGCCCACCGCGCCGTCCGGTGCGACCTCCCACAGGTCGTCGACGAGACGGTCCACCGGCACCACCCGACCGTGGGCGATCAACAGCCGGCCCAGCACCAGGCGCTGCCGGTGTCCCCGCAGGGGGACCGGGCCGCGCTCGGTCGCGGCGATCACCGGCCCGAGTACGCCGAAGGTCACCGCGACGGGCGCCGTCAGCTGCCTGGTCATGGCACCAATCTAGGCCCGTGGCCCGGCCGGCACTGATCCGACACTGACCGGCTGCTGATCACCGCCGGGCAGGCTCGGTGAGGTACGACGGCGACGGGCCACCGCCCTCGCCGGCACTGCTCACCAGGAAGGTTCCCCGTGGACCCGAAGATCAACGGATTCGACTACCGACGCGTCACCGTCGCCGACGGGGTGACGCTCAACGCCGCCGTGGGCGGTTCCGGGCCGGCGATCGTGCTGTTGCACGGCTTTCCGCAGACCCACCTCATGTGGCGGCACGTCGCCGCCGATCTGGCCGCCGACCACACGGTCATCTGCCCCGACCTGCGTGGCTACGGCGACAGCGACAAGCCCGTCGACACCGACGGCGCCGGGTACGCCAAGCGCACCATGGCCGCCGACATCGTGGCGCTGGCCGGCGCGCTCGGTCACGATCGGTTCGCGTTGGCCGGGCACGACCGGGGCGCCCTGGTCGCGTTCCGCGCCGGTCTCGACCATCCGACGGCGGTCAGTCAACTGGCCCTGCTCGACGTGCTACCCACCCTGGACATGTGGGATGTGCTGCACGGCGCCAGCGCCGCTGTGGCGTTTCACCTGTACCTGATGGCGCAGCCGCCCGGCCTGCCCGAGGAGCTGATCGCCGGCAGCCCGGACGCCTTCTTCGGTCACTTCCTGGACGTCTGGACCCGTGATCCGGAGGCCCTGCCGGCGGAGGTGCGGGCCGCGTACCTGCGCGCGTCCCGCGACGCCGTTCCCTCGATCGTCGCCGACTATCGGGCGTCCGCCGGGATCGACGTGGCCCACGATGCCGCCGACCGGGCGGCCGGCAACCAGCTGCGGATGCCGGTGACGGTGCTCCAGCAGGACTGGGGCGCGGCGCTGGGCTACGACGCGGCGGCGGTGTGGCGGGCCTGGGCGCCGGACCTGGACCACCAGACGGTCACCTGCGGGCACTTCATGGCGGAGGAGGCCCCGGCCGAGGTGCTCCGGGCGCTGCGCGCCCTGCTCGACCGTTGATCGATCGGCGACCCGGCCACCTCTGTCACCCTGGGCAAGATATCCGACACTAGCTGTCACCGGGTGGTCGTACGGCCGGGTCGCCGCGCCACAACGGTCCCACAGCCCACAAACCAGCCATCAATGGGCCTTGACCTGCGGTAATGCGATGCTGCGCGAGGTGGACGGCAAGCCGTCATCGGTGATAAACAGGCAGATACCGGCAGCCAACGACGCCGAGTCGCTCCCTTTCTCGCCCAACGACCGTCCACAGGCAACGCACCCCTGGGCTTCGCCGCACGGACCGCCGCTCGACAGTCGCGACCCACCGAACGGCACTGGTCCACCGGGCGCTGCCGGACGCCGGTCCTCGACCAAGGAGTTGCCGTGGGAAACCTACGAATCCGGTCCCGCCACCAGCCGTACGAGATCGCTGTCCTGGCCGCAGCGCCGCTCTGCGGCATTCTGATGATGACTCTGAATGTCCGGCCGACGTCCGTTCAGACGTCGATGCCGGAGCCCATCCAGGTCGCCTGGGAACTGGGTCTGATCGTGGTGGGCGTGGGTGGACTGCTGGGCATCCTGTGGCCCGGCCGGCTCTCCACCGGGCTCGGCCTCGAACTCGCGTCGGTGCTGGTGCTCGGCACGATCACCGGCATGTACGCGGTAGCCGTGTTGGTCATGTCGGGCCGAAGCTCCATCGTCGCGACGTCGTTCGTGATGGCGGTGACGGTCGGGTCGCTCTGGCGGGCCGCGCAGATCGCCATCGACCTTCGTCGCCTGGCCCGAGCGTGCGAATTTGTGACATACGAACAGTTGCAGGCAGGTGTTACGTGATCACCGCACCCGCACCGGCTGCACCGCACTGGGTGCAGGTGGCGCTCAGCGTGCTCGGCATCCTCGGCGGAGGCACCGGCCTCGCCGCTATTGCCACCGTCATAGTGCAGCGGGGCAAGTTCAAGGCCGATGCCGCCGACACGCTCACCGAGGCCGCCCTCACGCTCGTGCAGCCGTTGCAGACGCGGATCACCCAACTGGAGGGCGAGGCGTTCAGCGCCCGGTCCGAGTTGGGCACGCTCCGCGAACAGGTCAACCAGTTGCAGTTCGTGGTCCGGGTGCTCACCCGGACACTGGACCGCTGGCGTGCCGCGATCCGCGCCCCCGACGCCACGCTGCGCAAGGTCCGCGCGACGGTGGCGGAGTCGGACCGGATTCCTGAGATGGACCGTTGACCGCGGTGCGGTCCCCGCACCGCCCGCCCCACGATCGGCCGGCTCAGCCGGCACCACGGAGGCGTTCGGCGAGTTCGCGCACCGCAGCCCGGAACTCGGGGTCGGTCTCGCCCGGATGGTGCCCCCGCAGCGGCGGCGCAGAGCGCTCCCCCGGCGCCGGCAGCAGGTCCGGTGGGTCCCGCAACCGCCGATCGACCTGGCCCGACGGATCGAGCGGGTCCGGGGGTGGATCGCCGGGGCGGTGTGCGGCGAAGACCCAGCCGCCGACCGGGTCGGTGTCCCGCCAGAGGTTGAGCCACCGCCACTCGACCCGCTCCCCCACCTCACGCAGCACCTCCTCGTTGAGGTAGGCCGGAAAGAGCCGGGCGTACAGGCGGTCCAGCGGTGACCCGTAGGTGAGCAGCGCGACCCGTTGACGTACGCGCGAGGGCAGCCGCAGCACCGCGAGAGCGAGCAGCGCGGACCCGTGGCTGTGCCCACAGAGCAGAACCCCGGCGTGCCGCTCGGCCAGTTGGCTGATCCGGTCGGCCAGTTCCGGCACCGCGCGGTCGGCGTAGCTCGGCGGGGCGAACGGATGCGCGGCCCGGGGCCAGAAGGTGCCCAGGTCCCACAGGATGCCGACGTGCCGGCGAAACCACGCGGTCCGATAGGCGAACACGCCACCGGTCACCAGCGTGAGCAGCAACGCGGCGAGAAGATAGCTGCCCCCGCTGAGCCCCATCTGGACGGCTTCGCCCGGCAGCCCGAGCAGTTGCCGGGTCAACTCCTCCGGTTCGCGCCCGGTACGCCCCACCAGACTCGTGGTCAGCCCCACCACCGCGAGCGCCGCGTACGTGGCGGCCAGCAGTCCCAGCCACTCGGTGAACCGCGCACGGGCGATGGTCTTCGTCGTCAGCCGTAGCCGGCCGACCGCCTCCGGTGGCACGACCGGGAAGTCACGGGCGGTGATCGCCGCCGCCGCACGCAGCCGGCGCCGCCGCGACACGACGGTCGCCGCCCCGCACAACAGCACCGCCGCGACCACGTGCAGGAAGAAGGCCAGCAGCGTCCAGCGGTACGGCAACGGTGGCCCGCCGTCACCGCGGTAGCCGCCGAGCAACTCCCCCGTCTGGTAGACGAGGCCGGCGGAGAGCGCGCCGGTCAGGCCGACCGCGAGGGCGGCGAGGACCGCCGCGCCCAGGCCACCCGGCAGCGCGGACCGGCCGCCCACCCGACCGCGCTGCCACAGCACCACCACGCTGAGGACCACCAGCAACACCATCTGGCCCAACAGCGCCCAACCCGCGATCCCGCCGTAGCCGGGAAGCCCGACCGCCGACGACCAGCCGCGCCGGTCGCTCCCCACGGTGACGAGGGTCGCCACGCTCAGGACGGCGGACACCGCGCCCGCCGTGCGGGCGGTCCAGGTCGCCGTTCGGGCGGTCGCCGCCCGGTCGATCATCCCCGGAGCGGCGAGCAGACCGACGCAGGTCAGCAACACCGCCGCGCTGAGCGCCAGCAGCAGCGTCGTGGAGAACGTCGCGCCGCTGGCGCGACGGGCCGTGAGCAGCACGACATTGAGTACGGCGAGCGCGGCGGCCACGTGGATCGCGCGCAGCCGGTGCACCAACGGCTCCACGGCCCACAGCGGGTTGTCGGCCGGACCGGACCGACGGGCGCCGAGGAGGCGCAGGACCGCGATGGCGGCGATCGGCAGGAGCGCCAGCACGGCCAGCCGCTGCCCGACGTGCCGGCCGTCGAGCCCGGCCATCGTGTCGAAGGGCGGGCGGCAGCGAGCCGCACCGAGACACCGCCAGGCGAGCAGGTCGAGGGCGACTCCGGCGATGGACACCACGTACAGCACGGTGAGGTTGAGCGCGAGCAGCCGGCACAGCACGCTGACCGCGACGGCGCGGCGGCGGCCGGTGGGGCGCATCCACACGGCCACGTTGCTGAGCATGAACGGCAGCAGGAAAACCATGGCAAGGGTCCGCCCGACGGTGCCCGAGGGCAGGTCACCCCAGCGGTACGCCTCCAGCGTCAGCCCGTCCGGGCCGACGCCGTCCGACCGGGCGGCACGGTGGAAACCCCCGCTGCCGTCGCCGGCGACCTGCCGGACCTGCGGCTGGTCGAGGATGACAGTGGGGTCCGCCCCGGACACGCCGTGCACCCGCAACTCCACCACGTCGTGTCGTCGCGGTTGGTCGCCGTGCTGCGCTCGTCCCTGCGGCATCGGGTCAGCTATCCAGCCAGCCGCTGGTCGGCCGGGTGGCTCTCCCTGGCCTGGCGGATGAACCGCCACAGTCGCGGCATCGCGTCGAAGAGGACGATCAGCAGCAGCACCCCGGCGACGACGGCGCTGGCGACGAGCTGCGGAAGCCCCACGGTGGCCAGCCCGCCCACGATGATGGCCGGCACACCGACCAGGCGTGCCCAGGGCCGGCTGCCGTCGACCATCGCCGCGAGCAGGATCCGGGCGGTCAGGAACAGCGAGGGGCCGATGACGCCCACCGCCAGCTGCCCCGTGTTGTCTTCGCCCGGATCGTCGATCGTCATCTCCATGGCCACCGAGGTGCCCAGCACCCCGGCGATCATGACGAGGTGCAGGTAGCCCGCCAGCAGCGTCAACCGGCTGCCGGGCGGGCCCTCCGCCTCGATTCTGCCGCCCAGCCGCCCGCCGGCGGGCACCAGGTAGAGCCGGGCGAGGGCCACCGCGGTCACGAACGCCAGGGCGAAGGCCACCGTGCTGTCCCGGTCCAGGCCGGACCCGCTGTAGGTGATGCCGGCGATCAAGATCAGCTCACCCAGGGCGATGATGAAGATCTGTTGGTACCGCTCGGAGAGGTGTGTTCCGTTCACCCGAAGTTCCGGCCAGGTGCTGCGTCCCAGCCACGGGAACGGCCAGCGCAGCCATGCCAGTACGTACTCCATGACCAGGGCCAGCGCCCAGAGCACCTCCCGGGCCGGGGCCACGGCCGCCCCCACCACCCAGAGCACGCCGGAGATCGCGAACCAGATCGCCACCCGCAGACTGCGCAGTTGCAGCGGATGCCCCCGCAGGCCGGGGATCAGGATCGCCGCCCGACCCAGGTGGATGGCCACGTAGGCGACGGCGAACACCATGGCGTGTCCGTCGAACACCGTGGGTACGGCCGCGGCCATCAGCAGGCCGCCGAACATCACCCAGAGCAGCAGTGCGACGACCAGCGGGGCCCGCGGGTCGAACCAGTCGGCCGACCAGGCGGTCACGAACCACACCCACCAGAGCGCCGCCAGCATCAGTAGCGCCTGGAAACCACCGTTGAGGCTGGGGTCGTCGAGCAGCGCCCGGGACAACCGGGTCAGCGCGAAGATGAACGCCAGGTCGAAGAAGAGTTCCAGGAACGACGCCTTGCCCAGGTTCTCCCGCCGAAGCAGCAGCTGACCCGGAAGCCTGCCCGCCATCGCCATCCTTCCCCGGCCCGCAGCTGCCACCGCCGCCCCAGTCGTACCACCTGGGCTGCCGGGCCCGGGTCGGTTCCGGCGAGCCGGGCGTCGTCGGTGGCCGCGGTGACGCCGCGCTAGGTGATCAGGTCGGACGCCACGGTCCAGAGCCGCTCGGCGTTGCCCGGGTCGACCGCGTACACGGCCACGCCGCTGTAGTCGGCGGGCCGTTCGGTGACGACCGGGGCCTCGGCGCAGTCCTCGAAATAGCGACCGCCGACCCCGTCCAGCAACGGGGACGCCGCGAGCAGCACTGAGGTAGCGGCGCCCTGTTGCGGGGTCTTGTGCATCTCCTTGGGCGACTTGAGCCCACCGGTGTGCTTCTGCAAGCCGGTGGCGATCGCGCCCGGGTTCAGTGCGTTGGAGTAGATGCCCTCGCCGGACCAGCGGCGCGTCACCTCGACTGCCAGCAGGGCCTCGGCGCTCTTGGACTGCCCGTAGGCCAGCAACGGGTCGTACGGCCGGAACGCGAAGTGCAGGTCGTCGAAGATCACCGGGGAGAAGAGGTTGCCGCTGGAGCTGACCGACACCACCCGGGCGCCGCCGGCCGCGGCGAAGGCGTCGTGCGGGCCGACGGTCAACGCGAAGTGCCCCATGAAGTTGGAGGAGCTGACGGCCGGCAGCGAGCGGTTTCGGCGGTTGTGGGCCCGGCACGACGTCGCGGCCCGTGCGGGCGGCGGGGTGCGGGTGTTCCAGCACCCGGAGCTGGGCGAGTTGGCGCTGCGCTACGAGAAGCTCGCGATCAGCGGCACCACGCAGTCGCTGGTCGTCTATCACGCCGAGCCGGGCAGCCCGTCGGCGCGCTCGCTGGCCCGGCTGGCTCGACAGGCGGCACCACGCTAGGTCGCCGTCCCCGAAGCGGGCCGGCTATCGGTTGGCCGCCCGCTCGGCGACCACCACCGAGATCCCGTCGAGGACGCGTTGCAGACCGAACTCGAACGCGTACTCCGGGCCGTACGCGGCGCCGTGCTGCTGGCCGGCGGCGGTGCCGACCCGGGACGCGGTCGGGTAGGCGCCGGGCTTCAGGAAGGTCTCCAGCCAGGGCGCGTGCGACTGCCACCACTGACCGTCGGTCATGCCGGTCTCGCGCTCCAGGTCAACCACCTCGGAGGCGGCCCGGGCGGCGCTCTTCACGTGACCCAGCACGAGGGTGAGCACCGCGTCGACCTCGACGTCGGTGAGCCCGATGTCGACGATGGCGCTCAGCTCGTAGTCGTACTTGGCCATCAGGTGCGGACCGAGCACCGGTCGGGTCGTCTCGGCCCGCAGCATCCACGGATGTCGCTGGTAGAGCGCCAGATTGTCGCGGGCGATCCGTTCCAGCCTGGTCCGCCAGTCGCCCTCGACGGCGGGGCGCGGCATCTCGCCGTACGCGGTGTCGATCATGACGGCGACGAGTTCGGCCTTGCCCGGCACGTAGGTGTAGACCGACATCGTGCCGACCCCCAGCGCCTCACCGACCCGGCGCATGGTCAGCGCGTCGAGCCCTTCGGCGTCGGCGATGTCGATCGCGACCCGGACGATCCGGTCGACGCTGAGCGCCGGACCGGCGCTGCGGCTGGTCGGCTCCCGGGTGCGCCAGAGAAGGGCCAGGCTGCGGGCCGGGTCCGCGGTCGCCTTACGCTCACTCGCCATAGTCCCGTCATGCTAACCGCAGGTGCCGTACGTCGTACCGGCCGCCGGAGCGGTGGCCCGCGACGACAGCGGTGTGGGAGGGTTCTCGGGGAACCCTCCCACACCGATCGACGGCGCTCAGAGAAGTCGGATGGCGTCCCACTGCCAGGACGCGCTGGCCGGCACGGTCAGGCTGCCGGTGAAGGCCCCGAACCCGCCACCGCTGTTCGCCAGCGCGGTGTGCATGGTGATCGACCCGTCCGCCTGGCAGTACATGGCTGCGAGGTCGGTGCGGCCGTCACCGTTGTGGTCACCGGTGATCGTCTTGAACGAGTTCCACTTCCACGAGTTCGCCGGGAGCTTGTAGCTGCCGGTGAAGGTGCCGAACCCGCCGCTGGCGTTGCCCAGCGAGGTGAACAACTCGATCGACTCGTCGTTGTAGCGGTAGAGCATCCCGGCGTCGTCACGACCGTCACCGTTGAAGTCACCCGTGGTCAGGCGGATCGCGTCCCACTTCCAGGACGCGCTCGCCGGGACGGTCAGGCTGCCGGTGAACGCTGCGAACCCACCGCTGGCGTTGGCCAGGGCGGTGTGCATGGTGATCGACCCGTCCGCCTGGTAGTACATCGCCGCCAGATCAGAACGACCATCACCGTTGTAGTCGCCCGCGATGGTCCGGAACGAGTTCCACTTCCACGAGTTCGCGGGGAGCTTGTAGCTGCCGGTGAACGTGCCGAACCCGCCACTGGTGTTCCCCAGCGACGTGAACAACTCGATCGAGCCATCCCGGTAGCCGTACAACATCGCCGCATCGTCGCGACCGTCACCGTTGAAGTCACCACTGGTCAACCGGATCGCGTCCCACTTCCACGCCGCGCTCGCCGGCACCGTCAGACTCCCGGTGAACGCACCGAACCCGCCACCGCTGTTCGCCAACGCGGTGTGCATCGTGATCGACCCGTCCGCCTGGTAATACATCGCCCCCAGATCCGAACGGCCATCACCGTTGAAATCACCCACGATCGTCCGGAACGAATCCCACTTCCACGAATTCGCCGGCAGCTTGTAACTGCCGAAGTACGCCCCGAACCCACCACTGGCATTGGCCAACGACGTGAACAACTCGATCGAGTCGTCCCTGTAGTGGTAGAGCATCGCGGCGTCGTCGCGCCCGTCACCGTTGAAGTCCCCCGACAGCTGCACCACGTTCGGGTCCGCGACCGGAGTAGGCTCCGGGCTGCCCCCGGCGAGCGCCTGGAGCTGGGTGAGGCTTCCGTTGAACACGTCCTGGTCGCCCGGCAGGGAGCCACTGTCCGAGTACTGCCACAGCGTGAACTGGTTCCAGCCCGCGGGCAGCGGCTTGTACGTCGAGCTGTAGTTGGCGATGAAGAGCGGATTGGCGCCGAACGTCGCGTTGTTGCCGGTGCACGGATTCCACCAGTTGGTGTTCGTGTAGATCATCGTTCGCTGGCCGGTGCGCGCGTAGACCCGGTCCACGAACTGCTTGACCCACGTCGACATCCGGCTCGTGCTCAGCCCGTAGCACGGGGACGGCGCGCCCGAACCCTCCCAGGGCCATTCGATGTCCAGCATCGGGATGAGCGTCTTGCCATCCTGCGAGTACTGAGCGCGATCGAGAAAGTAGTTCGCCTGGCTGGTGCCATCGGACACGTCGGGGCGGGCGTAGTGGTAGGCGCCCGCCAGGATGCCGTTCTGCTTGGCGCCGCGGAAGTTGGCGGTGAAGGAACTGTCCACGAAGGAAAGCCCCTCGGTTGCCTTGGCGTACGAGAACTTGGCTCCACCGCGGGCCACCGCCGCCCAGTCGATGGTGCCCTGGTGGTGTGAGACGTCGATGCCGGTGACCGGATACCCGGGAGGCACGGTTGCGGCAGCGGCGGCTTGAGCCGAGCCGGTCATGGCGGGATGGCCATCAGGGGCGTCATCACCGGCGGCCTGAGCGACTGCCGGCGTGGCGAGTCCGAGCAGCGCGACCACGGCCAGCGCCACGACGACCGCCGACCTCTTCATGCTGAGCATTGCTACACACTCCTTGGATGTTGGGGCACGTCCCTGCGCCAGGCTGAGGCCTGCCTGTCCAGAGGGGAGGTGCGGGAGGGCCCTGAGGGGTGAGCCCTCCCGCACCCAGGAGGAAAGTCAGAGGAGTCGGATGGCGTCCCAGTGCCAGGCGGCGTTGGCGGGCACGGTCAGGCTGCCGGTGAAGGCCCCGAACCCGCCACCGCTGTTCGCCAGCGCGGTGTGCATGGTGATCGACCCATCGGCCTGGTAGTACATGGCGGCGACATCGGTGCGGCCGTCACCGTTGTGGTCACCGGTGATCGTCTTGAACGAGTTCCACTTCCACGAGTTCGCCGGGAGCTTGTAGCTGCCGGTGAAGGTGCCGAACCCGCCGCTGGCGTTGCCCAGCGAGGTGAACAACTCGATCGACTCGTCGTTGTAGCGGTAGAGCATCCCGGCGTCGTCACGACCGTCACCGTTGAAGTCACCCGTGGTCAGGCGGATCGCGTCCCACTTCCAGGACGCGCTCGCCGGGACGGTCAGGCTGCCGGTGAACGCTGCGAACCCACCGCTGGCGTTGGCCAGGGCGGTGTGCATGGTGATCGACCCGTCCGCCTGGTAGTACATCGCCGCCAGATCAGAACGACCATCACCGTTGTAGTCGCCCGCGATGGTCCGGAACGAGTTCCACTTCCACGAGTTCGCGGGGAGCTTGTAGCTGCCGGTGAACGTGCCGAACCCGCCACTGGTGTTCCCCAGCGACGTGAACAACTCGATCGAGCCATCCCGGTAGCCGTACAACATCGCCGCATCGTCGCGACCGTCACCGTTGAAGTCACCACTGGTCAACCGGATCGCGTCCCACTTCCACGCCGCGCTCGCCGGCACCGTCAGACTCCCGGTGAACGCACCGAACCCGCCACCGCTGTTCGCCAACGCGGTGTGCATCGTGATCGACCCGTCCGCCTGGTAATACATCGCCCCCAGATCCGAACGGCCATCACCGTTGAAATCACCCACGATCGTCCGGAACGAATCCCACTTCCACGAATTCGCCGGCAGCTTGTAACTGCCGAAGTACGCCCCGAACCCACCACTGGCATTGGCCAACGACGTGAACAACTCGATCGAGTCGTCCCTGTAGTGG
Organism: Micromonospora arida; assembly: GCF_003857035.1. Classification (GTDB taxonomy): domain Bacteria; phylum Actinomycetota; class Actinomycetes; order Mycobacteriales; family Micromonosporaceae; genus Micromonospora; species Micromonospora arida. Next base: position 55,718 of record NZ_QGSY01000164.1, read on the forward strand.
TAGAGCATCGCGGCGTCGTCGCGCCCGTCACCGTTGAAGTCCCCCGACAACTGCACCACGTTCGGATCCGCGACCGGAGTCGGCTCCGGCTCGGGCGTCGGGTCGGCCTCGATGTTGACCCGCCGGATTGGTTGGTAGCTGGTCAGATCGCTCCAGCTGTTGAATCCCCTGGCGTCCTTATTGGTGAGAGCGTAAGGGTTTTGCACCGTCTCACCGGAGTTGTTGAACGAGTAGACGTAAGCGCCCTTGCGGTGATCGCTCTTGTCCCTCCAAAACGCGAAAAGCTCCATATGGCCGGTGCGAACCATGGCGTCGCCAGGCTGGAAGTCGTCCCAATTGCTGAACTTCGTCCACATGGGGTTACTGCCCTGAAAGGCTTGGGTGTTGTAATCCGTGGACAGATGCCAGGCCATCGAGACGAGGCCGGAGCAGTCCCGTCGGTAACTGTGAGCGCCTTCGGCGTCACTGACCTTCGCATCCGTGTTGTACGTGATGCCACGATCGACCCAGTTCTGGGCGCGGTCCAGCATCTCGGTTCGGGTCATGGGTCCGTTGATCGACGATGCCTCGGCGGGCGAGACGGCGAGCAGGCCACTCGCACCGACGACCGCCACACTCAGCGCCACGCCGGCAACCAGCCGGGTCAGATGCCGCAATTGTGAGCGTGCTGCGAAGACTCGCATAGCAGATGTCCTCCTGATGAATAGTGTTTTTCGGACCGGTAGCGGCTCTGACGAGCGGCTGGCATCACCTCGGGGGGCACTGATGACCACCGATGGCGGGCTAGAGTCGCTGGGAACCTTGCAAGATCACGAGGGCTGCCGAGACCCGGCGGCTCTCTTCGCGTCATCCGATGAAAATCGATACTCGCGGCTCCTATGGGGGAGAGGACGACTGTCGTGGGCTGCACGGGCCACACCCGTTGGCGGCGCACCAGATCGCTTGTGGCAAGACCTTCGCAGCCGGACCGGTAGCGAAGCTGAACGAATCCTTGACAGCCACATCTGCCCTCTTCACGGGCGATGTGGACAATCCAACGGGCGCGGGGGCGATGCCGTGGAACTTCGAATACTTGGCGAGTTACAGATCCAGGTGGCCGGCCGGCCGATCGAACTCGGCCCACTGAAGCAGCGCCTGGTGCTGGCGGCCCTGGCCGTCGACGTCGGTCGGGGCGTACCGGTCGAGGTGCTGATCGACCGGGTGTGGGATGGCTCGCCACCGGCGGACGCCCGAGGGGTGCTCTACACCTACATCACCCGGATCCGCCGGCTGCTCGCCGCGGCCGCGCTCGTGGAGGGCGTCAGCCCGATCACGCTGGCGCGGCGACCGGGCGGATACCAGTTGGAGGCCGCGGACGACCGGGTGGACCTGCGGCAGCTGCGGACTCTCAGCGAGCAGGTCCAGCAACTCGACGCGGATGACCCGCGACGGGCGCAACTGCTCCGTCAGGCGGTCGAATTGTGGCGCGGCGACCCACTGGACGGTCTGCCCGGCGACTGGGCCGCCCGGGTCCGAGAACGGCTACGTCAGCAGGCGCTCGGCACGCTGTTGGAGTGGGCGGAGAGCGAGTTGCGCCAGGGCCGCCCCGGGCCGGTAGCCGATCGACTCAGCCAGGCGTTGGAACGCGACCCACTCACGGAACCCCTCGTGCTGCACCTGATGCGCGCGCTGCACCTCAGCGGGCGGCGCGCCGAGGCGCTGGACCAGTACGCCCGTACCCGCAGCCTGCTCGCCGACGAGTTGGGCGTCGACCCGGGCAGCGAGCTGCAACTCCTGCACCAACGCATCCTGCGCGACGAGTCGGTACGGCGGCCGGTGGCCGTGCTCGAACCGACGCCGCCGCCCGCCGTGACGCCGTCACAGCCGGTCGAGGCGACCGAGCCGGACGAGCAGGACCAACCTGACGACATACCGCACGCCGGGCGGGCGGGCCGTGGCTGCCAGCTACCGCCCCCGTTGCCGGACCACACCGGATGCGAGGCGGAGATCGAGCAGGCGCTGACCGCCCTGGCCCAGCCGCAGCAGACGCTCACCGCACGGCCACCGCTGATCTTGTCCGGGCCGGGCGGCGTCGGCAAGACCTCGCTCAGCGTCCGACTCGCCCACCTGCTGCGCGCCAGCTACCCGGACGGGCAGATCTTCGTGGGGCTCGACGGCCGGCGCAGCGACCCGGTCAGCGTCCTCAATCAGGTCCTGCGCGCCCTGGGCGTGTCGAACGTCCAGCAACTGCGCAGCACCGAGGAGAAGCTGGGCGAGTACCGCTCGACCATCAGCGGACGACGGATCCTGATCGTCCTCGACGCGGCCGTCAGCGCCGAGGAGGTCCGTCCGCTGATCCCGGGCGACTCGGGCTGCGCCCTGATCGCCACCAGCCGGGCCCGGCTGACCACTGTTCCCGGCGCGCACCATGTCGAGCTCACGATGTTCACCCCCGAGCAGTCACTGGCCCTGCTAGGGCAGATCATCGGCGCGGACCGGATCGCTCGCGAGCCGGAGGCGGCCGAGACGCTGGTCGAGCTGTGCGCCGGCCTGCCGCTCGCCCTGCGCATCGTCGGCGCGCGGCTGACCGCCCGACCACACCAGCGGATAGCCCGTCTCGCCGACCGGCTGCGCAACGAGCGCTACCGGCTCGACGAGATGACCGCCGACGGTCTGGCGGTCCGGCTCAGCGTGGCGGTCAGCTACCACGGCCTGGACCCGGCCGCGCGGCGGGTCTTCCGCCTGCTCGGCTTCATGGGAGCGCCCACCTTCGCCGAGTGGCTGGGCGCGGCACTGCTGGGCGAGCCGGTGGACGTCACCGAGGAGCTTCTGGACCTGTTGGTCGACGCCCGGCTGATCGAGGTGGTCCCGGACCCGGTGCACCGCACGCTGCGCTACCGGATGCACGATCTGGTTCGGCTGTACGCGTACGAGCGTGCCGTCGAGGAGGACAGCACAGCCGAACTGCACACCGCCGTGGCCCGGGTGTTGACCGCGGCAACCGGGCTCAGCGAGCGCCTCGGCGAGCGGCTTCCGCACGCGGTGCCGCCGCTGTACCGGCAACCGCCGATGCCGGTCAGCCTCCAGTCCTGTGTGCTGGCAGCGGATCACCTGCGGCCGGGCTGGCTCGACGCCGAGGGCGCGTGCCTGGTCGCGGCGGTGGAGCGTGCGGCCGAACTCGACATGGACGCCGCCGCCTGCGCGTTGGCCGACGCGCTGGTCTTCGCCTCGTTCGCGGTCCGCAACGACTTCGTGAGCTGGGACCGTACCCACGCGGCGGCGATCGGCGTCGCCCGCCGCACCGGCAACCGGGTCGCGCAGGCCGTCATCGAGTGTGGCATCGGGCTGCTCCGCTACAAGGAGGACCGGTTCGCCGAGGCGGAGCGCTACTTTCCCGCCGCGGTCACGCTCTTCGACGAGGCCGGTCACCAGGCGGGGGCCGCTGCCGCGCGCAACGGTCTCGGCACGGTGCTGCGCGAGGTGGGACGGCACCACGAGGCGATCCCGCTGCTGGAGGCGGCCGCCGAGACGCTGGCCCGGCTCGGCGACGAGAACGGCGCCGCGCACGCCCGCTACGGTCTGGGGCACTGTCACCGCGAGTTGGGTGACGACACGGCGGCCACCACGCGGCTCGGCGAGGCGATCAGCGGGTACCGCACGCTCGGCCACTGGCGTGGCGAGGCGATCGCCACGCGCGCCATCGGCCTGGTGCACCGGGCGCGCGGCGAGCTGGACGAGGCGGAGGCGTGGTGCACTCGCGCACATGCGCTGATCGTGGAGCATCAGGACGAGCACATCACCTGCTACACGTCGCAGGCGCTGGCCAAGATCTGGCTGCGCCAGGGGAAAATCGACCGGGCCCGGGGGCCTCTCGAACGCTCGTTGGCCACCTGCCGGCGGCTGCACGACCGGCTGGGCGTGGCCCTCGTTCAGCGCACCATCGGTGAGCTGCACCTCGCCGCCGGCCAGCTCGACGACGCGGCCCGCGTGCTGGAGCTGGCGTACGACGGATGGCAGGCGCTCGGGCACGACCTGGGCCGAGCGCGGACCCTGCGGGACATCGGGCTGGTCCGGGCGGCGGGCGGCGACCTGCCGGCGGCCCACACCGCCTGGACGGACGCCCTGGCCGTGTTCACCCGGCTGGGCACCCGGGAGGCCGCCGAGGCTCCGGGCTGGCACCGGGCGTGCGGCCCCGGCTGTGGCTTCGACTGTGCCGGATCGACCGCCGCCGGCTCCCTGGCCGTGTCGGCCGCCTGAGGGCCCTCCCCGCCTGCGGATTCAAGGTTTGGTTCAGCTTCGGCAGAGGCACGACTCCTACCGTCGTCGGCGGGTCCGGAAGGCGAATCCGGCCCGACCGACGAGGCAGGGAGTCAGCTGTGCGAACTCGAGGCAGTGACGTGGCATTGACGTTGGCGATGGTCCTGACGTGTGCGGTGGCGGGCTGCTCCCAACCCGCGCCGCGCTCGGTCGGCGCGCCCGCCGCCAGTTCGCCCGGGTCCACCCCGTCCGCGGCGCCCCCGACCGGCGGACCGTCTCCCTCCATCGACGCCCCGCAGACCGCGAGCGCCGCGCCAGGCCGGGCCAACGGTGGTGGGTCCGCCGCCGGTGACGGGTCAGCGCCACCCACCGCCGGCGCCGAATCACCAGCGGTGGGTGGCGGCGCGCCGGATCGGCCAATCGACACCGACGCCAGCTGTACGCCCAGCACGCTGCTGGCGGCCAGCCAGGCGCTGTTGGACGGCGCACAGATCGCCCGGGTCGAGATCTTCGCCTGTCGGAATTCCTATGCGCGGCTGACCGCCGTACCGGCCGGGGCGCCGGACACTCTCCCGGAACCGCAGATCTTCCTCCAGCGGTCGGGAACGCAGTGGCAGCTCGCCGGGCGGGCGGCGGCGAACATCGACTGTGGGGACGGCGGCCTGACGCCGGACATCAGCACAGCATGCGGTGCACTCGCCCGCTGACGTCCGGCAGGTCCCGCCGCCCGCGTCGACGCACACACGCCGGATCAGAGCGCCTCGCTGTCGTCGGAGAGCGTCGGGCCGGCGGCGGCGGGCACCAGGTGTCGGACCTCCGGTTCCCCGTCGGTCAGCTCCCGGGCCCGTTGCTCGGCCGCGCGGTCCTCACCTGTCAACCGGCCGCCGTGCTGGCGCAGGTGCTCGTCCCAGGACGGCACCAGGTACACCTCGACGAACCGGTCCACCGTTTCGGCCGGGCGGAACAGCCCCCAGCGCATCGCGCCGGTCCGTTGCCGCGCGCCACGCACCAGGTCCATCGCCGCCAGGAACTGCTGGGTCCGCTCCGGTCGGACGGTGTACTGCACCGTCACCAGCACCGGCCCCACCCACGGGTCCGGTTCGTGGGCCAGATGCAGTTGCGGCCAGTAGGCCGCCGGTTCGCGGTCCACCGACCGCAGGTTCGGCAGCGGCCAGATCCGACTCGTCACGGTGCCGACCAGCATCAGTGCCGCCGCCACGAGGTAGGCGGACAACAGCCCGGCCATGTCGGCCAGCAGCCCCCAGATGAGCGCGCCGGCCGCCTGCCCACCGGCGAAGCAGACCTGGTAGACGGCCAGGCCCCGAGCCCGTACCCAGCTGGGCAGGAAGATCTGCATCTCGGCGTTGACGTTGGCCAGTACCGTCACCCAGGCCATCCCGGCGGGCAGCAGGGCGAGCAGCACCAACGGCACCGCCCGCACGGTGCCGACCACGGTCAGCGCCACGGTGAACAACGCTCCGGCGATGAGCAGAAGCTGGTTGGCCGACAGACGGTTGCGGATCACGGCCAGCAGCACACCACCCGCGATCGCACCGATTCCGAGGGCGGCCAACAGCACCCCGTACCCGCCGGAGCCCAGCCCCAGCCGGCGGCTGGCCACCAACGGCAGCAACGCCCACAGCGCGCTGGCCGGAACCACGAAGACCAACGCACGGCGCAACAGCCGGCGGACTGTCGGCGAGTGGCGTACGTAGCGGCTGCCGGCCCGCAGCGCGGCGGTGAACCGCTCGGGCACCTCGACCGCGCGGGCGTTGCCGGGCCGCCAGCGCCACAGCGCGTACGCGAAGATCCCGAAGGCGACCGCGTTGATGCCGAAGACCGGGGCGACGCCGGTACGGGCGATCAGCACGCCGGCCACCGCGGGTCCGACCGCCCTCGCCACGTTCACGCTTATCGACCCGAGCGCGGACGCCGACCGGAGTTGGTCCTGCGGCACCAGCTCCGGGATCACCGCCGCCCAGGCCGGCAGGGTCAGCGCCTGCCCGACACCGAACGCGAAGGTGAGGGTGAGCAGCAGCGCGGGCGGCATCCGGTCGGTCACTGTGAGCAGCGTCAACGCGACCGCCACCGCCACCAGGAACAGCTGCACGGCGATCAGCAGGTGCCGGCGGTCGAAGCTGTCGGCCAGCACCCCGGCGGGCAACGCCAGCAGCAGCACCGGCAGCAGACTGGCGGTCTGCACCAACGCGACGAGGGTGGCGGCGTTGGAGTGGTTGATCAGCAGCCACTGCGCGCCGACGGTCTGCATCCAGGTGCCGATGTTGGCGGCGAGCAGGGCCAGCCACAGGTTGCGGTAGACCGCCGTCCGCAGCGGCGCCCAGGCCGAGGCCGGACGGTCGGCGGGTCCGGCTGCGGCAGTCACCACCGCCCGTCCGCGCGCAGCACGCGCTCACCGGAGACGTAGAGGTCGTCGGGTTCGAGCAGCAGCAACCGGACGACCTCGGTGGCGACCTGTTCGGGCATGGCGTACACCTCGTCCAGGAACTCGGCACCCACCCGTTCCTGTAGCCGCGTCGGCATCGGCCCGGGGTGCAGCTGCATCACCTTGACCCGGTTGCTGTGCTGGGCCTCGGCCAGCGAATCGACAAGGCTGTTGCCGTAGCTCTTGGTGGCCCGGTAGACGGGGATGCCGGGCCGGGGCGCCGCCAGCGCCAGCGCGCCGATGTAGACGACGTTGCCGTGGCCCTGCCGGTGCAGGTGCTGCACCGCCTCCCGCAGCAGGTACGTGATGCCCAGAACGTTGATCTCCACGGCCCGGCGGATGTGTTCCACCGACAGGTCTCCCAGGTCGCCGCCCGCCCACATGGAGGCGCAGGCCGCCACCCCGTCGATCGTGCCGTAGCGCTCGACCACTTCGGCAAGCCCGTCGCGGACCTGCTCGTAGGAGGAGATGTCGCAGACGGCGCCGTCGCAACCCAGCTCGTCGGTCGCGGCGGCGACCTCGGCCGGCACGTTGCCGAACACCACGACCTGATGCTCGTTGACGAGCAGTCGGGCCACCGCGAGGCCGAGACCGCTGGTCCCGCCGACCACCACGAAGGTTCTGGCACCCATGTCTCTCCAGCCGCCGGCACAGGTCACGCGGGCCGCGCGACGGCGCGTTCTTCCCGTTTCCGGGCCCCGTACACCCGTCCGCCGGTAGTGCTGGGCATACCCCGAAGAGTGGATCTGGACGGCTGGGGCACCCGGTCGCTCCCGATTAGCGTCTGCTGCATGACCACGGAACACCCTTCGCACCTGGCCGAGGCGCTACGCCGCCGCCGCTGGCTGATCTCCGCGTGGCCCTGGCGCGCGCTGGCCTACCTGGTGACCACCGTGCCGATCGCCGGTGTCCTCGGTGTCGGGCTGCTGGTCATCGGCGCGCCCCTGCTGGCCGCTGTCAACGGGCTCCGACAGCACGGCCGACCGCCGAGCATCGCGCTGATGCTGTTCCTGGCGACCGGCAGCCTCACCCTGTTGGCGTTGGCACCGCTCGTGAGCTTCCCGGTGGCCGTCGTCGAGCGGTGGCGGGTGGGGCTCGTCGACGGTCGTCCGCTGGCCTCGTCGCCGTGGCCGGGCCTGGTCGCGCGCTACCGCAGCGCCGCGACCTGGCGGGAGGTGGCGTACCTGTTCTGGCTGGGCGGGTTCACGCCGGTCGCGTACTGGGTGTTCCTGGTCCTGGTGCTGCTCGACCTCGGAATGATCTCCAGCCCCTGGCTGGCCGGCGACGCCAACCAGCCGGTGGTGATCTGGCAGCCGATCGACAGCGTCGGCGAAGCCATTCCGTACGCCATCGTGGGGGTGTTGCTGATCCCGGTGCTCTGGTACGCCATCGGTCTGCTCGCCGCCGTCCAGGCAGCTGTGGCCCGGTGGTTGCTGGCCCACCCGGTGGACGCGGCGGCGTTGCGCGAGGTCACCCGTTCCCGCACCCGACTGGTCGGCGCGTACGAGGCCGAACGCCGCCGCATCGAGCGCGACCTGCACGACGGCGCACAGCCCCGGCTCACCAGCCTCACCCTCCAGCTGGGGCTGGCCCGGCTGGACGTACCCGAGGACTCCCCGGCCTCCCGACCACTCGCCGTGGCGCACGACCAGGCCCGGGGTCTGATGGTGATGCTGCGGCAACTGGTGCACGGCATCCGCCCGCAGAGCCTCACCGACCTCGGGCTGGCCGGCGCCGTACGCGAGCTGGCCGACGCCGCCACCATCCCGGTCGTCGTGCACGCCGACCTGCACGACGAGCTGCCGGAGATCGTGGAGACCACCGCCTACTTCGTGGTCTCCGAGGCGCTGGGCAACGTGGCCCGGCACGCCCGGGCGACCCGCGCCGACGTACGCCTCACCCGGTCCGGCGGCGACCTCGTCATCGAGGTGACCGACGACGGTCACGGCGGCGCCGACCCGGCCCGGGGCACCGGGCTGACCGGGCTCGCCGACCGGGTCGCCGCCGTGGACGGCCGGCTGCTGCTGTCCAGCCCGCCCGGCGGGCCTACAGTGGTCCGGGTGGAGCTGCCATGTCGTCGGTGACCCGGGTGGTGCTCGCCGAGGACGAGGTGCTGCTGCGTGAGGGTCTGGTCGCCCTGCTGACCCGCTTCGACTTCACTGTGTGCGCGGCCGTCGGCTCCGCACCGGACCTGCTGGCTGCGGCCCGCGACCACCGACCGGACCTGGTGCTGACCGACATCCGGATGCCGCCGGGCCGCCGCGACGACGGGCTGCGCGCGGCCGTCACGCTTCGCACCGAGCGACCTGACCTCCCGGTCGTGGTGCTCAGCCAGTACGTGCAGACCGGGTACGCGGCGGCGCTACTGGACAGTGGCGACGGCCAACGCGTCGGCTACCTGCTCAAGGACCGGGTCGCCGAGGTCACCGAGTTCGTCGACACGCTGCGCCGGGTCGCCGGGGGCGGCACCGCCATCGACCCGGACGTGGTCCGGCAACTTCTGCACCGCCCCCGCGACCCGCTCGCCGCACTGTCCGCCCGGGAACGCGAGGTGTTGGCACTGCTCGCCGAGGGGCGGTCCAACGCGTCGATCGCCGGCCGGTTGCACGTCAGCGAGGCGGCGGTCGGCAAGCACGTCGGCAACATCCTGCTGAAGCTCGACCTGCCCCCCAGCGACGACACCAACCGTCGGGTGCTCGCGGTCCTCACCTACCTGCGCGTCGACCCGGTGAGCTGACGGGCCGAGATCGGGCCCGACCGCCCCCGGCGTAGATTCTTCTCAGCGGTACCGGGCCAGGTCAGGGCGCGGACCAGGGAGACGGGGGCACGGCATGGCGAAGGCGCTGCGGGTTGGTCTGCTGGGGTACGGGCTGGCGGGCCGGGTGTTCCACGCGCCGCTGATCGCCGCGACTCCCGGGCTGCGGCTCGACGCCATCGTGACCCGTGATCCGCAGCGACGCGAGCAGGCGCGACAGCACTTCCCGGACGCCCGCCTGGTCGACGACGCCGACGAGCTGTGGCGTACCCCGGACGCCCTGGACCTGGTCGTGGTGGCGACGCCGAACCGGCAGCACGTGCCGGTGGCGCGCGCGGCGCTCGCCGCCGGCCTGCCGGTCGTCGTCGACAAGCCCCTCTCCCCGACTGCCGCGGAGGGCCGCGCGCTGATCGACGAGGCGACCGAGCGTGGGGTGCCGCTGACGGTCTTCCAGAACCGGCGCTGGGACGGCGACTTCCTGACCGTGGGCCGCCTGGTCGAGCAGGGCGAGTTGGGGCAGGTGCTGCGCTTCGAGTCCCGGTTCGAGCGGTTCCGTCCGACGATCAAGCCGGGCTGGCGGGAGCTCGCCGGTCCGGAGGAGGCCGGCGGCGCGCTCTTCGACCTCGGCGCCCACCTCGTCGACCAGGCGGTGCAGCTGTTCGGCCGGGTCGAGCGGGTCTACGCGGAGGTGGACCGTCGCCGCGCGGGCGCGGCCGTCGACGACGACGCCTTCGTGGCGTTGACCCACGCCAACGGGGTGCACTCGCACCTGTGGATGGGCGCGGTGACCGCTCAACTCGGGCCGCGCCTGCGGGTGTTGGGCGACCGGGCCGGCTACACCAGCTACGGGCTGGACGTGCAGGAGGCGGCGCTGCACGACGGTGGCCGACCGGACCAGCCGGGCTGGGGCGAGGTCCCGTCGGACCGCTACGGCCTGCTCGGCGTCGACGGTGACCTGCGGCCGGTGCCGACCGAACCGGGCGCGTACCAGAGCTTCTACGCCCAGGTGGCGGCTGCGCTGCGCGACGGCGCGCCGATGCCGGTGGACCCCCGGGACTCCGTCCACACTGTCGAGTTGATCGAGCTGGCGCACCGGTCGGCGGCCGAGGGCGTGGTGCTGCCGGTCCCGACCGCCTGACCGGTTCGCACGTCCCGCCACCCGGGCTCCTGGCGCGTACGCGAAAACCAGTGGAGCGGCGCCGCCGTGCGCCGTTACCGTGCTGCGCAACCAGGTCGTCTAGGCAAGGACGTGCCGTTGTACACCCTGTGAGACCTCCCGAGAGCTGATTTGTCGCGCGTCGCGCCTGTGCGCCGCGCTCCTTTTTGCTGCGGACTTCTCACTGAGACCGGTGTACTTCTGTGCTCAAAAACTGGGCCGTCGTGCCCACCTGCCTGCCCATCATTCGCCGCCGTTGCCACGCGTGCCCGTCCCAACGCCTCCGGGCGAGCGGCAAGTTCCGTGTCAACGCCAACCACAAGCTCCTCGACGTCTGGCTGCTCGCGCTCTGCACCGCCTGCGGGGAGACGGCCAAGCTCACCGTCCTGGAACGGATGACGGTGCGCGCCATCCCACCCGAACTGCTGGACCGGCTCCATGCCAACGACCCGGGCCTGACCGCCGAACTGCTTCAGGATCCGGCCGTCCAGCACCAAACCCGATTCGCCCTGGACTGGACCGACGCCTGGCGTCTCGACACCGGCGGATCGGATCACCTGGACCTCGACGTGATCGACGTCGCGGTCCGCAACGCGGCACGGATCCCGGTCCGGCCGTCCCGACTGATCGCGGAGGGTTGCGGTGTGTCGCGGGGCGAGGTCGATCGTCTGATCGCGGAGGGGAAGATCGTTTCGGCGTTCCGGTTGAGCGGCAAGCTCTCCGGGGACTTCACCTTCACGCTGAAGCGCTGACCCTCTTCGCCGACTGCGGGCCTGTCCGGTTCGATCCGCCGGACAGGCCCGCAATCGGGCCACCCCTTTCGGGAGGACGCGGGACTGCGGAAGCAACTATCGAAGGCGGAGCATCAATCGGGGCTGTCTTCGGAGCTAGCCTCGTCCGGTGCACGGGCGTCGTCGTCGGTCAGCGCGTCGTCCGACGAGGTGCCGAGGTTGGCGAGCCGACGCTCGGCCTCTCGGACCTCCTCGTCGATCCTGGGGTTCTCCTCGTCGGGACCCTGCGACATGGGCGACCTCCATCGGGCGCGACCGGCAGCCCTTCGGATACCCGACTTGAGGGCGGGGACACGGAGACCCTCCGCCATCTCTTGATCAAGTGATGACAAGTAGCTCAATCCGCTCCCCGGGACCTACTTTTCATCACTTGATCACTTGATGAGGAGTAGTGGCCCGCGGGCAGGCGGCTGCTTTGAGTGCCGAGAACAAACCGCTGCCCGCAATTGGACTGGGCGCTGGCGCTTCTGGCAGATGTTGCTTCCGTCATGCTGCAGAAGGGATGACCTGCGAGCTGACCTCAGCCGAGTTGGTGAGTGGTTACCGAGCGCCGGGCCGGTCGGCGGGCGCGCCGGGCTGGAGCCCGGGAGCGTTGCCGACCCGGCCCGGTGCCGGATCAGCGCTGCTTTAGCTCGCGCCAGGATGGGTGGGTGCCGCGCCAGGCGTCGGCGAGGATGGCCGCCGAGGCCCGGCTTGGGCACTGCTGCACCCGCTCACGACCCGACGCCCCACCGATCTGGGCGCGGACCTCCCAACCCTGCCCGTCAGTACGGATGTACACGTCCCGGCGCCCGCGCGGGGTCGTGTCTCCGTTCCACCAGTGCTCCTCCACCTTCATTCGCCGACCGTATAGCAATTCCCGCGCCGAGGGTACGGCGCAGGTATGCCCGGACCGGGGCAAGGGTGACAATCCAGACGCATTTCGGGCCAACCGTTGACGGTTCGCAACCATAACGGGCGGTTCTCCCGCTCCTGACTTGCGAATCAGGAACCCCGCCCCACTCTGCACCCTCCCCGCAACTCCCACTCCCAACCTTTGCTGATCAAGAGGTTCGCGTCATGAATCGCGTTCCCGGTGACGCAAACCTCTTGATCAACACGAGGGGACACGAGGAGGTTGGGGCGGGGTGGTCAGGTTTGGGTTGTCAGAAGGTAGTCGTCGGCTTCGGGGCTCCAGCGCAGGTCCAGCACGCCGGCGGTGGCGGCGGCCTTGCAGAACTGCAGGAAGCTGCGGTAGCCGAGCTTCTTCTCGCTGAAGTCGGGGCGGGCCCGGCGTACCTGGTTCTTCAACCCGGACAACGCCACCGGGTTCCCGCCGCTACCCAGGTCCGCCACGACGCCCCGGAGCAGGCCGAACGCCACCTCGCGGTCGCCGTGCTCGGGCAGCGAGACCTCGGGGTCACCCTTCGCCGGGCCCTCGCCCAGCTCGATCACGTTGCGCTCGGCGAGGTGGCGCAGCAGTTCGCCGAAGGTGCGGAAGCCGTAGTCGGACTCGCTGAACGTGGGGTCCTTGCGCAGCAGGGTGCGCTTGAGCCGGGAGGCGGTGACGTCACCGTTGGCGCTGCCCTGCAACCCGGCGACCGACTGGGCGACGAGCACGGCGAGGGCGTCCACGTCCCGATCGGGCTCCGCGTCCTGCGGTCGGCGGTCCTGCTCCTGCTCCGGCTCGGGTGGGCGTTGCTCCGCGCCGGCCTGCCGCGTGGTGGGACGAGCGCGCCGGCCGCGGGCCGGCGGGATGTCCACGCCCTCCAAGCGGTCGTAGTACAGGAACTCGTCGCACGCCGGGGGAAGTAGCCCCGAGGTGGACCCCTCGACCCCGACGCCGATGACCCGCTTGTTCAGCTCGCGCAGCTTGTGCACCAGCGGGGTGAAGTCGCTGTCACCACTACAGATCACGAAGGTGGAGATGTAGTCGCGCTCGAACGCCAACTCGATCGCGTCGACGGCCATCTTGATGTCCGCGGCGTTCTTACGGGACGCGCCCATCCGCTGCGGGATCTCGATCAGCTCGACGTGGGACCGGGTGAGCATCCGACGGTCCTCGTCGAAGTAGGACCAGTCGGCGTACGCCCGGCGGACCACCACCCGACCTCGTTCGGCCAGCGCATCGGCGATGGGCCGGAAGTCGAAGGCCGCGCCGCCGCGATGGTCGCGCGCGCCCAACGCGAGGTTCTCGTAGTCGAGGAAGAGGGCAATCCGGTCTTCTTGATCCACGCGGATCAGCCTACGCCGGGCGTGAGCTGGTCGGGGCGGACGACGCGCGACACCTCAACTCGACGACCGTCCATTTCTTGCGGCCTGATAGTCGTTAATTTTCGTTGTTCGATAGGTGTCTTGCAGCGCCCTGTCCGGTGCTGCATCATGACGATCAATGTCGGGCGTCGGGGGAACGCCGGGCGGACCTCCACCACCACCCATTCAGGAGGGTCACCGATGTTTCGCAGCCTCACGCCGGCGCGGGGACGCCCCGGCCGGCCCAGCGGCACCGCCGTCGCGCTCGCGGCCGGTCTCGCCGTGCTGGTCGCCGGGCCCACCGCGGCCGCCGCCAGTCCACCCGCGTCCGCCGGCGCGCAGCCGGTGGTCACCCGGGCCGCCCTCGATCCGGCGCTGGTCGCCGGACGCGGCGCGGACGTCGACTTTCTCGAGCAGGAAGCGGAGAACGCCCGCACCAACGGCGAGATCATCGGGCCCGACCGGACCGCCTACACGTTGCCCGCGGAGGCTTCCGGCCGCCGGGCGGTCCGGCTCACCCCCGGGGAGTACGTGGAGTTCGTCCTGCCCAGCGCGGCGAACGGGATCACCGTGCGGTACAGCATCCCGGACGCGCCGCAGGGTGGCGGGATCACCGCACCGCTGCGGGTCGCCGTCAACGGCAAGCACCTGCGCACCATGACGCTCACGTCGCAGTACTCGTGGCTCTACAACCAGTACCCGTTCACCAACGACCCGCAGGCCGGTCTGCTGCACCCGGACTGGTGGATCACCGAATGCCAGTGCGTGCCGTCGGCCACCACGCCGTACCCGAGCATCGACAAGCCGTTCCGGCCCACCCACTTCTACGACGAGCAGCGGCTGCTGCTCGGACGTACCTACCGGGCCGGCGACACGGTCCGGCTCACCGCGCCGCCCGGTAGCGCCGCCGCCTGGACCGTCATCGACCTGCTCGACTCCGAGTTGGTCGCGCCGCCGCACGTCCGGCTGCTTGCCGCGAACGTACTCGCGTTCGGCGCCGACCCCACCGGCCGGCGGGATTCCGCCGACGCGCTGGACCGGGCCATCGCCTTCGCTCGGCGCGCCCACCTCAAGGTGTACATCCCGCCGGGCACCTACCAGGTCAACCGGCACATCATCGTCGACGACGTGACCATCGAGGGCGCCGGCAACTGGTACACCACCATCAAGGGCCGCGAGGTCGCCCTGCCGACGCCCGCGCCGGACGGCTCGGTGCACACCGGAGTCGGGTTCTACGGGCGGGACGCCGCCGACGGCGGGAGCCGTGACGTGCACCTCTCCGGCTTCGCCATCGAGGGCGACGTGCGGGAGCGCGTCGACACCGACCAGGTCAACGCGATCGGTGGGGCGATGAGCGACTCCACCATCGACGGGCTCTACCTGCACCACACCAAGGCGGGCCTGTGGTTCGACGGCCCGATGCGCAACGTCCGGGTCACCAACAACATCATCGTCGACCAGATCGCCGACGCGCTCAACTTCCACACCGGCGTGACCGACTCCCTCGTGTCGCACAACTTCGTCCGCAACACCGGCGACGACGGCCTGGCGATGTGGTCGGAGAAGACGGCCAACGCACGGAACACCTTCGACCACAACACCGTCCAGTCACCGACACTGGCCAACGGCATCGCCATCTACGGCGGCACCGACACCACCGTCTCGCACAACCTGGTCGCCGACCCGGTACGCGAGGGCAGCGGCCTGCACGCCGGGGCCCGATTCGGCGCAGAGCCGTTCACCGGGCACCTGCGGTTCACCAACAACACCACCGCTCGCGCCGGCACGTACGAGCTGAACTGGAACATCGGGCTGGGCGCGATCTGGGTCTTCGCCCTGGATCGCAGCATCGAGGCACCCATCGAGGTGACCGGCGACGCGTACCTGGACAACACGTACAACGCGATCATGCTGGTCAGCGACTGGCCGGTGAAGGATCTCTACTCGATCTCCGATGCGCGCTTCCGGGACGTCCGGGTCGACGGCACCGGCACCTCGGTGGTCAGCGCCCGCGCGGCCGGGTCCGCCTCGTTCGCCAACGTGGACGCCCGCAACGTGGGCGCGGTCGGCGTCAACAACTGCGGATCGTTCCACTTCACCCCGGCCGGCTCGGAGTTCACACTGACCGACCTCGGCGGTAACGACGGCGGGTGGCTCGCTCCGTGGCTGCTGCCCAACACCATCACCTGCGACGACCGGCCGCCCGTGTCGCCGCCCCCGCCTCCGGCGCAGTGGTGACAGCGGTGGGCGGCCCGAGCGATCGGGCCGCCCACCGCGCACAGATCAGCGTGTCCTGGCGTACGCCAGCGGCACGGCCGTGGACCGACCGTCCCATCTGCCGCTCAGCGTGCCCCCGGCCGGCCCGTCGGCCCCGGCCCCCGGCCGGCGCACGACGACCAGCTCGACGGTGTCGGTGTCGATGAGCGTCTGGTCCTCGTCGACCACCCGTCGCACCGCGCCGACGGCCGGTGCCTGGGCGTCGGCCACGCCGTCGACGACGACCGTCATGGTCGGCTCACGCACCTCGCGCCGGCCGTCGACCTCGAAGTACTGCTCCGCCTGGCCGCTGCCGGTGAGGATCGCGTGGGCGAGCGCGGCCGCGTACACCGGGTCGACGCAGCCGTCGTACACCCAGCGCCGGCCGAGCACCGAATGCTCGGTGGTGCCGACCAGCCAGCCGTCCGCACCGTCGAGAGGCGCGGCGCGGTAGGTGAGCGGAACATGGTGGACCGGCCCATCGGCGGCGCTGACCAGCATCGTCTCGATGCCGACCTCGCCGGCCGGGTCGTCGAAGCGGTAGGCGCCCCGGCTCACCACCTCCACGCCGGGCGGTCCGGCGAACCACTGTCGTGAGGGCAGCCAGGCCGTCAGCAGGTCCAGCTTCGTGGGGTGCAGGGTCGCCCTGTGCAGCAATGCCATGACGGCAGCCTAGTCAGAGGCCCGCGCAGGGTCGCCCGCCGATCGTGCAGCTCTCCGGCTCCCGGGCCTTCGGCCGGCTGTCGCGGACGTCGAAGCTGATCGTCTGAGATCCCCCGGCCGCCACCGCTGCTCCGGTGAAGGTGATCACCCGTCGGTCCTGTCGCCAGTTCGCGCCGTCGACGTCGTCGACGGTGGTGCCTTCGGCGAGGGTGACCACCACGGCCCAGTCCGCCACCGGTGCGGCGCCGGGGTTGCCGACCACGATCTCGCCGGTGTAGCCGAACAGTCGGTCGGATTCGGTCTCGTAGCGCGCCGTGACGGACGGCGCCGAAGGCGGAGGTGGGGCAGCCGACGTGGGCGTCCGGGAGGGCTTCGCCGACGGGGTCCGGCTCGGCCGGGCGGTCGCCGACGCGGTGGTCCGCGAGGGACGCGCCGAGGCAGTCGCCGTGGGAGCGACGGTGGTCCTGTCGGCCGTCACGGTCGGCGACGCGGTCGTGGTCGGTGCGGGCGCGGCGGCAGGCTTCGAGTCGGGCGGCAATGTCACCCATGCCGCGGTCCCCGCCAGCAGGACGGCGCCGGCGACCACGGCGACGACCGTACGACGCCGGCGGGGGTTGCGACCGGCCCTGCCACGTACGCCGATCAGCGGCAGTTCCGCGGTCATCCCACCGTCGGCCCGGCGCAGGTCGACCTGCTGGAAGGCGAGCCAGTCGAGGATGGCCGGCAGCCGTACCGTCAGCGCCTGCCGGAGCTGTTGCTCGCGCGGCTCGTGCTGCTCGGCGGACCACGCGCCGTGCGTGCTGACCTCCCGTAGCTCCAGTCGGCAGCCCTGCTTCGTGGTCGTGACCGCGCAGGTCAGCTCGCTGAGCCGGCCGGCCTCGTCGCAGGCCAGCACGAGGAGGTCCGGCTCCTGCCGCTCGGTCACCTCGACCTCGACGTTGGCCTCGAAGCCGGGCAGGCCGGCGGTGTGCAACAGCAACCGGTCCGGTACGCCCTCGACCATCTCGGCCTCGGCGATCCACCGGCCGAGCAACTCCCGATCGGTCAGAGCGCGCCAGACCCGCTCAGCCGGGTGGGACAGGTCGACCTGCGCACCGATCTCGATCACGGCGAGACTCTAACGGGTTGCCCGCCTGGCCCTGTCCCGCCCGCCCGAACCGGTTGCCGGCGTCCTGCTCAGCCCCAGCGGCTGGACCGCTGGACCACTGTGGCCAGCGCGGCCCGGGCGTCGGCGCTCACCTCGGCGACCACCTGCGCCGCCGGCACGTCCCGGGCCAGCGGGTGCGCCTGCCCGGCCCACAGGTTGGTCACCGATGCGTCCGCGTCGCGCCGGGCCGCGGCGAGCAGTGGACGCGTCAGGTGCAGCACCTGGGGGTAACCGCTCGGTGCCACCGCGTCGTGCTGGCGCAGGAAGTCGTTGGCCACGCCACGGGCCCGCTTACCGGTGTACGCCCGGGTCAACGCGGTCGGCGTGGCACTGGCAACCGCCGCCCGGTGCATCGGCGAACTGCCCGCCTCCGGGCAGCGCAGGAAGGCCGTGCCGAGTTGCGCGGCGGCAGCGCCGGCGGCCAGCACCGCGGCCACCGAGGGGCCGTCGACGAGGCCACCCGCGGCCACCAACGGCCGGTCACAGCGGGCGGCGGTCAGTCGGAGCAGCGGCAGCAACCCGTAGTCGTCGTCGTCCGGCAGGCCGCCGCGATGCCCACCGGCCTCGGTGCCCTGCACCACCACCGCGTCCACACCAAGGTCGGCGGCGGCGGTCGCGGCGTCCGGGCGGGTGACGGTGGCCCACACCTCGGTGCCCCGCTCGCGCAGGGCGGTCACCGCCGCCCGGCCGGGCAGCCCGAAAACGAAGGACACGACCGGGACCGGGTCCGCGAGCAGCGCGGCCAGCTTCTCCGGGTACGCGTCGTCGCCGCCCACCGGCTCGCCCAGGCTCACGCCGCGTTGCGCGGCCTGCGGGGCGAGCCGTTCGGCGTACGCCCGGATGGCGGCCTCGTCGACGCCGCCGGGGTCGGGCAGGAAGAGGTTCACACCGAACGGCCGGTCGGTACGCGCGCGGACCTCGGCGACGTCGGCGACCAGCCGGCCGGTGTCGATCATCCCGGCGGCGAGGAAGCCCAACCCACCCGCGGCGGACACGGTGGCCACCAGCGCGGGCGTGGACGGGCCACCAGCCATCGGGGCGGCGATGATCGGGTGGCGCAACGTGGACAGGACGGACATCCCCCCATCCTGCCGCAGGCCCGGCCCGCTCACCGGCGCGCGGTGTGCCTCCACCACAGCACGCCGGCCAACCCGAGCAGGATCAGCAGTGTTCCCGCGCCGACGGCCAGCGGCCAGGTCCGCCCAGCCCCGCCGCCGATCTCCCCGGCAGCCGGACGGACCGCCGTGGGCGACACCGGGTCGACGGACTCCGTGGACGGCGCAGCCGTGGCCGCGCTGGCGGTGGCCGGGTAGCGCAGGATCGTCGAGCGGGTGCCTGCTGGTTGACCGGCGGACTCGGAGACGGTGAGCAACGACCGACCGTCGGGACTGTAGGTGATCGACTCGCCCTGGGGCTCGTCCGGCAAGGGCGTGATCCGCGGGGTGCCGGTGGTCAACGCGCGGACCACGTCGCCGTCGGGCACGTCGTACTCGAAGGCGTCGGCGTAGCTGCGCAGCACCACCCGCCGTCCTTCCGGTGCGCTCGCCGCGCCGGTGATCACGCCGCGCCCCAGGAACGAGAACGGGTTGCTGGTCGTGGTCGAGGGCACTGTCACCTGGCCGAGCGCGGTCAGCGGCGTCGTCGCGTCCGGACGCAGCGCTGTCGCCGGCGCGTACAGGAAGACAGTGCCACTGCCGCCCTTGGTGACGATCAGCGGCCGACCGGACGCGTCGAGCAGCAGCGCCTCGGCGTCGTGCGGACGGTCCGGGTAGGTCATCCGGTGCAGCACCGGCTGCTTCGCCCCCGGCGTGAGCCGCCACACCCCGACCGTCGGTCGGGAGCGGTCGTTGTCACCGATGTCGGCGACCCAGACGGTGCCGTCCCGGCCGATGGCCAGGTCCTCGGTGTCGCGGGGCCGGGACGGGAAGGAGACGGTGCGCACCACATCGCAACGCTGGTCGAGGAAGAAGATCCGGCGGCGGGCCTCGTCGTCGGCCCCGTCGTTGATCACCACGTACCCGTCGTCGGTGGCGACCATCCCGGAGATCTCGCGCAGCCGGTCGTCGCGCACCTGGCAGACCGGCGTCCCCGCCGCCGTGGCAGCGCCCGCCGTGGCAGCGCCCGGCACCAGCACCACGGCCGGCGGTACCACGCCCGCGAGCAACGCGGTCACTACCGCCCCCGCACGAGCACGCCGCCCCCAGGTCAACCGTCCACGTCCCCGCATCGCCCACCCTCCTCGTCGCGGCCGTGACCGGCCACCCGCCCATCCTGGCCGATCCCGGCCACGGGCGGCGGTCATCGGGGGGACGCGCCGGGACCCCTGGTCGATGTACTGTCGCTCCGCCTGATCTTCACGCCAGAGGGTGGACATGTCCGTGAGCGACACCGCGCCGGCCACCCGGCTCGCACGGCGGCTGCTGCGCCGCCTCGGCCGCCCGGCCAGCGGCTCCGCCGTCGCATGGGTGCCGCTCGCCGCTGTCGTCTGCGGCCTCTTCACCGGCGCCCTGGCCAGCCGGGCCGCCTGGGAGACCTCCCGACCGCAACCCGACCGGGCCGAGGCCGCCGCAATCCTCACCGAGGTCTTTCCCGGCCACGACCTCGGCGAGATCGACACCCCGCCGGCGCTCTTCGTCGTCTACGGGCACGCGCTGCGCCTGTCGACGGTCAAGACCCTGGTGCTCGGTGACGGCGGCGAGTACCAGGAGAGCGCCACCGGCGCCGGCGCCCTCGGCGCGCCACCGGTGCCCGCCGAGCAGATCGTCACGGTGGCCCGGGAGCGCCTGACCGGTGCCGGCTGGCGGGTGTACGAACAACAGGTGTCCGACCGCGTGAGCTGCGCGGACAAGATGTGCGCCACCCCTCAGGCGGTCACCGACACCGAGCTGACCGCCCGACGTGGCGACACCATCCTGAACGCGTCGATCTCCTCGCAGACAGCCGTCGACGCCAGCTACCTCTCGGTCGAGCTGCACCGCGCGCCGCCGACCCTGGTGGTCCCCGCCGGAGTGCTCGGCACGGTACTGGGCGCGGTGGCCGGTTGGCTGGTCTTCGGCTGGACCAGCCGACGCACCGAGGAACGCCGTAGCCGCGGCACGGTGAACGGCCTGATCGGTGTGGCCACGGTGCTGTGGTGGCTGCCGGTGTTGCCGGCCGCACCGCAACTGCTGTACCACCACCTCGGCGAGCCCCATCCGGCCTGGCACCCGTACTGGGAGTGGCTGGGCCAGCCGGCCGCCTCGCTGCTCTTCCTGGTCGGCGCGGTGTGCGCGCTGCTGGCGCTGGCGCTGGCCGCCGGAACCCGCCGGAACACCACACCCGAGGCGACGGCCGACTGACCGCCGAGGGTTACCTGTCGGTGCTCAGACCGGTACGGTCCGAGATGTCCACTGTCGCGGCAGGCCCGGACGACGGCGCCCCCGCCGGGCCCGGCGCCCGGCACCGCCAGGCCGACCGGCCATGGAAGGGGCGCAGGGTGCGGATCAAAGTGGGGTTGTGTGTCGCGGCGCTGGTCGCGGCGGGACTGACGGTCGCCACACCGGCCGCCGCCACACCGGCCGCCGTCCCGGTGGCCGGCGCCACCGTGGTGCCGATCCAGGTCACCGGTGACCCGGCGACGCGGTTCAACCTGGTGCTGCTGGGCGACGGTTACACCGAGGCCGACCTACCCTCTTTCCGAGCACACGTGGACCGGCACCTCAACACCCTGTGGACGATCGAGCCGTTCAAGTCCTACCGCAGCTACTTCAACGTCTACGCCGTGGAGATCGTCTCGGCGGAGTCCGGGGTGGACTGCGACCCCGGCCTGTCCGCGCCGCGACGCGACACCGCGCTGGGCATGGGCTTCTGGGGTGGTTGCAACCCGGCGAGCGTGCAGCGTCTGCTCACGGTCGACGGCGCCGCCGCGAACGCGTACGCCGACCTGGCCGGCGGCACCAACCCCGGCAACCGCCAGTTGATCGCGCTGGCCAACAGCGGCACCTACGGTGGGGCCGGCGGCAGCAACGCCACCGCCTCCGGCGGCAACGCGCTCTCCGCGCTGATCAGTCCGCACGAGCTGGGGCACTCGCTCGGTGGCTTGCAGGACGAGTACGACTACTACGGCCGTGGGGTGCCGGGCGACACCTACAGCGGGCCGGAACCGGGCTCGGTGCATCACACCGTGCTGACCGAGCGGCAGATGCGCGACACCCGGGCCAAGTGGTGGCGCTGGCTGGGTGAGCCGAGCGAGGCGGGCGGAACGATCGGCCGCTACGAGGGCGGCCTGTACCTCCAGCGTGGGGTGTGGCGACCGAGCCGGCATTCGATGATGAAGTCGCTGGGCTTCTACTTCGACCAGGTCGGCCGGGAGCGCATGACCGAACGGATCGCCGCCCGGGTCGGCATCGTTCAGGGCGGCACGGCCACCGATCAGGCGGTCGGTGTGGACCGGCTGCTCTGGGTGGACACCCTGCACCCGGTGAGCCACGCGCTGACAGTGACATGGTCGGTGGACGGCAGAGCGGTGCCTCGTACCGGCAATGCCCGCCACCTGGACCTGCGGAAACTACGGCTCTCTCCCGGCCGGCACACGGTGACCGCCACGGTGACCGACCCGACGGAGTTCGTCCGCGACCCTGCGGTCCGCAGCTCACCGGCGCTGACCCAGACCCGCGCCTGGACCGTGGACACCGCGGTGCGTACCCCGGTGGTGGAGTCGCCGTTGGCGATCACCGCGTCCACCGCGACCGACCGGCCGGTCGGCGCGCACGACGTGGTGTACGTGCGGACCAACCAGCCCACCGATCGGGCGCCACGCGTGCGCTGGACGCTCGACGGCAGGCCGGTGGCCGACACCGGCACCGACCGGGACGTGGACCTGGGCGCACTGCGCCTGTCGCGGGGTACCCACCGGCTGACCGCCCGGGTAGAGGAGCCGGGCACCAGGAGGACGGTGACCCGCACCTGGACGGTCGACGCGACGCGGCCCGACGTGGCGTACGCCCTCTCCGAGCCGTTGCTCACCGTCGCCCGGCCCGGCCGACCCACCGAGTACGTGTACAACGGCCCGTTCAGCATGGGGTTGACCGGCACCGACGACGGCACCGGCCAGGTCACCTCGGAGTTCCGGCTCGACGGCGACGGGTGGCACAACTACTACGGCTGGCCCACCGATGCCCGATCGCCGTTCCTGTTCACCGCCACCGGCACCGACGTGGACGGCCTGGTCTACGGCAACCTCGGCTCGGGCGGCATGTCCGTGTCCCCGTTCGCCGAGCGGTCTCCCGGGTACGGCCGGCACCGCGTCGAGTACCGGGGCATCGACGCCGTCGGCAACATCGGGCCGGCCCGCGCGTTCGTGGCCACCCTGATTCCGCCACCACCGACCTGCACCACAGTGCTCACCGGCCGACACGCCGGCCCGCTGACCGTCACCGCCGGTGTCACCTGCCTGCGCGCGGCCACCGTGACCGGCCCGGTCACCGTCGCGCCCGACGCCGCCCTGGTCGCCCAGGGCTCCTCGATCGCCGGGAATCTGACGGCGTCCCGTGCCACGGCCGTCGAGGTGCTGGACACCGAGGTACGCGGCGCGGTGGCGCTGACCGGCACCACCGACCACGTCACGATGGTGGGGGCCCGGGTGGCCGGGCCGTTGGCGCTGACCGGTACCGCATCGGCGCCCATCCTCGCCGGCGGCCAGGTGGACGCGTTGGCCTGCTCGGGCGGTCCGAGCCCGGTCGACCTGGGGGCGCCCACCACGGTGCGGAATCCGACCGCGGCCCACTGCCGTCGCGTCGTGCCGCCGGCGGCATGACGATCAGCCTCAAGATTCGCGCAACTACCGGGACGTGCCGCTACCGCCGCCGCGGAGGCAGCACGTCCCGGGAACTGCCCAGATCTTGACCAGCGTGGCGGCGTGAGTGCGGCGCTGACGGGTAGGCAGCGGCCCGGCGGCATGTCGACACCCGCCGGGTGGGAGGCTCCGATGAGCACGTACCGGGACGAACAGGGCGGCACGTTCCCCCCGCCGGAGGCGGATGCCCTGGAACAGCGGCAGGACGCGTTCGACGTCGGGCCGCCGGACCGGGTGTCGGGTGACGTGGACCCGGAGGCCGCCGAGGCCGACCTGGCCGAACAGGGCGCCTTCCCGGCGGGCACGCTCGAGGAGGCGACGTCGCTGCCAGCCGACGCCAACCCGGCGGACGCCCTCGAACAGCGCCAGGAGATCCCGACCCGAGACGAGGGGCGGCGCACCTGACCACGACCGCTCCCACCGGCTCAGCCGGCGACGACCTGCCAGAGGAGGAACGCGTTGAGCGCGACCACCAGCACGGCCACCAGGGAAGCGGCGGCGGTGGTGAGCGGGTGGTTGACCAGGTTGCCCATCAGGTCGCGGCGGCGGGTGAAGGCGACCACCGGGATCAGCGCGAACGGGATGCCGAAGCTGAGGATGACCTGGGACAGCACGAGCGCCCGGGTCGGGTCGAGGCCGATGGCGAGCACGGCCAGCGCGGGCAAGAGGGTGACCAACCTACGCAGCAGCAGCGGCACCCGCCGACGCAGGAAGCCCTGCATGATCACCTCTCCGGCGTAGGTGCCGACGCTCGTGGAGGCGAGCCCGGAGACCAGCAGGGCGACGGCGAACCCGAACGCGGCGGCGGTCCCGATGGTCTGGCCGAGCCCGGCGTGCACCCCCTCCAGGCTGTCCGCACCGCCCGGGCCGCCGCCCCGGAAGCTGGCCGCAGCGATCAGCAGCATGGCGAGGTTGACCGCGCCGGCCGCGCTCAGGGCGAGCAGCACGTCGGTGCGCTGGCCGCGGAACAGGATCCGACGCTCGGTGTCGTCGGCGGCGGGAATGCGGTCGCGGGTGAGCGCGGAGTGCACGTAGATGACGTGCGGCATGACGGTCGCGCCGAGGATGCCGGCGGCCAACAGCACGCTGTCCGTGCCCTGTAGGCGCGGCACCAGACCGGCCATGGCCGAGGCGGGGTCGGAGCCGGAGGCGAGCAGGTTGGCGGCGAAGGCCAGGACGATCACCCCGAGCAGGACGGCGATGACAACCTCGAAGGCGCGGTACCCGCGCGAGCGCAGGGCGAGCACGGCGAACGCGGCCGTGCCGATGATGATCCCGCCGGGCAGCAGGGGGATGCCGAAGAGCAGGTACAGGGCGACCGCGCCACCGATCACCTCGGCCAGGTCGGTGGCCATGGCGACCAACTCGGCCTGCACCCACATCACCCGGTTCACCGGCCGGGGTAGGCGCTCCCGACACAGCTCGGGCAGGCTGCGCCCGGTGGCCAGACCCAGCTTCGCGGTGAGCGTCTGCACCAGCATCGCCATCAGGTTGGCCACCACCACGACCCAGACCAGCAGGTAGCCGTAGCGGGCGCCGGCAGCGGAGTTGGTGGCGAAGTTGCCGGGGTCGACGTACGCGACGGCGGCGACGAACGCCGGGCCGAGCAGGATCAACCGCCCGCGTACGCGGCCCCGGGCGCGAGCGGCCTGTAGTGGAGTCGCCCTCGACGTCGTCAGTTCGTTGGTGACCACCCGACACCTCCCCGTCCACGCGGATCGCTGCCGGTCCCTTCCCCGCGGGCTGACCCTTGGGTGCCAACCGGTGGCCTGCCGGTGCCACCAGGGTCCTGCCCGCCGCGCCGGGCCCGACGGCCAGCAAGCGGCGCGCCGGACGAGACGCGCCGCGCCCGAACAGAACGTGCCGCGCCGGGCTTGACAGCCGGTGGGTCACCGATGAAGCTGTCTATTAGTCCTACTGTCGTAGGACAACAGGAAGGATCATCGGGAGTGATCGAGTTCGTACTGGACAGCCGGTCGAAGGTGAACACCTACATGCAGCTCGTGCAGCAGGTGAAACAGGCGCTACGGGTTGGCCTGCTGACACCGGGCGACCAGTTGCCGAAGGTCCGGGACGTCGCGCAATCCCTGGCGATCAACCCGAACACGGTGCTGAAGGCGTACCGGGAGTTGGAGATCGAGGGTCTGGTCGGTGGCCGACCCGGGGTGGGCACGTTCGTTCAGCGCACCCTGGCCAGCGCGTCCCTGCCCAACCAGGCCGAGCTGCGCGACGACCTGGTCGCCTGGCTGCACCGGGCGCAAGCCGCCGGCCTCACGGCCGAGGACGTCATCGCCCTGGTGGAGACGACGCTGCGCGCCACCCTCGCCGACGACGCCCCACAGAAGGAGCCCGCGTGAGCGGAACGAGAGGACAAGGGATGGACATGGTCTTGGAAGCAGACCGGCTCGGCAAGCGGTACGGCAGCACCTGGGCGTTGCGGGACTGCTCGCTGCATCTGCCGGCCGGCCGGATCGCCGCGCTGGTCGGGCCGAACGGCGCGGGCAAGAGCACGCTGTTGCACCTGGCCGTCGGGCTGCTCAAGCCCGATGCCGGTGCGGTCCGGGTGTTCGGTCGCTCCCCGTACGGCGACACCGAGGGACTGGCCGACATCGGGTTCGTCGCCCAGGACACCCCGTTGTACCGGGACTTCACGGCGTCCGAGTTGGTCATCGCCGGCGGCAAGCTGAACAAGCGGTGGGACGCGACGTTGGCCCGAACCCGGCTGGCGCAGCTCGGCATCCCGCCGGACAAGCCGGTCGGCAAGCTCTCCGGCGGTCAACGGGCCCAGGTCGC
Source organism: Micromonospora arida (assembly GCF_003857035.1). GTDB lineage: Bacteria > Actinomycetota > Actinomycetes > Mycobacteriales > Micromonosporaceae > Micromonospora > Micromonospora arida. Next base: position 82,023 of record NZ_QGSY01000164.1, read on the forward strand.
GCTGGCTCTGGCACTGGCCAAGCAGCCGCGGCTGCTGCTGCTCGACGAACCGGTCGCCAGCCTCGATCCCCTGGCTCGACGGGAGTTCCTCCAGTCGTTGATGGGCAGCGTCGCGGAGTCGGGCACCACCGTCCTGCTCTCCTCGCACCTGCTGGCCGACCTGGAACGGGTCTGTGACTACCTGATCGTGCTGAACGCCTCCCAGGTGCAGCTCACCGGCGCGGTCGACGACCTGGTCGCCGAGCACCGGCAGCTCGTCGGGCCACGACACGACGGCGGCGTCATCGGGGGCGTCGCCGCAGTGGTCCGGGCCAGCCACACCGACCGGCAGTCCACGTTGCTGGTCCGCGCCGACGGGCCGGTCACCGATCCGGCCTGGACGGTCCGCGAGGTGAGCCTGGAGGACGTCGTGCTGGCCTACCTGGCCGACGGCACCACGCAGACCAGTCACAGCGAGTGGGGGGTAGCAGCATGATCTGGTTGACCTGGCGGCAACATCGCAAGCAGGCGTTCTACACGCTGCTGGCGCTCGCCGCGCTCGCCGCCCTGCTGGTGCCGATCGGCATCGCGATGCGGCACACCTTCGCCGACCTCGGGCTGACGGACTGCGCCAGCCAACTCGCCCGCGCCGACGTGGCGCAGGCGACCCGGGAGACCTGCGACGCGGGCTATCGGCGCTTCGGCAACCAGTACGGCAACCTCAGTCTGGTAGCCGTACTGCTGATCACCCTGCCGGTGCTGGTCGGCCTCTTCTGGGGTGCGCCGCTGGTCGCCCGCGAGGTGGAGCACGGTACGCACCGGTTCGTCTGGACCCAGGGCGTCGGCCGGAATCGGTGGGCCCTGGTGAAGTTCGGGCTGGTGAGCGGGTCCGCCCTGATCCTCGCGACGGTCTACGGGCTGGGCATGTCCTGGTGGGTCGACCCGCTCACCAAGGCCGCACACGAGGGCCGGTTCGGCATGATCGTCTTCGATCTGCAGGGCATCGTCCCGATCGGCTACACCCTGTTCGCCGTGGCGCTGGGCGTCTTCGCTGGCACCGTCTGGAAGCGGATGCTGCCCGCCATGGGCATCACCCTCGCCGGGTTCATCGGCGTACGGGCGGCGGTGGAGCTGCTGGCCCGACGGCACTATCAGGCGGCCCGGACCCAGACCTTCCCGATCGAGGGGGAAGGGCCACCCGAGGTCAGCCGGGGCGACTGGGTCCTCGCCCAGGGCGTCCGGAACCCCGACGGCACGATGATGGCGGAGGGTGGCCGGATCCAGTGCCCACCGGGCGGGCAGGGGCCGGACGGTCGGGTCTGCGGTGCCGAGTTGGGCCTCGAACCTGGCGCGTACAACTGGCAGCTGTACCAACCGGCGGACCGGTTCTGGCTGTTCCAAAGCATCGAGACGGGCATCTTCGTCGCCCTTGCCGTGCTCCTGCTCTACCTGGCGGTGCGCCGGATCCGCCGGATCGCCTAGCGGGGCGACGGGTGCTCGTCGGGGAGCGGGGGCCTCGGCGATCACCCGTCAGCGCAGGCCCTCGACGGTCAGCGACAGCCAGGACGCCAGGTCGTGCAGCTCCTCGTGCACGGCCCGGGTCACCTCGGGCGTGAAGGGCACGTCCTCGTGGACGGCGTGCACGGCGAGCGTGCCGCGCCGACGCTCGGCCGTGGCGTCCACCTTTCCGACCAGCCGATCGCCGTGCAGGATCGGCAGCGCGAAGTAGCCCCACCGCCGACTCGCCTTGGGCTTGTACATCTCCAGCACGTACTCGTACTCGAAGAGGTCGGCGAGGCGGACCCGGTCGTGCACCAGCCGGTCGAACGGTGACAACAGCGCCGTACGCCCGGTGAAGGGCTGACCGAGCGCGGCCGGGTCCACTCGCCACTCCCCCGCCACGCCCTCGATGACCGCTGGTTCGCCGGCGTCACCGACCTCGGCCGGCTCGCCGGGCACGACCACCGCCTTCTCCCGAGCGATGCCCAGCGCCCGCAGCCGTCGCTCGTTGCGAAGTCGGCGCGCCTGCTCCAGCTCGATGACGGGGACGTCGGCCGGGTAGACCCGCTCGGCCACGTCCCAGAGCCGCTGTCGGCCCTGGCGGCCGGCGATCGCGACTTCGCCACGCAGGACCAGGAACTCCAGCATCTGGGTGACGTTGCGGTTGTTGGTCCAGCCCGACGACGGCCAGGGCACGGCGCTCGTGTCCGGGATGTCGCGGGAGAGCAGCGGACCGGCACGGCCGAGCAGGTCGAGGACGTCTCGCCGGAACGAGTCGTTGGCGCGCAGCCACTCGCGGTGGCGCTCATGACCGGGCGACGCCGCCATCGCCGCGAGGAAGAGCCCCAGGTCGTCCATCGGTCGCACCATCGCCTGGTGCTCGAAGAGCGTCCGGTCCCGTTCGAGGGCCTCGCGCATGTGCGCTGGCTGGTACGACGAGCCGAGCCGGCTCCAGCAGACGAGGTCGGCGCTGGGCGCGACGGCCGCGGTCGGGTCGATCTGCACCAGGGTCAACTGGCGGACCACGGTCATCAGGTCGGTCGGACGCGGAGCGGCCAGCAGCTGGGCCCGGATGGCGATCCGCCGCGCCTGGGCCCGATCGAGTCGGTGCACATCCACGCCGGTGAGCCTAACGACGACCACCGACACCGATCGGGCCCAGAGGGTCAAACCCGCGTCCGTGCGGTCTCAGCCGGCCAGCCGTCGGTACCGGGCCACCGAGAGCGGCAGGAAGACCGCGACCAGGACGAGCGGCCAGAGCACCGCCAGCAACGGGTAGTGCTGCGCCGCCCAGGAGTCGCCGCCCCAACCGGGGTTGCCGAACAGCTCACGGGTGGCGCCGACGGTCGCCGACAGCGGGTTCCACGCGGCCACCGCCCCGAGCCAGGCGGGCATGGTGGACGGTGCGACGAACGCGTTGGAGAGGAAGCCGAGCGGAAACTCCAGGGTCTGCACGGCCACCACGGCGGTCTGCCCACGGGCGACCAGCCCGAGGAAGATGCCGACCCAGATCAGGGCGAAGCGCAGCAGCAGGATCAATCCCACCGCCGCCAGCGTGGCACCGACCCCACCGTGTGCCCGCCACCCGGTTGCGAGACCGGTCAGCAGCAGGACTCCGAGGGTGACAACCGCGAACAGCATGTCGGCCACCGCCCGGGCCGCCAGCGGCGCCAGCGGTGACACGGGCATCGATCGGAGCCGGTCGGTCACCCCGCGCTCCAGGTCCTCGGCAACGGCGATCGTGGTGAGGCTGATGCCGAAGACCATGGTCATCACGAACATGCCGGGCATCAGGAACTCTCGGTAGCTGCCACCGCCGGGCACCTGCAACGCGCCACCGAACAGGTAGGCGAACATCAACACGATCAGGATGTTGAAGCCGAGCGAGGCGATCAGTGGGCCAGGATCGCGTCGCCACCGGGCCAGGCCGCGCCAGACGAGCGTGCCGCTGTCGGCCAGGAGGGCGGGCCGGCCGGGCGTCAGATCCACCGGCGGGGCCGGCACGGTCACCGCGCTCATGCCGCCACCTCGGCGGTCGCCGCCCGGTGCCCGGTGAGGTGCAGGAACACGTCGTCCAGGGTTGGGCGGCGCAGCGCGACGTCCGCCACCGGGACGTTCACGGCGTCGAGCGCCCGCAACACGTCGACGAGCGCACCGGCCTGGTGACCGACCCGGACGCTCACCATCCGCCGGTCCACGTCGACAGTCGGTTCGTCGTCGGCCGCCCGGCGTATCTGGGCGACGGCGGCGGCAAGGTCGGTCGGCGCTGCGACGACCACCTCGATCCGATCGCCGCCGAGCCGGGTCTTGAGGTCGTCCGGAGTTCCCTCGGCGATCACCCGGCCGGCCTCGACCACCGAGATCCGGTCGGCGAGTTGGTCGGCCTCGTCCAGTTGCTGGGTGGTGAGCAGCACTGTGGTGCCGGTGCGTACCAACTCCCGGACCGACTCCCACACCTCGTTGCGGCCACGCGGGTCCAGCCCGGTGGTGGGCTCGTCGAGGAAGAGGACCGCGGGGGCCAGGATCATGCCCGCCGCCAGGTCGAGCCGTCGGCGCATGCCGCCGGAGTACGTGCTGACCGGCTGCTCGGCGGCGTCGGCGAGGCCGAAGCGTTCCAGCAGCTCGACAGCCCGTTGGCGGGCCCGGCGGCGACCCAGGTGGAACAGCCGGCCGAAGAGCACGAGATTCTGCCGGCCGCTCAGCGCCTCGTCGAGCGCGGGATGCTGCCCCACCAGCCCGATCCGGTAGCGCACCTGATCGGGCTCGCGGGTCACGTCGAAGCCGGCCACCTCGGCACGACCCTCGTCGAGTCGGAGCAGGGTGGAGAGGATCCGTACCGAGGTGGTCTTGCCGGCCCCGTTCGGGCCGAGCAGGCCGCACACGGTTCCCCGCGGCACCCGCAGGTCGAACCCGTCCAGCGCGTACCGGTCCCGATACCGCTTGCGCAGCCCGTGCGCCACTATCGCGTCGGTTCTTGTCATCAGCGCGCTCCCCTCCCGAAACTGTCTGGCCGCGCTACCGTACACCGTACGATAGTGCGTACGGGAGGTCCCACGAAGACCAGACCGAGTGGGGCAGGGTGGTGCCAGCGGCAAGCGTCGCGGCCGACGTCAGGTAACTTCCGGAGCCAGGCGGCACCGGCGGGGAGTCGCGGCTACGCGGGATCGGCGGTGCCGACCTGGCCCGCGACGCCGACGTTCAACGGGTCGGCCAGGAGTTTGTCGAACGCCAACTCGGCGGCGCCGATCAGGACGGCGTCGCGGCCGAGCGCCGCCGCGCGCAACCCCAGGTGCTCGCGCGAGGCGGGCAGTGGCATGGTGTCGAGCCGGTCCCGGACCACGTCCGCGCCGGCGGTGAAGATGTCGCGCAGCGAGCCACCGAACACCACGGCGTCCGGGTTGACCACGTTGACCAGGTTCGCCACGCCGAAGCCGAGCCAGTCCGCCACCTGCTCGACCGCCGCGCGGGCGGTCGGGTCGCCGTCCGCCGCCGCGCGCAGCACCTCGGCCACCGCCGCGCGGTCGCTCGGGTCACGGCCGGCGTGCCGCAACAGCGCGGCCTCGGAGATCTCGGTCTCCCAGCAACCGCGTGAACCGCAACCGCAGGGCAGGCCGTTGGGGTTGACGACCATGTGGCCGACCTTGCCGCTGTGACCCCGGTGGCCGATCACCAGTCGGCCACCGACGATGATGCCGGCGCTGATGCCCAGGTCGCCGTGCAGGTAGATGACGTCGTCGATGCCGACCGCGACGCCCCGGACATGCTCGGCCAAGCCGGCGATGTCGGCCAGGTCGCCGGCCACGAACCCGGGGCCGGAGCTGAACTCCGCCTCCAGCGCGGCGCCGAGCGTCTCGTCGATGCTGGCGATCCGGAGCCTGCCGTCCGGGTCGCGGGTGGTGTCGGTGACCGCGGCGGCGCCGCCGACCAGCAGCGCGTCGCCGGCCACCGAACGTTCCATGTCGCGGACCAGGTCGGCGAGGGGCCCGACGGCTTCGATCGCCGACATGCCGCCCGGTCGGGGGATCTCCCGTAGATCGAGGATCTGCCCGCCGAGGCCGACCCGGGCGGCACGCAGCCGGTCCGCGTCGATGCTCAACGCGTGGGCGTAGACCCGGTCGGAGCGAGGGCTGACGACCAGCGAGGGGCGGCCGGCGCGGCGGGCGGTGGTCGGAGCCTCCTCGGTGACCAGGCCGCTGGCGACCAGGTCGGCAGCGAGGGCGCCGATGGTGCTTCGGTTGAGGCCGAGCCGGCTGGTCAGCTCGGCGCGGGACGTCGGTCCGTGCAGGTGGACGTAGCGCAGCACAGCGCCGAGGTTCTGCCGCCGGATCTCCTCCTGGCTGGCGCCGGGAACCGACGGCAGCGGGGATTCGGCGTTGCGGCCGACGCCGGCTGGCCTGGCCCGTACTGGTATCGCCACGGTCAGACCTCCTTCCGGGTCGAGGCCGGTTGGTGCGGGGGTGCAGGGACGACGATGGGTCCCGGTAGAGGAGACCCGGGACCCATCGGCGTTACTGCCTACCGTGCGTGATTACTTGGTGAGCGGCGCGAGCTTCGGGTCGTTGGCGTACGCCTCAGCCGCGTTCGCCTTGGTGACGGCGACCGGCGGAAGCAGGTACGTGTCGACGACCTTGCTGCCGTTGTTGTAGGACTCGGTGTCGTTCACCTGCGGCTTGTCGCCGGCCTGGAGAGCCTTGACCATGTTGATGGTCTCCTTCACCAGGTTGCGGGTGTCCTTGTTGATCGTCATGTACTGCTCGCCCTTGACGATCGACTTGACCGACTCCACCTCGGAGTCCTGGCCGGTGACGACCGGGACCGGCTTGCCTGCGCCCTTGACCGAGGTCAGGATCGCGCGGGCCAGGGTGTCGTTCGGGGAGAGGACGCCGTCCAGCTCCTTGCTGCCGTAGGTCGAGGTCAGCAGCTGGTCCATGCGGGCCTGCGCACCCTCGGCCTTCCAGCCCTGGATGGCGGTCTGCTTGACGTCCTTCTGACCCGAGGCGACAACGACGTTGCCCTTGTCGATCTCCGGCTTGAGCACGTCCATCGCGCCGTTGAAGAAGACACCGGCGTTGTTGTCGTCCGGCGAGCCGGAGAACAGCTCGATGTTGTACGGGCCGTTCGGCTTCTTGGCCTTCATGCCGTCCAGCAGGGCCTGGCCCTGGAGCTGGCCGACCTTGAAGTTGTCGAACGCGACGTAGTAGTCGAGGTCGGGCGTGTTGGTGATGAGCCGGTCGTACGCGATCACCTTGGCGCCGGCGGCGTGCGCCGCCGCGACCTGGGTCGCCAGCTGCGCGGCGTCGGTCGCGCCGATGACGATGACCTTGGCGCCCTTGGTGGTCATGGCGGTGATCTGGGCCTGCTGGTCGGCGACCGTGGTCGACGCGCCGGCGTACTGCACGTCAGCCTGGAAACCGGCCTCCTTGAGGCCGTTGCTGAACAGGTCACCGGCGAGGACCCAGTTCTCCGAGGTCTTGGCCGGGAGGGCCACGCCGATCAGGGAGTTGGCCGCGAAGCCCTTGGCGGCGTCGCCGCTGGAGCTGCTGTCGCCGTCGCGGCCGGAACCGCAGCCGGCGAGGGCCAGCATGGCGGCGGCGCTGACCGCGACCACCGACGTGCCGAAGAATTTACGCATGGTGAGGACTTGCCTTTCTGGAGGTGTAACAGGGTGGTGAGGTCGGTGACCGTCAGCCGGACACCGCTGCCTTGGCGGGCTCGCGCTCCGCGTCCGGCGGTGAGGCGGGTGGGACGGAGTCGTCGCGGCGGAAGGGCCGCATCAGGCTCCCGATGATGGAGAACCGCCCCTGGCTCTTGTTGTAGACGTCGATCGCGACCGCCAGCAGCAGGACCAGGCCCTTGATGATCTGGACCTTGTCGGTGCCCACGCCCTGAAGCTGGAGGCCGTTGTTGAGCACGGCCATGACCAGACCACCGACGATGGAGCCGCTGATGGTGCCGATGCCGCCGGCGACGGCCGCGCCGCCGATGAAGACCGCGGCGATGGCGTCCAACTCCCAGCCGTTGCCGTCCTGCGGGCCAGATGCCTGCGAACGGGCCACGAAGATCATGCCGGCCAGCGCGGCCAGGACGGACATGTTCATCATGACGAAGAAGTTGACCCGCTTGAGCTTCACGCCGGACAGCTCGGCCGCCCGGGAGTTGCCGCCCACCGCGTAGATGTGCCGGCCGCCGGCCGTGTTGCGGGTGTAGAAGGAGTACGCGATGACCAGCGCCACCAGGATGATGCCCGAGATCGGGAAGCTGGTGCCGACGCGACCGCTGGCGAAGCGCAGCGCCGCGAAGGCGATGACCCCGACCATGACGGCCATCCGGAGGATGGAGATCCACATCGGCACCGGGTCGGCGTCCATCGCCCGACGGGTCTTGCGGGCCTGGATCTCGCGCCACACCACCGCCACCGCCGCGGCCAGACCGAGCAGCAGCGTCGCGTTGTTGTAGCCGGTGTTCGGACCGAACTCGGGCAGGAAGCCCGAGCCGATCTCCCGGAAGCCCTCCGGCACCGGAATGCTCTGCGCGTTGCCGATGAACTGGTTGCCACCGCGGAACAGCAGCATGCCGGCCAGGGTGACGATGAACGCCGGCACCCCGACGTACGCCACCCAGAAGCCCTGCCACGCGCCGATCACCGCGCCGATGGCGAGGCCGAACACGATGGCGGCGGGCCAGGGCAGATCCCACTCGGTCATCGACTTGGCGACCAGGATGCCGGTGAATGCCGCGACCGAGCCGACCGAGAGGTCGATGTGCCCGGCGACGATCACCATGAGCATGCCGATGGCCAGAATCAGGATGTACGAGTTCTGCTGGAACAGCGCGATCAGGTTGTCCGACCGCAGCGTCAGCCCATTGGTCCAGATCTGGAAGATCAAGACGATCGCCACCAGGGTGAAGATCATCCCGAACTGGCGGGCGTTGGAGGTCGTGCCTCCAAACAGGTTCTTCTGAAGGTCCTTGATACGGCTCATCGGGTGGCCAACTTCTTCGTCGAGGTCATCTGCTTCATGAGGGTCTCCGGGTTCGCGTCCGCCCGAGCGATCTCGCCCGTGATGGCACCTTCGAACACGGTGTAGATGCGGTCGCAGAGCCCGATCAGCTCAGGCAGCTCCGAGGAGATGACGACGACGCCCTTCCCCTGGTCGGCGAGCCGCTGGATGATGCCGTAGATCTCGTACTTGGCGCCCACGTCGATACCGCGGGTCGGCTCGTCGAGGATCAGCAGGTCCGGGTCGCTGAACATCCACTTGGCCAGGACGACCTTCTGCTGGTTGCCGCCGGAGAGCTTGGAGACGCCCTCGTCGACCGTCGGGGCCTTGGTCCGCAACTCCTTGCGGTACGCCTCGGCCGCCTGATACTCCTCGACCTCGTTCAGCACGCCATGGTGCGAGATCTTGGACAGCTTCGCGGCCACCGTCGACGTCTTGATGTCGTCGAGCAGGTTGAGGCCGAGCGCCTTACGGTCCTCGCTGACGTAGGCGAGCCCGTTGTCGATGGCGTCCGCCACCGACTTCAGCACGATCTCCTTGCCGTCCTTGATGATCGTGCCCGACTCGTACACCCCGTAGGAGCGGCCGAAGACACTCATCGCGAGTTCCGTGCGGCCCGCACCCATCAGGCCGGCGAAACCGACGATCTCGCCGCGGCGCACCACGAAGCTCTCGTTCTTGCAGACCTGCCGATCGGCGGAGATCGGGTGCCGGACGTTCCAGTTGCGGACCTCGAAGAAGACCTCACCGATCTTCGGCGTGTGGTCCGGGAACCGGCTGCTCAGCTCGCGGCCGACCATGCCCCGCACGATCCGGTCCTCGTCGACCCCGTCCGCCTTGACGTCGAGGGTCTCCACGGTCCGGCCGTCGCGCAGGATGGTGATCTGGTCGGCGATCGCCTCGATCTCGTTGAGCTTGTGCGAGATCATGATCGAGGTGATGCCACGGGAGCGGAAACCGCGCAGCAGGTCCAGCAGGTGACGGGAGTCGGCCTCGTTGAGAGCCGCGGTGGGCTCGTCGAGGATCAGCAGCTTCACGTCCTTGGCGAACGCCTTGGCGATCTCCACGAGCTGCTGCTTGCCGACCCCGATGTCCTTGATCAGGGTGTCCGGGTCCTCTTCCAGACCGACCCGGGCCATCAGGTCCAGCGCCATCCGGTTCGCAGCCTTCCAGTCGATCGCGCCCCGCTTGCGCGGTTCGTTGCCGAGGAAGATGTTCTCGGCGATCGACATCCCTGGAATGAGCGCGAGCTCCTGGTGGATGATCACGATGCCGGCGTTCTCACTGGCCCGGATGTCGGAGAACTTGCTCTCCGACCCCTGGTAAATGATCTTGCCGTCGTAGGTGCCGTGCGGGTACACCCCGCTGAGCACCTTCATCAGGGTGGACTTGCCCGCGCCGTTCTCGCCGCAGATGGCATGGATCTCGCCGGCGCGAACCACCAGGTTGACGTCGGAGAGGGCCTTGACTCCGGGAAACTCCTTGGTGATGGAGCGCATCTCAAGGAGGATGGGCACGTCGCTCATCGCTCGTACCACCTCGCCAACGTCATCGGTTGCCTCCGGAAGGTTGAACCTTCACTTGGTTTTGTTGTTGACGGCAACGTATTGCGGCCGAAGGGCCATCCGCAAGGCGAGGGACTGTTGAAAAAGTAACAATCCGGCAATATAGATGTGGCAGAGTGTTCGTCTGCCACAGCGGCCACCGCAGCCCCTCCCGGCACCCCGCTTCGGCTCCCGCACCCACGCCGACCTGCGACAACGCGCCGATCGACCCGCGCCGCTACCCGCAGCTTTCCCACCAGGCAAGACGCGCCAGGGAGGGTGCGGCCGGTAACGCAGCGCACCCGCCGTGCCATCGAACGACGGTGATCGGCAACCAGGCCCAACGCCGTACGGGAGGCGCACCACGGGTCTCGGGCAGCCGATGTGACCCACGCCTCTGCCGGCCGGACGCATCGACCGTCACCTTCGCGGAGCGGAGTTCACCGGACGACAGATCAGTGCCCTGACGTCCGTTAAGGGCGGTTCGTGGCGGCACACCGCGCCATCCCGGCCGGGTCAGCTCGGGTGCAGCACCGCCTTGATCACGCCGTGCTCCCGCCGGTCGAAGTGGCGATACAGCTCGGGGGCGTCGGCCAGGGTGCCGTGGTGGGTGACGATCACGCTGGGCCGCGCCCGGCCCGCGACGACCAGGTCCCGCAGCAGGACGGTGTAGCGGCGGTCGTGGGTGCGACCGAAACGGACCGCGACCCCCTTGCTGAACAGCACCCCCCACGGCGCGACCAGGTTCTCGTGGCCATCCGCGCCGGGCCCGGGGTGTGGGTCCCGGTCCGGGTACACACCGGCGACCGCGATCGCGCCGGCGGCGTTGACCAGCCGGGCTGCGTCGGCGATGACCTGGTTCGGGCACTCCCGGTCGGGGTGCTCCCGGTCGCGGGCCTGGAACCCGACCGCGTCGATGACCTTGTCGACACCGCCCAGTTTCTCCTCTCCGAGCGGCAGCCCGGTCCGGGCCCGGTCGGCCCGGATCTGCTCGACCGGGTCGCCCCTGCGGAAGTCGATCGGCACGGCCCCGATCTCACCGGCCTTGTCGAGTCGGGCGTCGACGCCGTCGACGGAGTACACGACCCGGGCGCCTCGGAGCAGCGCCGCGTAGGCGCCGAGCAGGCCGATTGTGCCGGCGCCGAACACCGCCACGGTGTCACCGGGCCCAACCTCGGCGAGGGTGGTGGCGGCGTGCCACCCGGTGACGAACGCGTCGGCCAGCAGCACGAAGTCGTCCTCGTACGCGTCCCCCGGCTCGCCGGGCAGGGGTACGCAGTTGGCGTCGGCCCACGGCACCCGCAGCAGGTCGGCCTGCGCTCCCCGGTACGGACCCATCCCGGCATACCCATACGCCGCGCCTGGCCCCGCGGCCCGGGCCCGCAGGCAGGCCGCCGAGAGCCCGCGGGCACACATCACACACGTCCCGCAGAACAGGTGCGTGGGGATCACCACCCGGGTCCCCGGCCGGACGGTCTGCACCGCGGCGCCCACCTCCTGCACCACGCCCAACGGTTCGTGCCCGAGCACCAGGCCGGGCTCGGCGCTAGTGCGTCCGTCGTACATGTGCAGGTCGGTGCCGCACAGGGCGGTGGAGGTTATCCGCACGAGCGCGTCGGTCTCCGCCTCCAGCGTCGCGTCGGGCACCTCCCTCACCGCGACCGTCCGGACGTCGGTGTAGACGACGGCTTTCATCCCGGCTCTCCTGTTCGGCGGTGGAACGGCCGGTCTTCCCCCGACTGGGCAGTTCATGCCTGCCCGAACCCCGCAGCCGACTGCGGTGCTATCTTAGGAACCCTAAGTTAATTCCTAGTGAAGCAAAGGTCCGGTATGCCACGGCAGGGTCTGACCAACGCGCGCGTCTCGGCCGCCGCTGCCGAGCTGGCGGATTCGGTCGGCCTGTCCCGGTTGACCGTCGCCGCCGTCGCCCGGCACTTCGGGGTCTCGGACGCGGCCCTGTACGTGCACGTCCGCAGCCGGGACGCGTTGATCGAGCACGTCGCGGTCCGGGCGGCGACCACCTTCGCCGACGCGCTGGCGATCGCGGTGGCGGGGCGGGCCGGTCGCCAGGCCCTGGTCGGATTCGCCGACGCCTGGCGCGCGTTCGCCGTCACCCATCCGGGGCAGTACGCGGCGACCCAGCTCCAACTGCCGCCCGAGGTCGGCACCCGGTCGGCCGGGCACCTACGCCTGATCGAGCTGAGTTACGCGATGCTGCGCGGGTACGGGCTCGACGAGCCGGCCCTGACCGACGCCATCCGATTCGTCCGCAGCACCTTCCACGGCTTCGTGAGCCTCGAAACGGTCGACGGTTTCGGGCATCCCCGCGCTGTCGACGCGTCGTGGCAGTCGATTCTCGACGCGGTGCACACCACGTTGAGCAACTGGCCGACCCAGAAACAGGAGCAGCAGTGAGCAGCCACGATCAGTCGGTCGAGTCGGCCGACGGAACCCACCTGGTGGCACGACGACTGGGTGTCGGAGACCCCGTCGTCCTGGTGCACGGCTCAGGTGGCGGGCTGCACTCCTGGGCCACCGTCGCGGAGCACCTGACCCAGGACCACGAGGTGTGGCTGCCGGCCCGGCGCGGATACGGCCCCAGCGACGTTCCGGCCGGCACCAAGTCCTTCCGGGACGAGACCGCCGACCTGCTCGCCGTCATCGAGGCCGCCCGGCGATCCTCGGGCCGACCGGTCCATCTCGTCGGCGCGTCCTACGGAGCGACCCTGGCGTTGCACACCACCTTGGTCGATCCGCGCGACGTACGCTCCCTGGCGATCTTCGAGCCGCCGCTCTTCGCGGCCGGAGCGCAGGTCGCGCCGCTGCTCGACCGGTACCGTGCCGCCTTCGAGCGCGACGACGCCGCCGCGATGGCAGCGGCCCTGAACGATGTGACGCGGGTTCCGGCCGAGATCGTCGCCGCGATGGCCGCCGGCGCGGGAGATCGGGTGCCCGACCCGGTCGAGGCGCGCCGCTCGGCGGTCGGCTGGCTGCACGATCTGGAGGCGCTCGCGCAGGACAGCACCGACATCACCCGGTGGTCCTCGATCGCCGTGCCGACTCTCCTGCTGGCCGGCGCGGACACCTGGGAGCCGATGCCCACCACGATGAACGCCATCGCGCGGGCGATTCCAGCGGCCCGTTACGTCGTCTGGCCAGGTCAGTCGCACTTCGTGACCATGACGGCACCCACAGTGGTCGCCGACGCGCTTCGACAGTTCTTCGCCGCGGTACCCGCCGCCTAGCCGAGCCGGCCGAGGCGCCCTGCGCGCTACCGGGGCTCCGTGTCACCGGCGGCACCGCCGAGACACCCCACCGCCTCAGCCCGTCGAACGCATCCGCTCGGGCTCGATGACTGCGGCCGGTGACCCACCGGCGCACGAGGCGTACCCCCGCGCAGGGTGTCGCACCGGCCGCCGTCGGGCAGGATCCGCACCGGCGGTGCGGATCCTGCCCCCACACATCGGTGGGCGGCCTGCTCGGTGTGGCGGGATCAGTGACCGGCGTTCTGCCCGCCGTCGACGTGCAGGATCTCGCCGGTGACGAACGGGGCGGACTCGAGGTAGACCACGGCATCGACGACGTCGCTGGTCTCGCCCATCCGGCCCACCGGGTGCAGACCCGCGAGCGTCTGGTGCGTCTCGACCGGGTGCATCGGGGTCTTGATGACGCCGGGTGCGACGGCGTTGACCCGGACACCGCGACCCGCGTACTCGATGGCCAGCGACTTGGTCGCCGAGCTGAGGCCGCCCTTGGTCAACGACGCGAGCACCGACGGGACGTTGGAGTTGGGCTGGTCGACGAAGCTCGTCGTGATGCTGACGACATGACCGGCCCCGCTGGCCAGCAGGTGCGGCATGGCGCGTTGGGTGAGGTGGAAGAACCCGGCGAGGTTGATCCCGGTGACCTGGTCGAAGTCCTCGTCGGTGTAGTCGGTGAACGGCTTGGCGACGAAGACGCCGGCGTTGTTCACCAGGCTGTCGATCCGCCCGAAGCGGTCGAGTGCGGCACGCACCACCCGCTCGGCGGTGTCAGCCTCGGCGATGTCGCCCCGGACCGTGACGATCTCCGGGTCGTCGGACGCGCCGATCGAGCGCGAGGTCGCCACGACGCCGTACCCGAGCTTGCGGTAGGCGTCCACGAGACCGGCGCCGATGCCCTGGGAGGCACCGGTGATCACGACGACCTTCTGGCTCTGACTGCTGTTCATGAGGGAACCACCTTCACTAGACGACTGGTCTACTAAAAGCTAGCCGACCGGTCGTGTATCGTCGAGGCATGGGTCGGACCAGTGACGCGAAGAACAAGATCCTCGACGCGGCCGCCACGCTGATCGAGCAGCGCGGCTACACGGCGCTCGGCGTGGCCGAGATCTGCGCGGCGGCGGGCGTGCCGAAGGGCAGCTTCTACTACTTCTTCGAGTCGAAGCAGGCGCTCGCCCGCACCGTCATCGACGAGCACTGGGTCACCCAGCGCCGCCAGTGGGAGCAGTTGCTCGGCAGCGAGCGCGACCCGCTGCAGCGGCTCCGGGACCTGTTCGAGGCCACCGAGGAGGTCCAGCGCGTCGGCCAGCAGAAGGCCGGCGTGGTCGCGGGCTGCCTGTTCGGCAACCTCGCCCTCGAACTCAGCAACCAGGCCGAGGAGATCCGCGGTCGGCTCCAGGAGATCTTCGAGGAGCAGATCAGCCTCATCGAGCAGGTCGTCGTCGAGGCGAAGGAGCGCGGCCTGGCGGGCCCGGCGGTCGACAGCCGGGAGGCCGCCCGATCGATCGTCGCCCAGATCGAGGGACGGGTCCTGCTCGCGAAGTTGCTCAACGATCCGACCCAGCTGGAGACGCTGTGGCGCAACTGCCTCGATCTCCTCCAGGTGCCGGCGCAGGCGCGGACCACCACCGGCTGAACGGACGACGGTCGCTGACCGTCCACTCCGGGCGCACTGCTCGGCCGCTCAGTAGCATCGGCGAGGCACGATATTCAGGCGGACCAATCCCCGACCGGATCGAGCACTCGACATGACGACCGAGCAGACCACGTCTCCCCCGCGTGCCGGTGTCGGCATCGCCGCTCAGGGGCTGGGCCAGAGCGTCCGGAGCGGTCGCCAGATCCTGACCGACATCTGCCTGAGCATCGCGCCGGGCGAGCTGGTCGCGATCATCGGCGCCAGCGGCGCCGGCAAGACCACCCTGCTGGAGATCCTCGCCGGGGTACAGCGACCGGCGGCGGGCACCGTGACGTACGACGGCAGCGCCGCGGCCGGCACCATCGGTGTGGTTCCGCAGGACGACATCATCCACCGCGAGCTGCCCCTGGCCCGCACCCTGCGGTACGCCGCCCGACTACGCCTGCCCTCCACCACCGGGCCGGCCGAGATCAGTGACCGTGTCGCGGAGGTGCTCGCCGAGCTGCGACTCACCGACCGGGCCGCCACGCCGGTCGGCCTGCTCAGCGGCGGTGAACGCAAGCGCGCCAGCATCGCCGTCGAGCTGCTCACCCGACCCGGCGTGTTCTTCCTGGACGAGCCCACCTCCGGATTGGACCCGGCGATCGCCGTGGAGCTGCTCCGGCTGCTCCGCGCGCTCGTCGACACAGGTGCCACCGTCGTGCTGACCACTCACCAGATCACCGACGTGGACCATTGCGACCGGGTCGTCGTGCTGACCCGTCAGGGCCGGCTGGCGTTCACCGGCACCCCGGCCGCCGCCCGGGAGTTCTTCGGCCTGCGGTCCCTGGTCGAGGTCCACCTCCGGCTCGACGAGGCGACGCAACCCGCCGAGTGGCCCGATCGCTTCGCCGAGCATCGCGCGGCCGAACAGCGTCCCCGTACCACCGACGACGCTGACGTCGCCGCGACGCCGCCCTGGCGCGTCGGCCGGCTGCGCCAGTGGGCGGTCCTCACCGCGCGCAACACGGAGATCGTCGGCCGCAACCGGCTGACCCTGGCGATCCTGCTCGGCTCGCCGCTGATGGTGCTCGGCATGTTCGCGCTGCTGTTCCGCCCGGGGGCGTTCGAGCCGACCAGACCCAGCCCGACGGTGACCGTCATGATCCTGTTCTGGATCGCGTTCGGCGGCTTCTTCTTCGGGCTGACCTACGGGCTCCTCCAGATCTGCACCGAGCTGCCGATCCTGCGCCGGGAGCGGCTCGCCGGTGTCCGGCTGGTCCCGTACCTGTTGGCGAAGGTCGCGGTGCTGCTGCCGCTGCTCGCCCTGGTGGACCTGGCCCTGCTCGGGGTGCTGCGCGCCATGGCCCGGTTACCGCCGGTCGGCGGCACCGACTTCGCCGCCCTGTACGCGACCCTGCTGCTCTCCTCGGCGGCGGCGCTCGCCCTCGGTCTGCTCTGCTCGGCGGCCGTGTCCGACGCGGCCCAGGCGACGCTCATGCTGCCGATGCTCTGCTTCCCACAGGTGCTGTTCGTCGGCGCGATCCTGCCGGTGCCGGCCATGGCGGCCGGCGGTCAGTGGCTCAGCTACGCGATGTCGAACCGGTGGGCGTTCGAGGGCCTGGGGCACACCGCCGGGGTGGAGCGGCTCTGGCGCGACGGCGGCTCCCCGCTCGGCCCGCCGCTGCTGGCCACGTACGGCGACAGCTTCTCCCGGCCGGTGTGGGTCGACTGGCTGGTGCTCGGCGGTTTCGTGCTGCTCTTCCTGGGCGCGGCCTGGGCGGTCCTGCTCCGACGGGATCCCCGTCGTGCGTCCTGACCCGACGCCACCCGCCTCCCCCACGGCGCTGCCGGGATACGCCGCCACCGGCCGGATCGACGAGCTGCGCGCCAGCGAGTACCGACACCTGGACACCGACGGGCAGGTGTACCTCGACTACGCCGGAGCCGGGGTGGCCGCCCAGGCGCAGGTTCGCGCCCACCACGACCGGTTGCTCGCCGGCCTGTACAGCAACCCCCACTCGGAGAACCCCACGAGCGTGGCGGCGGGCTCGCTGGTGGAGTCGGCGCGACGCGCGGTGCTCGACTTCTTCCGCGCCGACCCGGACGAGTACGCGGTCATCTTCACCCCGAACGCCAGCGGCGCCTGCCGGCTGGTCGGCGAGGCGTACGACTTCGGCCGGGCCGCGCCGCTCGTGCTCACCTGGGACAACCACAACTCGGTCAACGGCATCCGCGAGTACGCCCGGTCGGCTCGCGCGTCCGTACGCTACCTGCCGCTGAACGGGCCGGAGCTACGGTTCGCCGAGTCGGACCTGGTCGCGGCGCTGGACGCCAGCCGAGCCCGTCGGTGGGGTCGGCCCGGTCGGCGCGGGCTGTTCGCCTATCCGGCGCAAAGCAACTTCTCCGGGGTGCAGCACCCGCTGGGCTGGGTGGAGCTGGCCCACCAGCGCGGCTACGACGTGCTGCTCGACGCGGCCGCCTTCGCGCCGACGAACCGGCTGGACCTCGGCGTCGTCCGGCCGGATTTCGTCTGCCTGAGCTGGTACAAGCTCTTCGGGTATCCCACCGGGGTCGGCGCGCTGTTGGCGCGCCGTTCGGCGCTGGCCCGGTTGCGCCGACCGTGGTTCGCCGGCGGCACGATCCGCGCGGTGAGCGTGCAGGGCGACTGGCACCGGCCGATGGACGACGAGTCGGCGTTCGAGGACGGCACGCTCAACTTCCTGAGCATCCCGGACGTGGAGTTCGGGTTGCGCTGGCTCGACTCGATCGGCGTGGACCTCGTCCACGCCCGGGTCGGCCTGCTCACCGAGTGGCTGCTGGAGCGGCTGGCCACCCTGCGGCACGACACCGGCGGGCCGCTGGTCCAGGTGTACGGGCCGACGACGGGTGCGGGGCGCGGTGGCACGGTGACCTTCAACCTCCGGCACCCGGACGGCACGCTGGTCGACGAACGGCTCGTGGCGCGGGAGGCGGCAACGGCCGGGCTCTCCCTGCGTACCGGCTGTTTCTGTAACCCGGGCGCGGCCGAGGGCGCGTTCGGGTTGGGCCGGACGTCGATGCGGCAGCGGCTGTTGGCGGGGGTCGACACGATCGACCAGTACCTCGCCGCGCTGGGGCTACCGACGGGCGGCGCGGTCCGCGTCTCGTTCGGACTGGCCTCGATTGCGACCGACGCGGAGCGCCTCGTCGACTTCGTCCAGTCGACCTACCTCAACCGGAGTGCCGGTGCGGAGTCACCTCTGCCACCTCGGCTGCGCTGCTGACCTGCCGACTAGCTGACCTGGGCCACCGGCGCCGGGCGGTGCTTGATCTCCTCCATGAACGGGAACCGGGCGGTCAGCTCGGCGAACGTCAGGCCGGCCCGCCAGGCAGCGGCCACCTGGGCGACCTGCACCAGGTCCATGACGTCACCGCGGGCGAGAACCTCTCCCGAGACGCGCAGGTCAATCATGAAGTATCGGGCCTGCGAGCCCAGCCCCACGCAGACCACGCCCTCGTCGGAGTGCAGCTCGGCGCAGGTGAACCGGGCCCGCCCCTGCTCCGGCGCGGTCACCCGGCCGATGTCGAGCCCGTGGCGGGCAGCGGTTTCGATCAGCGCGGGGGCCAGGCCACCCCGCTCGACCAGATCCGGGTAGAGGCGCACACCCAGCGCCGTCGACGCCTCGCTCATGACTGACTCCCACTTCCTTGTGACAGAGACCAGCAGCGCGCAGGTTACGGGAAAGTTTCCGGCACGCCTCGTCATCCTGTCCCGCGTGGACGCCCCACGGCAATAGGAAGGGTCGATTCGACCGCTATCGAGTAACCCTCGGCCGCGCCGAACTCCTTCGATGGGTCGCGTCGTCCATCTCGGAGGCATCGAGCGATGCAACGGCGACGACCGGGGTCAGCGCTCCGCCGCTCACTGGTCAGCATCGGGCGGTAACGGACAGTCGTGATACTGGAAACACTCTTGACAGAAAGGCATGATATCGACATGCTTCGCTTTAGAGAGCGCTCTCTACCCTGGCGAACCGCCTCCACCACTCCCAAGCTGAGGAGCCTCCCGTGTTCACAGCCCGGCCCAGCCTCCGCTTCCGCCCCCTCGTACTCCTGGCGGCCGCCCTCGTCGCGACCGCGACGGCGCTCGTCGTCCCGGCGCACCCCGACCGGGCCGAGGCCGCCATCGGCCCCATCAGCTGGCAGGACGAGTTCAACTCTCCCGCCGGCACGCCCGTCGACCAGAACAAGTGGCGGTTCGACACCGGCGGCGGCGGCTGGGGCAACAACGAGCGGCAGTACTACACGAACAGCACCAGCAACGCCGTCCACGACGGCCAGGGCAACCTGGTCATCACCGCCCGCCGGGACAATCCCGCCAACTACCAGTGCCACTACGGGCGCTGCGAGTACACGTCGGCACGGTTGCTGACGGCGGCCACCTTCACCCAGACGTACGGGCGGTTCGAGGCCCGGATCAAGATCCCGCGCGGTCAGGGCATCTGGCCGGCCTTCTGGATGCTCGGCACCGGCGGCGGGTGGCCCGACGCGGGCGAGATCGACGTCATGGAGAACATCGGCAGGGAGCCCAACACCGTCTACGGCACCGTGCACGGGCCCGGCTACTCCGGCGGCGGCGGCATCACGGGCAGCCGCACCCTTGACGCGCCGCTCGCCGACACCTTCCACACCTACCGGGTGGACTGGGAGCCGAACGTCATCACCTGGTACGTCGACGGGGTGCAGTACCACCGGGTCGATCCCGCTCGGCTCGGCGGCAGCCGCTGGGTGTTCGACCACCCCTTCTTCATGATCCTCAACGTGGCGGTCGGTGGTAACTGGCCCGGTTACCCGGACGGCTCGACCCAGTTCCCGCAGCAGATGCTCGTCGACTACGTCCGGGTGTCCAGCTACACCTCGGGTGGCGGGGGCGACCCGACTCCCGGCACCAACCGGATCCGGGGCGCGCAGAGCGGTCGCTGCATCGACATCCCCGGCGCCGACCCGGTCGAGGGCGCCAAACTCCAGATCTGGGACTGCAACACCACGGCGGCCCAGAACTGGACCTTCGCCTCCGACGGGACCGTCCGCGCGATGGGCAAGTGCATGGACCCGGCCTGGGCCGGCACCGCCAACGGCACCGAGGTCAACCTGGTCAGTTGCAACGGCAACACCGCGCAACGCTTCACCCTCAACGCCTCCGGCGACCTGGTCAACCTCAACGCCAACAAGTGCGTCGACGTACGGGAGGCCAACCCCAACAACGGCGGCAAGCTGCACCTGTGGGACTGCCTCGGCGCCGCCAACCAGAAGTGGTCTCGCATCTGATCAACCCGAGCACGAAGGCGAGGGCCGTCCGAGGTGAACTACGGGCGGCCCACCGCCGTTGGAGCCTCGCCCACCTCCTCGAACCGGATTGACTCGATGGGAGGGGAGGTCCGGCTCATGCCCACTATGTTCGGATTAGTCAAGAATCCGGCAGTTCCGGGAGTGAGCTCATGTCGCACCACCTCGATACGCCCCTGGCCGCCCAGGGCGGCCAGTTGTACATCGACGACCTGTACGTCTTCAACGGTGACCGCGCCACGGTGTTCGTCATGGACGTCAACAGCTCGGTGACCAGGGCCGACATCAAGCGCGGCTTCCACGCCGAGGCGCGTTACGAGATCAAGATTCACATCAACCGCGCCGAGGTGGAGGACCTGACCTACCGATTCGCCTTCGGCGAGCCGGACGGCGACGCCCGGCAGGCCCTCCAGTTGTACGAGCTCACCGGAGCGGATGCCCGCGACGACGCCGCGATGGGCACCCCCATCGCCGAGGGGCGAACCGGCGAGGTGACGACCGGCGGCAACGTCCGGATCTGGGCCGGCCGGATCACCGACCCCTTCTTCATCGACCTCGACGAACTCGCCACCGTCAACGGCGCGGTCAAGAACGGTTCGCGGGTGGACCGCTCGGCGTGGCGGGCCGACCAGGCCAAGAACAGCTTCGCCGGCACCACCGTCGAGTCGATCGTCCTCGAGGTCTCCCACGACGAGCCGCTGCTGCGCGACGGCACCGAGATCGGCGTGTGGTGTCGCACCATGCTGGCCACCGACGCCGGCGGATGGCGCCAGATCAACCGCGCCGCCCACCCCATGATGTGGCCGATCTTCTGGCCCCACGACACCGACTTCTCCGACCCCGCCAACTTCCGGCATCCCAGCAACGACCTCGCCGAGGGCGGGGAGGAGATCGCGAACGCGGTCGCCGGGGTGGTCAAGGCGAACGGCACCGCACCGGACCCGCAGGCGTACGGCTGGAGCGTCGCCCGGCAGCTCTACCCCGACCTGCTCTCGTACAAGGTCGGCACGGCCGCGAACTTCGGCTTCGCGGTCCGCAACGGGCGCACCCTGGCCGACAACGTGCCCGAGGTGATGTTCTCCCTGGTCCTCAACACCGGCACCACGGCGGGCCTCACCTCGGAGGTCACCAAGGCCGCCCGTTCCGCCACGTTCCCGTACGTGGTCGCGGCCTGAATCCGCTCGCAGGGCTCGGCGGCCGGTACGGCGCCGAGCCCTTGCCGTGCGCGCCCTCCGCGCGGGCCCAGCGCGCGCGGCGGGCCATGCATGATCGTGCTCGATCCAGGAAAGAGGCCCCTCCCGCGAACACGACGCCGCCGCATCCAGGATCGAGCACGATCATCGAACGTCCACCGGGTGATGCTCGCGTCATTCGAGCATGAATGGGCGTTTTGCGTAGTTAGTCTCTTAAGTGCTTCCCAGCGCACTTCAGCACAAAGGAGACTCGATGCGTAGAAAGATTCTCGCGGGCTTGGCCGGCGTCGCCGCCGTCGTAGCGCTCGCCGGACCGGCCGCCGCGGACACCACGGGTGACACGATCGTGACCCTCACCGTCGACGCCGCCGGCGGCCTGTCGATCACCGTGCCGGCGACGGCCAACATCGGTCACGGCATTGAGGGCTCGACCGTCACCGGTCTGCTCGGCCCGGTCACCGTGCTGGACCAGCGAGGTTCGCTCACCCCCAACTGGACGGCCACCGTCATCTCCACCGACTTCATCACCGGTGGCGGCTCCTCCGGGGAGACGATCCCGAACATCAACGTTCTGTACTGGTCCGGCCCCGCTACGGCGACCGCCGGCTCTGGCACCTTCACGCCGGGCCAACCCACCGCGGCCCAGCAGGTGATCATCAACGTCCCCCGGACGGCGATGACACACACCGGTGGCACCGGCAACAACTTCGCCACCTGGAACCCCACCCTGGTGGTGAACATCCCCGTCGGCACCGTCCAGGGTGTCTACACCGGGACGGTGACACATTCGGTGTTCTGAGCCGCTCGGCCGGCTGGTGCTGCTGGCCTCGGTCGCCCTCGTGGCGCTCGGGGTTTCGGCGGCACCAGCCGTTGCCGTGCGGGAGCAGCGACAGGACCCAGCCGAGGAAGCCGCGATCAGCATCCGGATGCTGGACATCCCGGCCAGCCGGGTGCAGGACCCGAGGGCCCAGGTCTACATCGTGGATCACCTGAAGCCCGGCACGACGATCAACCGCCGGGTCGAGGTGCAGAACACCTCCGCCGAGGCGCAGAAAATCGAGTTCTATTCCGGAGCCGCGTCGGTCGAGAACAACGCCTTCACCGTGCCCGAAGGGCGTACCGGCAACGAACTGAGCGGGTGGATCCGGCTGAAGACCGCCACGATGCGGCTGGACCCGGGCGAGCGACGACCGGTCGAGGTCGAGCTCGCCGTGCCGAAGAAGGCGTCGAAGGGCGAGCGGTACGCCGCGATCTGGGCGCAGGTCACCAGCGTGAAGGAGCGCACCGGCAACGTCACCCAGATCCACCGGGTGGGCATTCGGG
This sequence comes from Micromonospora arida, assembly GCF_003857035.1. Lineage (GTDB taxonomy): Bacteria > Actinomycetota > Actinomycetes > Mycobacteriales > Micromonosporaceae > Micromonospora > Micromonospora arida. Next base: position 104,769 of record NZ_QGSY01000164.1, read on the forward strand.
TCTACCTCGACATCGGTCCCGGTGGTGAGCCGCCAACGGACTTCCGGATCGAAGGGTTGGCCGCGGAGCCGGGCACCGGGGAGTTCCCCGTGGTCACCGCGAAGGTCACCAATACCGGCGAACGTGCGCTGGACATGACCGGCACCCTGTCGCTGACCAAGGCGGCGGTCCAGGCCGGTCCGTTCAAGGTGACCAACGGCGTGACGATCCTGCCCGGCCAGAGCGGTCAGGTTCGGATCGAGGTCAACCAGGCCCTGCCCGCCGGGACCTGGGACGTGCACGCGAAGCTCGCCAGCGGCACCGTGGAAAGCACCGCGACCGGGAAGATCGTCCTACCCGTCGCGGCGCCGATGACGGTCGCGACGTCCAGCGGGCCGAGTTGGCTGGTCTACACGGTCGGCGGCATCGCCCTGCTGGTGCTGGTCGCCCTTGGTGGCTGGTACCTCGTCCGCCGGCGCCAGACCCAGTGGGCCTGACCACCCACCCACCGTCCCACTCCACCCACCACCTGCCCGGCCGTTCCCCGGAACGGCCGGGCAGCATCGTCCAGCGAGTCGATCATGGCTTGTGGTGCCCGGCTTGAGAACGACAAGACCGATTCGCCACCCACCACAACTCCATGATCGACATGGGAGGGCGAGGGCGAGGGCTGGAGGGGGCTAGATGACGGAGTGCGTCACGACCGCCACGTAGTCGCCGACCACCACCCCGGACGGGAGGGTCAGAAACAGCGTGGGGTTCCAGGTGGCGGAGTTCGGGCCTCCAGCCTGGCCGGACCACCCCGCGGCCACACGCGGGGTGTTCAGCACCGCCCCGGGCTGCGGGACGAAGGATCCGACCCCGGTGCCGGCGAGGGCAGGCCCCGAGGCGTACGTGATGTTGCTGTTGGGGATGGTCTCTCCGCCCGAGCCGGAGCCGGTGGTGAAGCTCGTGCTGGAGACGACGCTGACCCAGTTGCCGGAGAACGGGCCACGGTCGTCGGTGACGGTCACCGGGCCGAGTTGGCCCGAGACGCCGGTGGTGCCCGAGGTGACGGTGCCGAGCGCCGAGATCGCCGGGACGTTGATGGAGAGTCCACCGAGCGGGGTGATGACCAGGTCGACCGGTCGGGTCGCGGACTGGTCGAACGAGTCGGTCACCCGGACGGTGAACGGGAACGTCCCGGACACTGTGGGCGTGCCGGAGAGCAGACCGGTGACCGGGTCGAGGGTCAGCCCGGCGGGCAGGCTCCCGGCGCTGACCGACCAGGTGAACGGGCCGGTGCCGCCGGTCACCGTGAGCTGGTACTGGTACGGCTCGTACGCCTTGCCGGGTGGGGGCGGTGGGAAGGTCAGCGTCGGTGGCGCGTTGACCGTCACCGGCCCGGAGGGGGCCGACTGCGGGCCGGTCCCGCCGGCATTCGTCGCGGCCACCCGGAAGGTGTACGTGGCACCGGCGGTCAGCCCCGTGACGATCTGGGTCGTGGCGGTTCCGCTGAAGACCCGGGGTGTCTGCGCCACCGCGCCGAGATACGGCGTCACCGTGTAACCGGTGATCGGCGATCCCCCGTTGGCCGGGGTCGTCCAGCTCACCCTGGCGGCGTTGGTTCCGGCGGTGGCCGAGGTGTTCGTCGGCGCTCCCGGCACTGTGTACGGGACCACCGCCGCCGAGGGTGGGCTGGCCACGCCGGTGCCGAACGCGTTCACCGCCGCCACCCGGAAGGCGTACGACGAGCCTGCGGTGAGCCCGGTCAGGGTGCGGCTGGTGGTGGAGGCGTCGAAGGTCAGGGTCGGTTGGGTGACGCCGTCCCGGATCGGGGTGATCAGGTAGCTGGTGATCGGGCTGCCGTTGTTGTCCGGCGCGGTCCAGCTCACTGTGGCGCTGGTGACGCCCGCGACCGCTGTGGGGGTGGTGGGCGTGCCCGGTGTGGACGCGTAGACGAAGTTCGCCGACCCGGCCGAGCCTCGGGTGACGACGCTGACCGTGACCGTCGCCGGGCCGGACCGGGCGGGCATGGAGGAGATGGCGAGGGTGCCGTTGGGGTTCACTGTGAAACACCCGGAGGCCGGGCCGGAGGTGCACGGCACCAGCAGCACGGACGTGCCGGCCTGCTGTTCGGCGGCCGTACCGATGGTGATCGCGGTGGCGCCGGCGAGGTTGCTGCCGCCGACGGTGACCGGGACGCCCCCGGAGACGGAGCTCTGGGCCGGGGTGACGGTGACGCCACTGGGTGCGGTGGCCGGCGCGACAGGTGTGGTGCTGGTGGCGAGGCCCGGGTTCGCGTCGATCGACGACGAGGTCGCGACTGTCGTGGTCTGGATCTGCGTCGGTGTGACACCGGTGCCGGTGACTGTCGCGACGACGGTGATGGGCGGCAGGGAGGTGCCGCCGACGAACGGGCCGTTGCTGTTGGTGCAGGTGACGGTCTGTCCGGATGGCGCGACGCAGACCCAGCCGGAGCCGTAGGCCACGCGTGGGAGGACTCCGGCGGGAACGGTCTGGGTGACCGAGATCGGCGACGTCTCGGTGGCGCCGGCATCGACCCCGGCGGTGATCGAGTAGGTGACCGGGTCACCGGGCTGCGGGGCGGCGCCGACGGAGCTGGTCTGTGACACGTTCAGGTCGGGCACCGGGTTGAAGCTGACCGCCCGAGCGTTGTCCACCTCGTGGAAGTCGGTGACCGAGCCGGTCGAGCCCACCCAGCCGAAGGCGACCTGCCGTGGGTAGCCGCTGGGGTTCAGCCAGGTCGGCGACGGGTACAGGCCGGGCGACACGACCGGAAGCATGCCTGACAGGGTCCGGGCGGCCCCGCCGACCGGGGTGAACCTGACCCGGTACTGACCGGCCGGAGTGGTGATACCGGTATCGGTGGTGTACGGCGACGAGGTGGTGTTGATGACGACCTCGACCGGCACCACGGACGCGGCCCGGGTGCTGGCCCGCAGCGGCAGGGCAGGTGCCGAGGTGCTTCCGGCGGTGCTGTCGATGGCGCAGTAGCCGACGCCGTTGCCACCTGGTCCACGGATCACGACCTGGCCGGGGACCCGCCCGCCGGTGGTCGAGATGTACGGCGGGTTGGTGCAGCCGGTCCCCTGGTAGGTGCTGTTGCTGAAGTTGCCGAAGACGTCGAGCCCGACGCCCAGGTAGCCGTTGGAGAGCCCTGCGGACACGCCGTTGAACGCCGCGGAGTAGCCCAGCGAGCCGCCCGATGGGCCGAGGGTCGACGGGGACCTCGGGTTGGCGGGGTCCACGGCGGCCACTGCGAAGGCCAGGCCGTCGGCGCCCGGGTTCGTGCCGCCGTACTGGTAGGTGTTGAAGGTGAGGTGCAGGCCCTGCGAGGTGGGAACGCTCACCGCGCCGAACACGCCGCCCTGCCGGTTGATGGTGGCGGGGGTGAGGCGCAGTTTGCCCGCGCCCTGCGGGTCGGTGGAGGTGGTGCAACTGAGCAGCGGGCCGGTGGTGGAGTTGCCTGCGGCGCTCAGGCAGGCGGCGTTGGTGGCGCCGGCGCCGGGCACGGCGGGCACCGCAAGCGGGCCGATGCCGTTGGCGGTGTTGTTGTGGAAGGGTTGGTCGAACAGGACGGAACCGGCCGCCGACGCCGGGAGCGGCGCAACCCCGAGAACTCCCACAGTCACGGCTACCGCCAGCGCTGCGATGCTGCTCGGACGACGCCGGCCCCGAAACGACATGCCCACTCCCAGCTTTCACTCCAGCCCCGAACTGGACTATAACCCCACAAAACACCCATATTTTTCGTACGGGGATAAAGCTGGTTCGGCATCGGCCACGCACAAGCGGACCGACCTCCTCTGCCACGCCGAGGAGGTCGGTCCGCTGAGACTGGAGGCTGTCAGCCCTCGATGTCCCGAGGGTCGCGGCTGCGGGGGTAGGTGTTCTTCTCCCCGATCGTGCCGTCCTGCTTCTTGATCACGTGTTCGACGCCGCGCTCGGCCGCCATCTCGCGGCCCTCGGCCTGCGCGTCAGCCTTCACGTCATGCGTGCTGGTGGCCCGCTCGTGGCCCTCCGGCTTGTTCTTCCACTGCCCGTCCTCGTGGTACGTGTCGACGTCACCCTTGGCCATGACCGGCTCCTCCCCTGCGTCTGCACTGTCCATCGAATCAGTGCCCCCGAGCCGTGCCGGGCAAACTGCGGTCCTCAGGGAACGGCCGGGCAGTTGTTGCTCACCCGCCGCAGGATCTGTTCGCGTTCGTCGGTGGTGATGCCCGACGGCGTGCCGTCGAAGTGGGTCTCGACCTTCTCCCAGCCGCGGCGCTGCTCGTAGTGCAGGTGCGGAGCGCCGGAGTTGCCGGTGCTGCCGAGCCGCCCGATCTGGTCACCCTGGGCGACCTTCTGACCGACCGTGACCAGTGGCGGTTCGAGCATGTGCAGGTACTGCGTCTCCCACTTACCGCCGTGGTCGATCTTCACCCAGTAGCCACCGCCGCGCCCCCGTGGGCCGTCCGGGTTCTCCGGATTCCGACCACCCAGCGAGCCGTTGATGCCCGCCACGGTGACCGTGCCGGCGTACGAGGCGAGCACCGGCCGCCCCCACGTCTCACCCTCGGTCGGGAAGAAATCGACGTCGTAGTCGTCGTGACCGGGGTAGGTGCTGAGCTGCCACGTCTCGCCGCAGGTCACCGGCATCTGGAAGAGCGGGCGCGGCCCGGCCGGTCGCAGCATCGGCACCGCGACCACCGCGACGCCCAGGACGGCCGCCGCCGCGACGAGCGCGAGGAGGACGCGGATGGCACGGCTTCGAGGGCGGCGGTGGGAACGGGCTGTGGTCGGGCGGCCGGTCGTCACCGGCCCGAGCATGGCAGATCCCGGCAACGTTCCGATCCCGAGGTGGCGCACCCACAGCGGTGACATTGCAGTCGCATCGCCAAGAGGGTACGGTCAGATGCAATGCAGTTGTATTGCAATGAGAGTGGGCTCCCATGCACGTGATCGCGTTGTCCGAGGTGACCGCCACCATGACCGCCCTGGTCGGCGGCAAGGCGGCCGGGCTGGGCGAGCTGATCCGGCACGGCGAGCGGGTCCCCGACGGTTTCTGCGTCACCACCGAGGCATACCGGCTCGGCGTCGTCCCCACGGCCCAGGTCGTCGCCGCGTACCAGCGGCTCGGCGCGGGCCCGGTGGCGGTGCGCTCCAGCGCCACCGCCGAGGACCTGCCGGACGCGAGCTTCGCCGGGCAGCAGGACACCGTCCTCGACGTCACCGGCACCGCCGAGCTGATCGCCGCCATCGAGAAGTGCTGGGCTTCGCTGCACGGCGACCGCGCGACCGCCTACCGCGACGCCCGCGGCATCGATCACCAAACGGTGCGGATGGCCGTCGTCGTGCAGCGCATGGTCACGCCCACGGTGGCGGGAGTGCTGTTCACCGCGAACCCGCTGACCGGTCGCCGCGACGAGATGGCCGTCGACGCCGCTGCCGGCCTCGGTACGACAGTGGTGGACGGCGCCGCCGCCGTCGACCACTACATCCTCGACGACGTCACGCGCACCGAGGCCGGATGCCTGACGTCCCCGCAACTGGCCCGCCTTCGCGCCACCGGCGATCGGTTGCAGGCCCACTTCGGCTGCCCACAGGATGTCGAGTGGGCCATCGACGCGGACGACGCGCTGTGGCTCCTCCAGTCCCGGCCGATCACCAGCCTGTTCCCCGCCCCGCCGCTCAGCGAGAAGCCCCTCCCCCGCGTCTACCTGGAATTCGGGCACGTTCAGGGCATGCTTCAACCGGTCACCCCGATGGGCATGTCGACCCTGCGGACGCAGATCGCCGCGATGCTCGCCGCGCTCGGGGTACGGGTCGAGATCGTCGACATCGGCGGCCGCCTCTACGGCGACCTGACCGACCTCGCGCGCGACCGGTCGTCCCGCAAGCGACTGGTGAAGCTCCTGGCGGTCGACTTCGGGCCGCGCGCCCAGGCTGTGATGCAGCACGTGCTGGCGGATCCCCGGTTCGCCCCGACCAGCGGCGGCGACCGGCGCGGTGGGGCATCGGGAGCCGCGTCGCTGCGCACGGCCCGTCGCGCGGTGGCGGGGATCCTGCGGGCGCTGGCCCGTCCGGAGGCCGCGCGGACCCGGATGTTCGAGGCGATCGAGCAGCTGAGGGTGAGCTCCGCCGCCCCCGCCGACCTGCGTACCACCGCCGACCGGCTGCGCTTCGTGCAGGCACAGGACGACGCCGACGCCGACGACCGCGCCGACGCGATCATGTGGCCGATCGTCGCCGGGATGCTCGCCGCCGCCCTGCCGACCGCGCTGCTCAAGGGCGTCGCCGGCCCGGACGAGATCCACACCGTGCTCGGCGGCATGCCGCACAACGTCACCATCGAGATGGACCTGGCCCTGTGGCGGCTCGCCCAGGGCGTGGGCGAGCACCGCCGGCTTCTCCTCGACACCCCGCCGGCCGAGTTGGCCGCACGCCACCTGCGCGGGACGCTGCCCGACATCGGCATGGCGGCCTTCCTGGACGTCTACGGGCATCGGGGCGTCGCCGAAGTCGACCTCGGGGTGCCACGTTGGGCGGAGGACCCCACGCCGGTCTTCGCCGCGGTCGCCAACTACCTGCGGGTGACCGATCCGCAACAGGGTCCCGACCAGCGCTTCCAGCGGGCCGCCTCGGCGGCCGAGACAGCGCTGCAGGAACTGGTCACCCGAGCTCGCCGTCGGCGGCCGGTGCGGGGCAGGATCGCCGGTTTCCTGTTGCGCCGGGCGCGGTCGTTGGCCGGCCTGCGCGAGGCCGGCAAGTTCGCCGGGCTGTACCCGCTGCGCGAGACCCGTCGCCAACTGCTGCTCATCGGCGTCGACCTGCACGCCCGCGGGTCGCTGGACCAACCCGACGACATCATGTTCCTGACCCTCGACGAGGTGCACACCGTCGTACACCAGGGTGTTGATCTGCGCGGCACCGTCGCCGCCCGACGGGCCGTGCACCGCCGCGAGATGCGGCGTCGGACGGTGCCGGTGGCACTGCTCTCCGACGGTACGGATGTGGAGACCGTCCTGCCGGCGGCATCGACCGGCGACGGGACGCTCGCCGGAGTGGGTGCGTCAGCGGGCCGGGTGACCGGCCCAGCCCGGGTCGTGAACGACCCGGGCTGGGCCCACGTCGAGCCCGGCGAAGTCCTGGTCGCCGCGACCACGGACCCCGGCTGGACCCCGCTGTTCCTCACCGCGGCGGCGCTGGTCACCGAGACCGGCGCGATCATGGCGCACGGCCCGACGGTGGCCCGTGAGTACGGCATTCCCGCCGTCATCTGCGTGCCGGACGCCACCCGGACCATCACCACCGGGCAGCTCGTCACAGTGGACGGCGGCGCCGGAACCGTCACGCCGCACGGACCGTCGGCCCCCGAGCGAGAAGGACGACCATGAACGACACCAGGACACCGACCAGGGCGCGGGTGGGCCCGCTGCTGCGTCGGGCGGCCGAGGCCGAGGCCGCGACGTGGCGCAGCCTGTACGTGTGGGCGCGGCGTCGTCCACTGCCGCTGGGGCCCGGCGACGAGCCGTTCGGCTACCTCGGCGTGGTCAAGCCGATCCTGGGCATCTTCATCGGCCTGTCGGTCGTGGAGATCCCGATCTTCGACGTGGTGGTCACCCACGTGGTGCCGTGGCGGCCCGCCCGCTGGATCGTGCTGGGCCTCGGCATCTGGGGTCTGCTCTGGATGATCGGCCTGTTCGCCAGCATGACGATCCACCCCCACGTCGTGGGCGACCGGGGCCTGCGGGTGCGGCTCAGCTCGGGCATCGACATCTGGATCCCGTGGACGGACGTCGAGGCGCTGCGCAAGCGCTACCGTTCGCTGCCGTCGAGCAGATCGGTGCAGGTCGAGCAGGAGGGTGACCGTCGGGTGGTGTCCATCTCGGTCGGCAGCCAGACCAGCATCGACGTCCTGCTGCGCCGGCCGCTGACCTTCGACCTGCCGAAGGCCGGGTCCACGCCGGTGAACGAGCTGCGACTGTACGCCGACGACCCGGACGGCCTGCTGCGCAGCGCGCGGGGCACTCCGGTGAGCCAGACCGTCAGCCGGTGACCGTCGCGCTGGCGGAGTCTCCGGGCCACCCACTGTGAAACGATCGAGGCCATGCCCAAGAAGGTCGATCACCAGGAGCGACGCACCCTCATCGCGGACGCGCTGATGCGGGTCGCCGCGGACCAGGGCCTGGAGGCCGTCAGCCTCCGACACGTGGCTGCCGAGGCCGGCGTGTCCGCCGGGATGGTCCAGCACTACTTCCGGACCAAGGACGAGATGATGGCGTTCGCGTTGAGCGTGGTGCGGGAGCGCAGCCAGCTCCGGGTCACCGAGGCGGTGGCAGGGCTGGGCGAGAACCCGTCGCCTCGGCTGCTGCTGCGCACGATGCTCGCCGCGCTGTTGCCGCTCGACGAACGCACCCGCGACAACGGGCGGGTGGCACTCGCGTTCCTCGCCTACACGGCGGTGCGACCGTCGGCCGCGCCGAGCCTGCACGAGGACACCGCGCAGTTCACCGGGTTCATCGCCAGCGTCCTGCCCGACCGCCACGGTGCCGCCGCCGCGGCCGGCCTGCTCGCGCTGATGGAGGGGCTCGGCGTCTATCTGCTGGGCGGGCAGTACACCGCCGAGCAGGCGCTGGGCGCGCTGGACGCCCAGCTGGACCTGCTCTTCGGCTCGTCGGCGGCCGCCTGAGCGGTCGTGGTCGTACCGCGCCCTCAGCAGCGCGGCACGTTCGGTATGTACCCGTCGTAGCCGGTCACCACGAAGGCGTCCGAGACGTAGCGGTTGGTGCCGATCCGGTTCCAGACGGAGGTCGTGCCGTACGGGCCGGTGACCGTGCTGCCGACGGCCTGGCAGTAGACGGCGACGGTGGCGCCGTCGGCGACCGAGCCGACGACCGGATAGCTGGCGCCGGGGCCGGAGCGCACGTTGAGGCTGGACGCCTCGGTGGTCACCACGCCGGAGCCGATGCCAGTGATTCCATTCACCAACTGCATGTAGTAGGTCCAGTTCCAGTTCGGGCCCGGGTCGGTGTGGGTGGCACCGGGCACCTCACGGTGGGCGATGATGTGCGCCCGGTCCCTGGGTATGCCGTACTTCGTGGCGAGGCTACGGGTGAGCGCGGCCGAGGCGCGGTACATCGAGTCGGTGAACCAGGCGGGGTTGTCGACGAACCCCTCGTGCTCGATGCCGATCGACTCGGTGTTGTAGGTCCAGTTGCCGGCGTGCCAGGCGATGTCCTTCTCCCGCACCGACTGGGTGACGGCCCCGTCGGAGGAGCGGAAGGTGTAGTGCGCGCTGGCCTGGGCGGCCGGGTTCTGGAACCAGCTGACAGCGCCGGCGTACGAGCCCTGCGTCATGTGGATGACGATGCGGGTGACCGGGTGGCTGCCCGGTCGACTGGCCACCGTGTAGTTGCTCGTGCTCGCCGGCGCCCACGCGGCCGGCCCGTAGTCGGTGCTGAGGGTGCCGATCCCGCCGAGCACGGCGGCCCGCTCCAGGCCACCCCGCCGGGGCGCGACCGGTCGCCCGGCCACCGCCTCGCCGCGCCCGGTGAACCCGGTCCGCAGCAGGTCGTAGACGGTGTCGGCGTAGAGCCGCGCGACCGACGCCTCGCTGGCGCCGCCGTACCGGGCGACCGCGCCGTACCAACCGTTCACGTCGTCGCGCGTTGCGGCGTCGAGGCCCGCCTGGTCGGCGTACGAGCGCAGCACGGCCGCCGCCCCGAGCACGTTCGCCGCGGGTTCGGTCCGCAGCGCGGCCGGACTGAGCCGGGTCAGCGCGGCGGCCTCGTCCAGGGTGCGCACGCCGGGGGCGCTCGCCAGGTGCATCAGCCCGTGACCGCCCGCCGCGCTCGGTGTGCGGGCGTGCATGTCCAGCCGCGACTCGGCGTACCCCAGCGCCACCAGCAGGTCGCGTGGCACGTCGTATCGCGCGGCGGCGGTGTCGAACGCGACGGCCAGCGGGGTGGCCGGCGCTGGCGTCCCACCGGGGTCGGCGAAAGCCGGTGACGCGACCGCGACGACTCCGGTCAGGGCGGTGGTCAGGGCGGTGGTCAGGGCGAGCAGGAGCCGGCCTCGGTGGAAGGTGCGAACGGACATGAGCCCTCCTTACGGTGACTGAGGGTTGGCGGCCGGTGGGCCGCCAACCCGCAGGATGAACCTCGTCAGCACCAGCCGTTGATCGGGCCGTTCACACCGGTCGACAGGTAGGCGTCGGACACCCAACTGCCGTCGCTCAACCGGTTCCACAGCGCCGTGGTGCCGTACCGGCCGGTGTGGGAGGTGCCGTTGGCGGAGCAGGAGATCGTGACCGTGGCGCCGTCGGCCACCGAGCCCAGCGAGCCGTAGCCGGTCCCCGGCCCGGCACGTCGGGTGAGCACCCCGCCGCCGTTCGCGTCGACCACCCCCTGGTTGAAGCCGAGCGCGCCGTAGTTGTACAGGCCGCCGCCGGCACCGGCCCAGGCCGACCCGTGCCGCGCCCCGCCCTGGTACGCGGCGGCGCCGTTGGCCAGTACCCACTTGCCGATGTCGTGGCCGGCGATCGGCACGTACGCGCTGTTCTGCCGGAGCCCGAAGTGGACGTGCCGGCCGTAGGCGGCTCCGCCGCAGGTGACGTCGGTGCCCGTGTTGCCCAGGGCGGCGCCCTGGCCGACGCTGGCGCCGTTGACGGAGATGCTGTTCCACAGGTGGTAGTAGTCGGTCGAGTAGCCCCGGTCGTGGATCACCCGGATCCACCCCTGACACATCGTGTACGCCGCTCCGGCCCGGGCGGCGCGGACCACCTGGTCACCACCGGCCAGGTCGACCGAGCTGTACGGCGACTCGGTTCCACCCCAGCCGTGTGGGCCACTGGTGAGCGTCCACGTCTGGCCCACACCGAACGGCAGGGCCATTCCGGTCCGGTAGTCCCCGCCCGCGTACATCGGGGTGGGGGTGGTGGTGAACACGCTCTTCTCCTGGCTTGCCATCAGGGGCGACTCGGCGGCCAGCGCACCGAAGGCGGCCTCGCCGTCGAAGGCGATCCGCCACCCGGCGGGCTCGGACCGGGCGATGAAGATCGAACCGGTCGGGTGGGCGTCCTCCTGTCGGGGCGCGAGCGCGACGGCGGTGCCGAACGCCCACCGGCCGCTGGTGCGGCTGACGGTGATCCGGGTCTCCGGTTGCGCATCGGCGGCGGACAGCTCGGCGGTGCCGAGCAGTTTGGCGGTCACCGCAGCGGTGAGCGTGGGGGTCACGGCCGCGGAGGCGGCGCTGGGGGCGGCCCCGATCAGGCTCGCGACCATCAACAGGGCCGCGGCGACGCCGCCGGCCAATCGTCGACCGTTTCTCATCGTGCCCTCACTTTCGATTGGGGTCTCGGGCCGGCTTGATGCAGAGCCCGTGGCCGCGGAGGGGTGCAGTGCCGGCGGGCCTGAGCAGCGGCGACTGCAAGATTCGAGAGATAAACGTAAATATTGAAGCTGATTGTTGTGTAGTAAACCGTCGAAGTCAACGCACTCATCGAAGGTTTCCTACAGGTTTCCGGACCGCCGGGGCCAGGGGCCGGACCGTCAGGTGAGCGGTGACGGCGACTCGGCGCCAAGCTGCGACTGCGCACGATCAGCGGCAACAGCGGCAGCGACGCCGGTGGCACGTTCCGCCGGATGTCCAACACGACCTGGTCGGAGACCGGCACCACCTGGAACAACCAGCCGACCATCGACGGAGCCACGCTCGGCACGATCGGCGCGGTCAGCGGCAACACCTGGTACGAGGTCGACGTCACGGCCGCGGTCACCGGCAACGGCACGTACAGCTTCGGCGCCACCTCGACCAGCGGTGACGGCGCCTACTACGACACCCGCGAGAGTGGCGCGGACGCTCCGCAACTGGTGGTCACCACCGGGAGCACCACGCCACCCCCGTCGGGCGACCCGGTGTTCGTCGGTGCCGGCGACATCGCCGACTCGGGCTCCGGCGACAGCGCCACCGCGACGCTGCTCGACAGCATCCCGGGGACGGTCTTCACCACCGGCGACAACGTCTACGACAGCGGGACGGCATCGCAGTTCAACCCGGCCGGTGGCGCCGACTCCAGCCGGGGTCTGCGCAGCTTCGTCGCCGGGATGGGCGGCGCCGGCCACTACGGCTTCGGCACCATCCAGCCCAACAGCGAGGCGCGTAACAGCTCGGCGTGGGGCGTACTGAAGTTCACCCTGCACTCCAACAGCTACGACTGGCAGTTCGTACCGGTGGCCGGCCAGACCTACACCGACAGCGGCACCAGCACCTGCCACTAACCCACCCCACCCCGCCCCCACCC
>NZ_QGSY01000129.1 GCF_003857035.1 Micromonospora arida
GGTGGGTGACGTGGAGGTCAAGGAACGGCTGATCGTCGCGCTGGAGGGGTTCCTGGCGCCGATCCGGCAGCGCCGGGCCGAGATCGAAGCCGACCGGGGCCTGGTCGACCGACTGATCGTCGAGGGTACGGAGCGGACCCGCCAGGAGGTACGCCAGACGGTGCTCGAGGTACGCCGGGCGATGGGGCTGACCGGCGCGTACCAGCAGGTGCGGCGGCGGGCTGAGCGGAGCCGGCGCCGGACGGACGCCTCGACCTGAGGCCGGGGCGTCCGGTAGGCGACGTGGCGCCGGGTCCGCTGAGACACCGTCGGGGTCTCAGCGGATTCGGACGTCAGCCAGTTCCAGGGCGCAGAATGCGAGGGTGAGGAGGATTCTCGACATTCGTCCGGTGCCGGCGGGGCTGACGCACCGGACCACGATGTTCGAGATCTTCTTCGACCTGGTCTTCGTCTTCGCGCTCACCCGGGTCATCACGTTCATGGCGGGGTCCCCGAGCGCGCTCACCCTGGCCCAGGGGCTACTCCTCCTGCTCCTGCTGCTGTACTCCTGGTCGCCGTACATCTGGGTGGGAAACCTGGTCCGGCCGGACGTCGGCCTGGTCCGCGCGGTCACCCTGGTCGCGATGGCGGCGATCTTCGTGGCCGCGCTGGTGTTGCCGGACGCCTGGCAGCAGAGTCCGGAACTGTTCGACGCGCCGCTGACTCTCGCCCTGGCCTACGTGGTCGGCCGGGCCGTGCAGCTCGTGATCCTGTTCTGGGCGAGCGCGACGAACCCGCCACTGCGCTCGACGCTGCGGTTCTTCACAGTGCCGGTGGTGCTGGGCTGGGTGCCGCTGATCATCGGTGCCCTGCTCGGCGGTGCGGCCCAGACGGCACTCTGGACGGTCGCGTTTCTGCTGAACATCGGCGGCGCCCGGATCGCGTCCACCTTCCGGCCGTGGCAACTGCGCAGCGTGGACCACTTCAGCGAGCGGTTCGGCCTGGTGCTCATCATCGCGCTGGGTGAGTCCCTGATCTCTGCTGGCGCAGGCCCGAGGGCGATGGCGCCGGTCGGCTCCGCCCTACTGGCCGCCCTGCTCGGCCTCACCAGCACGGTCTGCCTGTGGTGGCTCTACTTCGATCGGCTGGCGTCCGCCGCCCGGGAGGCGGTCAGCGCCGTGCCGGGTGAGCGACGGGCCCGCGTCGCCGGTGACGCGTACGGCCTCGGGCACTCCACGCTGATCATCGGCGCCATCTACGTCGCGCTCGGCATCGAGGAGGTGATCGCCCAGCTCACCGAGGAGTCGGCGCACCCCGGCCGGCTGGGCTGGGAGGCCGCGGTCGCGCTCTACGGCGGTGCCGCCCTCTACCTGCTCAGCAGGTTGGTCTTCCGCCGGCTCACCGTTGGCGCGGTGTACCCGCCGCAGGTCGTCGCCGCGCTGCTGCCGCTGGCCATGCTGCCGATCGGCCGATCTCTGCCGCCACTGACGGCGCTCACCCTGCTGACCGCTCTCCTGATCGGGGTGACCTGGTTCGAGCGACGGTTGGACCGACGCGACGAACGACCCGAGGTGGCACAGCCGGACCCTTCCTGAGCACCGCCGCACCCCCGGTGCAGCCCGGCCACGAAAAACCTGACGCGCGGGTGTCGATAACAGCAGCCCGCGTTCGTCGTCATGCTGTACGGCGACACGCCGCACTGAGAGGAGCCGAAACGTGAAGTACATGCTGCTGTTCATGAGCCCCATGGTTGACGGGGAGGTCGTCGACAACGGGTGCAGCTTCGAGGACTGGATCCGCTACGACCGGGAGATGAAGGACGCCGGGGTCTGGGTCTCCGGGCACCCCTTGCAGGACCTGACCACCTGCACCACGGTGCAGGTCGGCCCGGACGACGAGCGCACGATCACCGACGGACCGTTCGCCGAGACCCGCGAGCTGCTCGGCGGGTACGACGTCATCGACGTGCCGGACCTCGACGCCGCGCTGGACTGGGCGGCCCGCAGCCCCGGGGCCATCGGCACCGGATCGGTTCAGGTCCGTCCGATCTTCGAGATCGACGCGCAGGTCTGAGCATGAAGGGCGAGGGGGCAGCCGTCGGGTCGTCGGTGGAGGCGGTGTTCCGAGAGGAACGCGGCCGACTGCTCGCCTCGCTCGTGCGCCGCTTCGGCGACCTCGACCTGGCCGAGGAGGTGACTTCCGAGGCCATCGAGGCGGCGCTGAGGCACTGGCCGACCGACGGCGTCCCGAGCCGGCCGGGCGCCTGGCTGCTCACCACGGCTCGGCGTCGGGCCGTGGACCGGCTGCGTCGGGACCGGGTGCTGGCGACCCGGCTCGCCGTCCTGCAAGCGGAGGCAGAGCGGGCCGATCACGCGCCGCCCGCCGACGCGGATCGCGACCTGCCCGACGACCGGTTGGCGCTCTTCTTCACCTGCGCGCATCCGGCGCTGGCCGCGCAGGATCGCGGCGCGCTCACCCTGCGGTTCCTGGCCGGCCTCACGACCACCGAGGTCGCGCGGGCCTTCCTGGTGCCGCCCGCCACCATGGCCCAACGACTCGTCCGCGCCAAACGCAAGATCCGCGACGCACGCATCCCGTTCCGGGTGCCCGGCCCCGACGAGTTGCCCGGTCGTCTGCCCACGGTGCTCCAGGCCGTCTACTCGGTCTTCACCGAGGGGTACGCCGCCAGCTCCGGCCCGGATCTGCAACGGATCGACCTGGCCGAGGAGGCCATCCGGCTGGGCCGGATCCTGCGTCGGCTGCTGCCGGCCGAGCGGGAGGTCGCCGGGCTGCTCGGCCTGATGCTGCTGGTCCACGCCCGACGGGACGCGCGTACCGGGCCGGACGGCGCCATGATCCTTCTCGACGACCAGGACCGTGGACGCTGGGACCGTCAGATGATCGAGGAGGGGCGCGGCCTGGTGGTGGTCGCGCTGACCGGCCCAGCGCCCGGCCCGTACGGCGTGCAGGCCGCCATCGCCGCGCTGCACGACGAGGCCGCGGACGTGGCCAGCACCGACTGGCCGCAGGTGGTGGCGCTCTACGACGTGCTGCTCGGTCTGGTGCCCTCACCGATCGTGGCGCTCAACCGGGCCGCCGCGGTCGCCATGCGGGACGGGCCGGCGGCGGGGCTCGCGCTGCTGGACGAGTTGGCCGACGATCCTCGGCTGCGCGGCCACCACCCCTACCCGGCGGCGCGGGCCGACCTGCTGCACCGGCTCGGCCGGTACGACGAGGCCGCGACCGCGTACCGCAGCGCGTTGACGCTGGTCGGCACCGAACCGGAGCGCGCGTACCTGCTCGGCCAGCTGAGAGCCGTCACGAACGAGTGAGCTGTACCCTTCCCGGGTGAGTCTGCCTCTGCCTCCCGGGCCGTTCGCCGCGTACCTGTTCGACTGCGACGGCACCATCGTCGACTCGATGCCGCTGCACTACCTGGCCTGGCAGCGGGCCCTCGAGGAGTGGGGCTGCGAGTTCCCCGAGCACCTCTTCTACGCCTGGGGTGGGCGGCCCACCGCCGACATCATCGTCGCGCTCAACGAGCAGCAGGGTCTGGCCATGCCGGTGGCGGCCGTCGTCGAGCGCCGGGAGAGCTACTACCAGGAGTTGCTGCCGCAGCTCGCCGCCGTGCCCGAGGTGCTGGCGCACATCCACGACGCGCACCGGCGGGTCCCGTTCGCCGTCGTCTCCGGCAGCACCCGCGCGTCGGTCACCGCCTCCCTGGAGGTGCTCGGCCTGCTGGACCGGTTCGACGTGCTGGTCTGCGCCGACGACTACACCCGGTCCAAGCCCGACCCGGAGGCGTTCCTGCTCGCGGCGGAGCAGCTCGGCGTACCCCCGGAGTCCTGCCTGGTGTTCGAGGACACCGACCTGGGCATCCAGGCCGCGACGGCGGCCGGCATGGCTTCGGTACGCGTGCCGCAGCAGCGCACGCCCTGACGTCTCAGGCGACCGTGAGCAGGAGCTTGCCGGCGTAGGACGTCTGTAGGCGCTGGTGCGCGTCCCGCACCTTGCCCAGCGGGAACTTCTCCGCGACGTGCACCACGAACGGCCCGGCCTCGATGAGTTCGTTGAGGCGCTGCAACTGTCGAGGGCTCGATTCGCCGTCGTACGGGCGGACCATGACACCCGGCCGCTCCTGCGGCTCCGGCCGCACCCCGTGGGCGAACGCGACAACCCCGCCGTCGGCCAGCGCCTCGGTGAGCCGGTCCAGCGTCGCGCCGCCGGCCATCGCCAGGATGGCGTTCACCCCACCCGGCGCCGCGTCTCGGATCCGGGCCAGCACGTCGGTCATGTCACCGTGGCCGTCGAGGGACACGTCGGCGCCGAGCCGGCTCACCAGCGCGACGCCGTCCACCCCGGATGCCACGGCGATCACGTTCAGCCCCTGCCGCTTCGCCAACTGCACGGCCAGGTGGCCCTGACCGCCGCTCGCACCGAAGATCAGCAACCAGGCACCGGCCGACAGGCTGACGGTGTCGAGCCCGGCCAGCGCGGTCAGCGCGTCGGTGGGCATGGCGCCGGCGTGCTCGGCGGGCACACCATCGGGCACCTTCGCCGCGTACTCCGCCTTGACCACCGCGTACTCGGCGTAGAGACCGCCCTTCGGCCGCGTGGTGGCGGAGACGTAGACCAGGTCACCCACAGCCAGGCCGGTCACCTTGCTGCCGGCCGCGACGATGGTTCCGGCGCCGTCGGAGCCGGGCACGATCGGGAGCGTCGATCCCTCCGGCACCAGCATCCCCTGCCGCTCGTACGCGTCCCACACCCCGACACCGGCGCTCAAGACCTTGATCAGCACCTCGTCGTCGGCGACCTTTGGGATCGGCAGCTTTCGCAGGGTGATCACCTCCGGCCCGCCGAACTCGTCGAAGGCCGCGGCCTGCATCCGCTCTGGCACATCCCCGTCAACCATGTGGATTCCCTCTCCGTGCCGGCGTCACCGTCGCAGCATGCCGGCTAGGGAACGGGCGTGGCCCGGAGCCGAGCGGCGTTCACCCACAAGGGCGAACACCCGCGCTCGGTGGGCCTGGCCGGGCGTAGCCGGGGCAGGCACGGGAATGTCCGCGTACCGCGCCGGGCGCGAGCGCGGGTGCGTTCGACGTGCGCGGGTGCGTTCGACGTGAAGGAGCGGGCGCGTCGCGCCGGCCGCAGGACCGATGGAGGGGGCATGGTGCACGCTCCGTCGACGCGGGCCACGGCCTGGCTCCTGGTGGCACTGACCACGGCCTCCGGTTGCCTCGACGTGATCTGTCTGACCAAGCTCGACGGCTACTTCGCCAGCGTGATCACCGGCAACCTGGTGCAATTCGGCCACGCGCTCGCCACGGCCGACACCCGCTCGCTCGCGGGGGCGGTGGTGGCGGTTGGCGGGTACGCGGTGGGCGTGGCCGCTGCCACGGTGCCGTTGCGCCACACCCCGCCGGGTTGGAACCGCGGTACCGCCCTGGTGACGTCAGCCGAGGCGGTGCTGCTGCTCGGCTTCACAGTGGGCTGGTCTGCCTGCTCGGCACGTCCCGGGTACGGCTTCGGGCTCGTGCTGCTGGCGATGGCGGCCGTGTCGAGCGGCATCCAGAGCGTGATCACCGTGGCGGCCGGCGTACGGGGTGCGTCGACCACCTACCTGACCGGCTCGCTGACCGAGTTGGTCCGGCGTCGCGTCGTCGACCCGCACCGGTTCGCCGACGTGGGTGGCGTCGGCCGGCTGGCGGGGCTGGTGGTCGGCGCGGCGCTCGGCACGGTGGTGCTGCGTACGGCCCCGACCTGGGCATCCGTGCCGGCGGCGGTGCTGGTGATCGCCGTGATCGCGTTCGCGATCGGTCTGACCCTGCGGGCGAGAACCGCCGCCGGCCGAAGCCAGCCGAGTTGACCGGAGCCGCGATCAGGAGGTCTGCGGCTCCGGGCCACGAAGCGCCTGCTCGACGGCGTCGCGGACGCGGGCGTCCTCACGCGCTTTGCTCTGCACCCGGCTGCGGCGTCGGTAGAGAAACGCCCCGACGAGCACGGCGATCAGCACGACGAGCGCCAGCACCAGCGTCCAGGGCAGGGCCCAGCCGTGCGCGGTGACCTGGACCGGCTTGAGCGAGGTGGTGGAACCCGAGGCGTCGGTGAGCAGGGGTGTCAGGGTCGCGGTCGCGGCCAGCGAGATGGCGGGAGCCACCCCGTGTACGGGCACCGTCACGTCCCAGCTCTCACCCGGAAGCAGCTCCGGCGGCGCGGCGACATCCTCGGCCCGCACCCGCAGCAGGCCGAACGGGCCCGAGACGGTCACCGCCTGCTTACCGGACAGGGCCGCGTTGCCGACGTTGTGGACCTTGTAGGTGATGGTGGCGTCACCCTTGCTGAACGGGTTGGTCGGTCCGGCGTACGTGACGTGGAGGTTCTCGATCGCGAGGTTCGGCTTCAGCTCGCCGCCCACCCGCAACTTGATCCGGATACCGAGGCGCCGGTCGACGTTGATCCCCTCAGCCTGGTCGGCCTGGGTCAGCGTGGTGAGGATGCCACCGACGTAGTCCCCGGGCGTGGCGTTCTCCGGAACGCTGACCTTGAAGGGGACCTGGGCGGTCTTTCCGGGCTGGATGACGACGCTGCCGGCGTTCGGCTTCACCCAGGCGCCGATCGCGATCGACTTCTTGTCCTTGGTGAGCAGGTCGAGCTGGCCGGCGTCGGTGGTGAAGCCGTCGGCCGCGTACACGGAGAGGGTCAGCGGCGCCGGGCCGCGGTTGGCCACGACCATGGCGTCCTCGACGGCACCGCCCGGATTGACGTTGTAGCTGTAGCTGGACCGGGCCTCGCCGTAGTCGTTGGAGGCCGTCCGGACCGTCCAGGCGACGTTACCGTCCGCCGCCAGGGCGGGACCGGCGCCGACACCGACGGCCGCGACGACGGCGAGCAGGGACAGTGCTGTCGTACGGAGGCGTGTCTTCCAGCGCGTTACGGGCGGGTACATGTCAGTTCCTTGAGGTGATCTTGGGAGGGGTGCAATGGGTGGCGGGGTAGGCCCCGAAGGTGCCTACCCCGCCGAATGGAACAGTTCGGTCAGCTGCTCAGTGCGGTGATCGTGAGGGTGGTGCGGTAGCTGCCCTTCGCGATGCTGTCCGGGATCTTCAGATCCAGGTCAGCGCCGAGCTTGGCGCCGCCACGCGGGTGACCCTGCGCGGCCGCGGCGAGCGCGCTGGAGACCGAGAGGCCCTTGCCCTGGTCGTCGAGCGACGACAGGACCGCGGCACCGGCCTCGGCACCCGCGCCGGCGTCGAGCACGTACGGGTTCCAGCCGAGGTAGGAGCCGGAGAACTTCTTGTCGGCGTCGGAGAAGTCGCCGACGTTGGCCGAGATCGACCACGGGGCGAGTGACCGGCGGCTGTCCGACACGAGGATCGGGTTGATCTTGCCGTTGGCCTGGAAGTAGGTGCCGTTGCGCTCCTGCGCGGTGCCCAGGTCGACCAGACCGTTGTAGCCGTCGATCGTCCAGCCGAACTCGCCCGGGGCCGGGTTCGGCACGTTGACCTGGATGGCCTGACCGTCACCGTGGAACGGGTGCACCGTCACGTTGTCGACGATCGAGCCGACCGGCTGGCCCTCCGGGGTGTTGACGCAGGAGAGGCCGGCCTCGACCGACGCGTTCGGTGCCGCGCAGGTACCGCTGCGCACATTCGCCAGGACCAGCTTGTCGCCGCGCACCTGCACCTTGACGTAGCTGCGGACGTGCTCCTGGTTCTGCACCGAGTTGTACCAGTACTTGTTCGGGTCCAGCGGGTCCGGGCCGTTGCCCTTGATGCCGGTGCCGGTGGCGTCCGGCTTCTTGATGTCGTAGTACTTCGAGCCGGAAGCCGAGTTGGCGGTCACGTAGATGACGCCCCCCGGGCCGGGGAAGACATCGGCGGCACCCGGCTTCTCGGCCGGGTTCTCCTTCTGGCCGTTCTTGATGGAGTAGCTGCGCGAGTAGCTGTGGTCGTGACCCTGGAGCACCATGTCGATGCCGAGGTTCGAGAAGGCCGTGGTGAAGTCTTCCCGGCGCTGCTTGTTGTCGGTGTCGGTCGCGTGGCTGGCCGGCGAGTAGATGGAGTGGTGGTAGACCAGCACCTTCCACTTGGCCTCGGAGCCGTGCTTGTTCACCACGTCGGTGATGTACGAGACGTGCGCGGCGTCGCCGGCGTTGCTGCCGTCGGTCGGCAGCTTGTAGCTGTTGCTGTTGATGTCGATGAACAGCACGTCCTTGTAGACGAACCAGTAGTCGCCACCGGACTTGGTGCCCGCCGGGTTCCCGTTGTCGTAGTACGGGGCCGTGCGGTCGGTGTTCGGGGTGAAGTGGTGCTGCTCGTAGGACTTGCCGCCGACGTCGTGGTTACCGATGGTGGCGACCACGGGGTACTGACGCAGCTGGTCGGGGGCCATGAACGAGGTCCACTGACCCTCGTCGTTGGCGGACTCGACGTGGTCGCCGCCGGAGACCAGCAGTTCCGCGTTCGGGTTGGCCGCGGTGGCGACCTTCAGGGTGTCCTCCCAGCCGGCCTGGTCCTTCAGCCGGTCGCCGGAGGAGCCGATCTGCGGGTCACCGAAGAACAGGAAGTCGTAGTCGCCCTCGAAGTCCTGCGTCTTGAAGGCGTACGTCGGGGACCAGCTGCCCTCGGTACCGACCCGGTACGAGTACGCCGTCTTCTCACGCAGGTTGCTGATCGTGGCGTGCCGGTTGAACCCGGTGGTGGAGGTGTTCGCCGCGCCGACGGCGTCGAAGCTGACCGCGCCGGCCGGGAACTCGCCGTTGACGATCTCGGCGGTCGGGGCGAGCTGGATCTTCTGCGCGGTGTCGGCGGAGGAGTACCAGGTCACGATGCGCTGGGTCTCGTTGGCGCCGACGCCGAGGATCACGCTGCTGATCGTGGTGGACTCGGCCGCGCTCGCGGTGGCCATCAGGCCACTGCCGAGGGCCGCGCCCAGACCGAGGAACCCGGCTGCGACCCCGGCGACCAGGCGCCGCCGCACGAGCGCGGAGGCCCGTGTCGAGGTGCTCAATGTCATCGACATTGTTCCCTTTTCAAATAGAGAAATGGATTGTGCCTTCACCCGACGCTGGGGAAGCAATTCCACGCTTTCGCCGCCCGATGAACCGGCCATGAACGTGATCTTGCGAAAGACTGCACTTCACGAACTACTTAGCCCTACTCATGATCCAGAAATGCGCTGCACAAACCAGATCAACCCCATAAGGGACACTGCTGCGGAAACAGCCCCGGTAGCCCAGAGGCCGGCTTTCGGCGCACGACGGCGCAGCACGAACAGCAGCGGGAAGACGACAGCGATAATCGTCAACTGAACGGCCTCGATGCCGACGTTGAACACCAGCAGTGACCACAGCAGGGTCCACGACCACGCCGCGTCGATGCCCAGCGCGCCCGCGAAGCCGAGGCCGTGCACGAGGCCGAAGCAGAACACCACGCCGAGGCGGGCCCAGCCGGCCCGATCCAGGCTGAAGTGGCCGCGCCCGGCCGTCTCCAGGTCGGCCGCGTGCTCACCACGCCGCCAGATCCCCCACAGGTGCCAACCGGCGACGACGGCGATCGACAACGCGATGATCGGCTCCACGATCACCCCCGGCACCTCGACCAGGCCGAGCGCGGCGAGCATGAACGTCACCGAGTGCGCCAGGGTGAAGCTGGTGGCCGCGAGCACGATCTCCCGGAGCCGCCGAGACCCGGCGATGAGCGCCAGCAGGAACAGGATGTGGTCGATCCCGGTCAGCAGATGCTCGGCGCCCAGGAGGAAGAACTCGCCGAACCGCTCGTACCAGGCCTGCGCGGTAGAGAAGGACGGGTTGGCGGCGTCGAGCGCCGCGCTGCCCGAACGGCCGTCGATCTCGTAGGTGACGATCGTCTTCGTGCCCTTGACGTAGCCCTCGCCATCCGGGAAGAGGCCGCTGCGCACCACGTGCTCGTCGACCCGCTCCGGGCAGGTCCAGTCGAGCAGCAGGTCCGCGTACGGCACGCCCTCGCGCTCGCCGATCATCGCGTCACCCACCGGGGTCGGCCGGCAGTCCGCACCCCCGGAACTCACCGAGAACCGGTCGGAGACGTACCCGAGAACCGCGGACGCGTGACCCTTCAGGGCGGCGGCCTGGGCGGCGGTGTCGCCCGCCTCGAACGCGGCGGTTCCCGCCCGGAAGAGCGGGTCGTCGTCGCCGGCATCCGCGGCGGACACGACGAGGAGGTCGTATTCGAGCTCCACCTCGGTTCGAATGTGACCCTCATCTCCCGCCGCAATTTTCGCGTACACAGTCGACGAGAAACCGTGCGCAGACGCCGGTTCGGCTCCCACAAACGGAATCACTGCTGCGGCGAACCCGACAGCGGCGACGATAACGGTACGGCGGATGCGGCCTGACATTCGACTCCCTCGGTTGGCCAGTGCACGTTGCATGCCGTGGGTGAACACCAACCCGCGCACCGACGAACCGCCGGAGAACAACTTCCCCGAACGACCGCCCACCGATTAACGGTGACCGGAACTGAGATAGGAATACGAAGAAGTACGCGCACTTTCCGCCACCACCCGGAGGACGATCACCTTGCGCCCCCCGCTTCGGGCCGTTGCCATGCTGGCCGCGACCGCCGCGCTGGTCACCGCCTGCAACTCCAGCAACGACTGGTCCGAGCCACGTCCCGCGCCCAGCGCCATCGGCACTCTCGGCCCCGGCTTCGTCGACCCCTCCACGAAGCCCGCGCCGGAGGCGACCATCACCCCGCAGCCCGGCTCGTGGGCCGACGTCCACCCGCCGAAGGACTACCGGGTCGTCCTGTTGACCAGCGGTACGGACAACCCGACCAGGGCCCTCGTGACGGCGGTGAAGGAGTGGGCCGACGACGAGCACGTCGACCTGAGGACGATCGTCGTCGGCAACGCGCACGACACCGTTCCCAGCATCGCCAAGGCGATGGAGATGGGCCCGGACCTCATCGTCAGCGCGGGCAACGACCTCATCGACGGGCTCGCGCTGGTCACCCCGAACCATCTGGACGAGAAGTTCCTCGTGGTCGGCGCGGAACTCGCCGAGCCCACCCACAACGTCACGGCGGTCGACTGGGACGGCGCGTCGTTCCGTGGCGAGGGGCTCGGGATGTCCTCGACGTACGACCCGAACTCGTTCACCGCGGACCGGTGCGCGGCGGCCGTCCGGGCGGGCGTGGCCGCCGTCCTCAACGACCTGACCGGGATCGTGGTCTGGCTCTGACGCTCGGGCTCCGCCGCGCGGCCGCGCGACCCGGCGCGGAGGCTGTGCACCTCCGCGCCGGGCCTGCGGGTCACCCGGCGGAACAGGTGGGGGTCATCCCCGCACCGGTGCCACTGCCCTGGTAACCGAACTCGGTCGACTGCCCGGCCGCGATGGCGCCGTTGTAGGCGACATTGGTGAACTGAACGGTCCCGGTGCTGCCGCTCCGGTTGGCGCTCCAGATGCTGGTGATGCTGGCACCCGACGGCAGGGTCATGGTGACCGTCCAACCGTTGACCGGCGCGGTGCCAGCGCTCACCCGCACCGTGGCGACGAAACCGCCCGTCCACTGGTTGACCGACACCGTCGCCACACAGCCACCACCGGTCGGGGGCGGGGTGGTCGGAGGCGGCGTGGTCGGCGGCGGCGTGGTCGGAGGCGGCGTGGTCGGAGGCGGCGTGGTCGGAGGCGGCGTGGTCGGAGGCGGCGTGGTCGGGCCGTCAGCCAGGACCGGGGTCGGCCAGTCCCGCCAGTCGGCCAACCGGCCGAGCGCCCTACTGGAAATCCGGATCACGCCCGGCTCGTTGCCCGTCTTCAGCAGGAACTTGCGGATGTTGTTCTGCAACGGGGTACGCCACTCGGGGCGGTTGGCGCAGTGGCTGCCGTCCTGCACGTCGGACCAGTAGGTGATGTTGTCGCCGGCGCCGAGCGCCTTGTAGACCTCGGCGCCGCCCAGGGCCGCGACACTCGCCGACCGGGGCCCGAGGTTGGCGATGTGCGGGTTGTCCATGATGAACAGTCCGCGCGGTGCCACCATGGCGACCATCTCGTGGGTGTCCACCGGGAGCCGGTTCGGGCTGCCGGTGAAGGACCCGAACGCGTCACCCAGCCAGGGTTGCTCTCCGTACGCGCTGCTCAGGCTCTGCGCGCCCTCACCCGGGATGCCCCGGAAGATGGGGACGCCCGCGCTGCCCGATTCGATCGGCATGGTCAGGGCGATGCGCTGGTCGAACACACCGACCGCGAAGGCGCCCTTGCCGTAACGGGAGCAGCCGGTGACGCCCATCGCGTCCGCCTTGAGGGTCCTGCCGTCGGACTGCTCGATGACGTCGATGATCCGACTGACGCCCCACCCCCAGGCGGCGAGCAGTCCGGTGCTGCTCGATGAGCCGTAGATGCTGTAGAACGCGCCCTGCTTGTTGTTCCGGGGAGTGCCCTCGCGGCCGACTGCCAGTGGGTCGTAACTGATCACGGCAGCGCCGGCGGCCTTGATGGTGGCCGTGTCAGCGCCGAACCCGCCGACGACCACGACGGCCGGGAACGGACCGGTGCCGCTCGGCAGCTCGACCCGCGCCGAGAAGCTGGTGCTCCTGCCGTTGTGTGTCACGTTGACGGTGACGGTGCTGCTGGACACCGTTCCGGTGACCGTCGCGGGCTTGGCGGGCTTGTCGCCGAAGACGAACTTCTCGGCAAGCTCCTTGATCTCCGCCCGCCGGCAGCGCCAGTCGGACTTCGCGGTGATGGTCGTCCCGTTCAGCTTCTTGAAGGGATCGGGAAGCTTGGCGTTGGTGGGCAGCGAGCCCAGGTCAGGCAGACCGGACACGGCGCAGTCGGCACCCTCGTCCTCCACTGCCGCGGCCAGCGTGCCCACGGCGGCTTGAGCGTTCGTCGTTCGTGTCACTGCCGATACCGATCCGGCGACCGTGAGCGCTGCCAGCGCCAGCACGACGACCAGGAACCGGGTTCTGGGACGGCCCGAGGGGATGGTCACCAGAGGTCTCCTTCCGAGGTGGTGGTTACAGGAAGGGACGAAGCGAGATCGATGATCACGATTGCCAGCCACGTCAAGCCTGAGGCGACTCATTGGAGGGTGTCAATGTTTTTCCGAAAGTTTCGGCCCCGAGGATATGGGCCCTCCCGCGCCTGCAGGACGAATCGCGGACAGCGAAAGCCAGGGGGTACCGTCGGCGGCCCAGCCAGGCTGGCCAAACCACCGATGCCGATGTTCAGCCCCAGCAGATGTCGTGTCGGAAACATTTCGACGTCCACCGATCTGGCACGGCGGCCAGCGGTCCGGCGCGCCGAGACCTGGGGCCTGACCAGGGCGATCCGACGCCCGTTACCGGGGGCGCCGGGCCACGTGGATCGGGACGGAATTTCTGATGATCAACAGTTAGAGTGCGGCCAACACCCCCCTCAACGGAGATGACGTGAACCGCACACCGTCGAAATTCTCGCGCCTCGCCGCGGCGACAGCGCTGCTGGCAACGGCCACCATCTTCAGCGCCCCACACGCGGCGGCTGCCGCCGAGGCGCTGCCCGAGCTGTTCGTCTCGTTCCACAATGAACCCGTTGCTGAGATCGACAACAACGGCAGCACCGTCGGCATGTACGTCTACAACTACGGCGAGGCCCCGGCGACGGCGGTGACGGTCACCCTGGACCTGAGCAAGGTCTCCGACGCGGTCACCGCGTCCGTGCCGGATCACAGCGACTGCAAGCTCGCCGACACCAAGGTCACCTGCAACGTCGGAGCGCTCAACGCCGGCCAGGTCGAGTCCGTCTACCCCCTGACGCTGACCAGCCGCCAAGGTGCCGCCCCCGGCGACGCCGGCTCGGTCACCGTCACCATCGACGGCGCCGAAGACGACATGGCACCGGGCAACGACACCACCTCGTTCCCGGTCACGGTGCTCCCGTCCGGCCCCGATCTGGTCGCCGCCGCACAGGACCTGAACGACAAGAAGACGCCGGTCGGCCCGGGTGACACCGTCCCGCTGTATGCGGGCGTCGGCAACGAGGGCGACACCGCCGCCGAGAACTTCACCGTACGGGTCGGTGTTCCCACCGGCGCCACGTTCGCCGAGCGGTACAGCGACTGCACCTACACCGACTACTACCCGGACGACATCGGCAAGCCTTACGTGTACGGGCCCAGCGAGGTCACCTGCGCGGTCCCGACGAGCCTCGCACCCGGCGACGGTCTGCTCTTCTACGACGACGAGACCGGGACGTCGCTCTTCAACATCAACTTTGGCCGCAACCTGGACGGCCCGAGTGAGAACTACGGTTTGGTGAATGTCGCCCTCGCCGGGCAGGAGCGCTCGGCCAAGGGCAGCACCCGCACCAAGGGCACCGGGCCGTCGTTCGCCGAGGCTGTTCGCAAGCTCGCCGCGAAGGGCGCGAAGGGTGACCTCGCGCGGCAGCGCGCGGCGCAGGGCGAGCTCGACGAGTCCGACAACTACGCGTTGTTCGGCTTCTGGACCAAGCCGAACACCCTCGACATCTCGGTGACCGCGCCAGCGGTCAAGGGTGCCGCCGGTCAGACGGTCGACGTCGTCTACGAGGTCGTCAACAACGGTCCCTCCGACGGTGGCGGCCCGTCAGTGATCATCACGGCGCCGACCGGAACGGTCCTGCTGCCCAACGTGTGGTGCTGGCCCGACGTCCCCGAGCAAGAATCGGCCAAGCTCCAGTGCAACTTCGAGAGCGAGTTCCCGTCCACGGCATCCGGTTGGGGCCGCATCAGGTCTTCCGTCCAGGTGAAGATCAAGTCCACTCCGGGCACCGATGGCACGATCGTGGCCCGCAGCGTCACCGCGGCGTCCGAGTCAAAGCCGGAGAACAACACCGCCCGGATCGTCATCACCAGCGGCACTGCCGGCGGCGGTGACGACGAGGGCGGATCGGGTGGCGGCCTGCCCATCACCGGCGCACCGGCCGCCATGCTCGCCAGCGGCGGTGCGGCAGTGCTCGTGCTCGGCGCCGCGCTGCTCGTGCTGTTCCGCCGTCGCCGCGTGGTGTTGCAGATCCCGCGCGACTGATTCAGCAACAGGTAACAGCGGGGGTGGGCCGACGCTGGCCCACCCCCGCTGTGTTTCCGGTGTCGAGGCCGCTCACCTCGGCCCGCGGTCCAGGAACTCGTACGTGGTGGTCAGGCCTTCGGGCAGGTCGGGGACCAGGGCGTTGGTGCCGTCGACCACCTGGACGTAACGCTTGCCCTGGAAGATCGAGTAGCTGCCGTCAGGCACCTGATCGATCCGGAAGAGCTGCGTCGAGGCGGCGGCATCACACGCCCGGCCGCGTACGCTGCCCGGCGCGGCGTCGTGCACGACGGCCATGCAGATCGCGTCGGCACTCGACGCCAGGACGATCCGGTACCTGCCGCCCTCGGGGCGCAGCACCCACAGCGCCCGATCGTCGATGCCCTGTTCGGTGGTGGCCCGCACCTGATCGCCGTCGCGGTCGATCGCCAAGGTGGCCCCGCGCATGCCGGGCAGCACGATCTGGACCTGCCGCCGGCCGCCGAGGATCTCCTGCGGTCCCGCCGAGGCGGTCGCGGACGGGACCACTGGCGGTGCGACCTGGGTGGCCGGTCCGACACCGGGCGTCTCGACGTCGTTCCGCACCTGCACCAGGGCTGTGCCAGCGGCGAGGGCCACCACGGCCAGCCCCGCTACGCCGACGGCCGTCCGACGCCGCCGACGCCGGTCGCTGCGGTGCCGCAACGTCTGCGCTCCGGGCAGTGTGGTGACTCGCCGGACCTCGTCCACGATCGCGGTGAGATCGTCGCGCGGATCAGCCATGGGAGGTCTCCTCCTGGTGCGCATCGGTCAGCAACCCGGCCATCGCTCGCCGACCACGGGCGAGGTACGTCTTCACGGTTCCGACGGGTGCCTGCATCTCGGCTGCCACCTCCGCGACGCTGAGGTCGTTGAGATGGTGCAGCACAACCGCCCGCCGCTCGTTGGCGCTCAAGCGTTGCAGCGCCTGCAACAGCGCGACGTGGTCCTCGTTCAGTCCGGGCACGCCCTGGTCGACCGCGGCCCGGCGGTGCGCGCGTACCCGGTTGAACGCCTTGCGCCAGCTGCTCACCGCGATCCGGGAGGCCACCCGGCGGACCCACGCCTCCGGACTGTCCGTCTCCCGCACCGTCGCCCATCGCTGCCAGGCCCGCATGAACGCCTCGGCGACGGCGTCCTCCGCCTCGGCGCGGTTGCCGGTGAGCGCGTACACGTGACCCACGACCCGACCCGCACAGGCCGCGTAGAGGGCATCGAACTCTTCGGCGTCACGCATCCGACCGGTGCCCTCCCATGCCTCGTCCCCTGGTCACCGCCGCATGGAACTCGCCCGGGTGGACCGGTCGCGTCGGCGCGGGGCGCGATTGTGGTCTCCGTCACACCGCAGTGATCAACCTGACGACCTGGTCAGGCGTCATCGTGCCGACCCGGGAGACGCCCGTGGCGGAGAGGACGATGTGCGACGACGGCAACGACGCGCCCTGACAGCCGGCGTACTCGCGACCGCGCTGGTTGCGGCGGGCCTGATCGCCCAACCGGCGAACGCGCAGGAGAAGCCGACGGCCACGGCCCCCGGCACCCACGGAACCTTCACCCTGATCACCGGGGACCGGGTTTCGCTGGACGCGGCGGGGCGCCCACAGATCCAGCGCGGGCCGGGTCGGGCCGGCATGCGGTTCGTGAGCAGCCGGGAGGACGGTCACCAGTACGTCATCCCGGTGGACGCGATGCCGCTGGTGCGGGACGGGCGGCTGGATCGCCGCCTGTTCGACCTCAGCACGCTCGGCGAGTTCGGCTACGACGACCGGGCGGCCGAGTTGCCGCTGCTGGTCGCGTACCCCGAGAGCATGGCGGCGCGGGCACGGACCGCGACCACCGGGGGTGCCGGGCGGGTGCGGGCCGACCTCCCGGCCGCGCACGCGCTCGCGGTCCGGACGGACCGGGACGACCGGGTGACCCTCTGGACGTCGCTCACCCGAGGTACGTCGTCCGCGCGCACCCTCACCGCGGGCGTCACCCACATCTGGCTGGACGGCAAGCGCACGGTCTCCCTCGATCGCAGCGTGCCGCAGATCGGTGCCCCGGCGGCCTGGCAGGCCGGTTTCGACGGCACCGGCGTCACCGTCGGCGTGCTGGACACCGGGATCGACGCCGGCCACCCCGACTTCGCCGGCCACCTCGCCGAGGTCCGGGACTTCACCGGCGGCAACGACCCCGGCGACTCGGTCGGCCACGGCACCCACGTGGCATCGACGATCGTCGGTAGCGGCGCCGCCTCCGGCGGCAGGTACCGCGGGGTGGCACCGGGGGCGAAGCTGCTCGTCGGCAAGGTCTGCGCCACCACCGAATGCCAGGACTCGGACATCATCACCGGCATGCAGTGGCTCGCGCCGCAGACCCGGGTGGTCAACCTGAGCGTGGGCGGCGACGACGCACCCGGCCTCGACCCGCTGGAGACCGCGGTCCAGGAGCTGAGCCACCGGTACGGCACCCTCTTCGTGGTCGCGGCCGGCAACGAGGGGAAACCGAAGTCGGTCTCCTCGCCGGCCTCCGCCGACGACGCTCTCGCCGTCGCCGCCGTGGACGCCGACGACCAGCGGGCCTACTTCTCCAGCCGGGGCCCGCGCATCGGCGACAACCACATCAAGCCCGAGATCAGCGCGCCGGGCGTCGACATCGTGGCCGCCGCCCCCGGCGGCGACTACGCCACCATGTCGGGTACGTCGATGGCGACCCCGCACGTGGCCGGCACCGCCGCGATTCTCGCTGGGCAACACCCGGACTGGACCGGCCCGCAGCTCAAGGCCGCCCTGATGGACTCGGCCAAGCCGACCGGCGAGGACACCATCTACGAGCAGGGCGCGGGCCGGGTGGACATCGCCCGCGCTGTCTCCCAGCCGGTCGCCACCGACATCGCCGCCATCGACTTTCCGGTGCAGCGCTGGCCGCACGCTGACGACAGCCCGATCACCCAGGTCGTCGGCTACCGCAACACGGGCACCGCGCCGGTCACCCTGACACTGGCCATCGCTCCGGCTCCGGCGGGCATGCTCACCGTCAGCCCGACCACGCTAGTGGTGCCGGCCGGTGGCCGCGCCGAGGCGACGATCACGGTGGATACCCGGGTGGACGCCCCGGACGGCGTCTACCAGGGCGCGCTGACCGCGACCGGCGCCGGCGACCTGCGGGTACGGACGCCCTTCGTGTTGAACCGTGAGATCGAGAGCTACGACGTACGGCTCGACCACACCGGACGCGACGGCAAGCCGGCCACCGAGTACACGACAGTGGCGGCGAACCTGACCACCGCCGAGTTCAGCACCCTGCCCGCGACACCGGGCGGCGGCGTCCTGCGGCTACCCAAGGGTCGGTACGCGCTGTACAGCACCATCCACGAGGGTGCCGTGTCAACCCTGCTCGCGCAGCCGGTCCTGGACGTACGCGGCCCGGTCACCGAGGCGGTCGACGCCCGCAACGCCAAGCCGGTCGCGTTGACAGTGCCGCAGCACGACGCCGCGCCGATCTCGATCAACGTGAGCGCCAACTGGGACGACGGCTTGCGCTACCCGGGCGTCCAACTCAGCGGAGTGTCAGTCACGGACGTCTTCTTCGGCCGGCTCGGGCCCGCCGTCGCGGCACCCGAGTTCACCGCGACGCTGGGCGTCGGGCTCGCCCGGCCAGGCAGGGACGGCACCTTCCGGAACAGCCCCTACACCTACGACCTGGCGTACGTCGGCAAGGGCGACATGTTCACCGGCCTGACCAGGAAGCTGTCGTCGAAGAACCTCGCCACGGTCAAGACGACCTACCGCAGCCAGTCCACGACGGCCACGGCCACCCGGTTCCACCGCGCGTCGGCGCCCGGAGGCGCGGGCCCGATCGGGTCGAACACGCCTGTCGACCTGCCGTTCAAGGGCACCGAGTACTACAACACCGACGGCGGCATCGTCTGGACGTCCACGTTCGTCGAGGGGGACAACCTCACGACGCAGGACTCGACCTTCAGGTCGGGGCGTACGTACACCCAGACCTGGAACGCGGCACCCTTCGGACCCACCGTGACCCAGGCACCGACCCTGTCACCCCTGGGGTACGCGGGCCGCGACGGCGACACCATCTCGATCGCGTCGGTGCCCCTGTTCGGCGACGCGACCGGTCGCCCCGCGAGCCGCGACGACCAGCCGGTGCGGTTCCGGCTGCTGCGCGACGGTAAGGAGATCGGCACCTCGGACAGCCCGTGGGCCGAGTTCGCGGTGCCCGCCGGGAAGGCCACCTACCGGCTGGAGGCGACCGCCACCCGAGGCGCACCGGACACCCTGTCGACGTCGGTCTCGGTGGCCTGGACCTTCACCTCGGCGCACACCACGTCGCCGGAGCGGTTGCCTCTGACCACGGCTCGCCCGACGCCAGTGCTCGACGACACCAACACCGCACGGACCGGCCGGAGCATGCCGATCCCGGTGGCGCTGGACCGGCAGGCCGGCTCGAAGGCCGCGCCCAACCGGACCCTCGCCGTGTCCGCGTCGTTCGACGACGGCCGGACCTGGGTCGCCCTGCCGGTGATCCGGAACGTCGCGCTGATCAGTCATCCACGACGGGCCGGATTCGTCTCGCTGCGGCTGACCGCCACCGACACCGCTGGCAACACGGTCACGCAGACGATCCAGCGGGCCTATCGGATCGCCTGACGTACTACCCGGTCCGGGGCGGCTGCTGGAGCCGCCGCCCCGGACCGGACCTCAGTGCCTCGGTGTAACAGTGCCTCGGCGTATCGGCGTATCGGTGCCTCAGTGCCTCAGGCGGTGAGGGCACCGTCGATGGCGATGGACGCGCCGCTGATGAATGTGGCCTCGTCGCTGAGCAGGAACGCGGTGAGCGCTGCGACCT
Source organism: Micromonospora arida (assembly GCF_003857035.1). GTDB lineage: Bacteria > Actinomycetota > Actinomycetes > Mycobacteriales > Micromonosporaceae > Micromonospora > Micromonospora arida. Next base: position 19,873 of record NZ_QGSY01000129.1, read on the forward strand.
CGTCGGAGGTGCCGGCTCGTCCGGTCGGCTGCGCCGACAGGTGTCGCTCCGCGACCTCCGGGGCCTGGCTGACCACGCCCTGCCAGAGCGGGGTGTCGATCAGGCCGGTGACCAGGGCATTGACCCGCACACCGGAGCGCGCCACGTCCAGTGCCGCCGAGCGCGTCAGACCGATGACCCCGTGCTTCGCCGCGTTGTAGGCGGCCTGGGTCCCGTCGCCCTTCACGCCGGAGACCGAGGCGTTGTTGACGATCGCGCCACCGCCGGAGGCGATGATCGCCGGGAGCTCGTACTTGAGGCCGTAGAAGACGCTCGTCAGGTTGAGGGCGAGCGACCGGTGCCAGTTGTCGCTGTCGGTCTCGCGCACGCTGGCCATCGGGCCACCGCCGGCGTTGTTGAACGCGCCATCCAGCCGCCCGTACTGCGTCACCGCGGCGTCGACGAGCCGCGCCATGTCCTCCTCGACCGTCACATCGGCGGGCACGAAGAGGGCGCTGCCGCCCGCGTTCCTGATCTGCGCGACGACCTCCTCGCCCCGGTCCTTGTCGCGGGCACCGATGACGACGCGGGCCCCTTCCGTGGCCGCCCGCTGGGCGAACGCCAGGCCCATGCCCCGCGTACCGCCGGTCACGACCAGCACCTTTGCTTCCAACCGTCCAGACATTTCGTCTCACATCCACTTCGACTGGCGAGCCGCCACGGGGCCCGCAGGCTCTTGGTGAGACGGAACGCTAGCCCTTTCTGGAACGTTCGACAAAGTAACGGGACTCACAGGCGAGGCCTTTAGCTCTGCACCCTGCGACCTCAATAAGTTCTTTCAGGTGTCAGAACGGTACAAATGATCCGGCTAACCACCCGCCGGAGCGCTGTAACCGCTGGCACATTCTTTGGTGGTCGTTCCATAAACAGTTAGCGTTCGACACGTCGCAAGAATCCGCGCAAGTCAATCCTAAGGAACAGTCATGCCCACAGGTCGCGCCGCCCCGGAGTCCCAGCGGTGGAAGGCCCTGTTGTTCATCTCCATCGCTCAACTGATGGTGGTGCTCGACGGGGCGGTCATGAACATCGCGCTCCCCTCGGCGCAACAGGCGCTGCACTTCACCGACGGGAGCAGGCAGTGGGTGGTCACCGCGTACGGTCTGGCCTTCGGCGGCCTGCTGCTGGTCGGCGGCCGGATCGGTGACATGGTCGGGCGCAAGCGCACCTTCCTGATCGCGCTGGCCGGCTTCGCGATCGCCTCGGCCATCGGCGGCCTGGCCGTCAACGCCGCGATGCTGCTGCTCGCCCGGGCACTCCAGGGTGTGTTCGCGGCCCTGCTCGCGCCGGCCGCGCTCTCGTTGCTCTCGCTGTCCTTCACCCAGCCGAGGGAACGCGCGAAGGCGTTCGGCGTGTTCAGCGCGGTCTCGATCGCCGGCGGCGCTGTCGGTCTGATCGTGGGAGGCCTGCTCACCCAGTACCTGAACTGGCGCTTCGCGATGTTCGTCCTCGTGCCGATCGCGGCCATCGGAATCCTGGGCGCCAGTCGCACCGTCCACGACGACGGCGAGCGGCACCGGGCCCGACTCGACCTGCCCGGCGTACTGCTGGCCAGTTCCGGACTCGTCGGCCTCGTCTACGGGTTCGGTGTCGCCGAGAGCCGCGGGTGGTCGGCGGGGGTGACCATCGGCTCGTTCACCGCCGGGGTGCTGCTGCTGGCGACCTTCGTCGTGGTGCAGGCGCGGGTCACGTCCCCGCTGTTGCCACTGCGCGTCCTGACCGAACGCAACCGGGCCGCCGCGTACCTCTCGGTGGGCCTTGCGATCGTCAGCATGTTCGGGATGTTCCTCCTGCTCAGTTACTACTTCCAGCAGGTCAAGGGATGGTCGCCGGTGCTGGCCGGGTTGGCGTTCATGCCGATGGCCGTGCCGCAGGCCATCGGTGCCACGCAGATCGGCGCTCGACTCGCGCACCGGATCGCACCCCGGCCGATCATGGTCGGCGGGTACCTCGTCACCGCTGTCGGTCTGGCGCTGTTGGCCTCGCTCGACGCGGACAGCGGCTTCCTGGAGATCGCGTTCGCCGAAGCGGTGATCGGGCTCGGCATCGGCACCGCGTTCATGCCCGCGATGAGCATCTCCACCCACGGCGTCGAGCCCAAGGACGCCGGTGTCGCCTCCGCGATGATCAGCTCGTCGCAGCAGGTCGGCGGGTCGATCGGCACCGCACTGCTCAACACCATCGCGACCAGCTCGGCCGCCACCTACCTGGTCTCGCACGGTGGCCCGGCGGCGCGAGTCCAGGAGCGGAACGAGGCGCTGATGCACGGCTACTCGGTCGCGTACTGGGTCGCCGTCGGCTTCGTGGTCGCGGCGGCCCTGGTCTCGGTGGCAATGGTGAACGCCGGCGCCCCGAAAGACGTCCCGACCCCGACGGACGCCCTCGGGGACGTCACCCCGGTGCCCGTGCACTGATCGCTGACGCGCCTGTCGATCCGGCGCGGTGACCGAGGACACGGTGCACCGAATCCGCTGAGAGGGTGGAATCAGGGTGTGAGCAGAGAAGGCACCGGCGAGTGACGTCGTGAGGTCCACTCTTTCGAGCCGCGATCCGGGTTCGTCCAGCGCTGGCACGACGCCTGCGGCGTACGAACCGAATCGGGCGACGTCCGCCCATCGGCAGCGCTGGGCGGTGCAGACCATGGCTGTCGCGCCCGACGACCAGGTGCTGGAGATCGGCTGCGGTCGGGGAGCTGCCGTCTCCCTGGTCGCCGGCCAACTCACCACCGGTCGGATCGTCGCCATCGACCGTGCCGCGACGATGGTGCGGCTCGCGACCGAACGAAACCTGAGCCACATCGACGCAGGTAGAGCCGAGATCCGGCGAGCAGGGTTCGAGTCGGCCGACCTTCCGACCGGCCACTTCACCAAGATCTTCGCGGTGAACGTCAGCCTCTTCTGGTTGGGCGACGCGGCGCAGCAGATCGCTCGGATGCGCAGCCTGCTGGCACCGGGCGGACGGCTCTACGTCTTCGGCGAGCGACCCACCGAAGCGCACGCCACCGCGAACCTCGCCGCGACCGAAGTACTGCTCGAAACCCACGGTTTCGCCACGACCACATCGAGCGCCACCCGTGGTCAGGGCCAGGTGCTGACCTGTGTCACCGGCACGCCGATCGCGTGAGCCTGGGCTGATCGCAGCGTGACATGAGCCGGGCGGGCTCGGCATGACGCCGAGCCCGCCCGTTGCGGGTCAGTCGAGCGTGATCAAACAGGGTCAGCGCTGCAGGGTCAGCAGACCCGGCCGGTACGGCAGCAGGCCGTAGTCGCCGCCGGAGCTGGGGGAACGACCCTGGTAGAGCAGTTGCAGGTTGCACGCGTTGACGGTCATGGTCTGGTCGGCGTTGGTGCGCAGCAGCTCACCGTGGCTGATGTCGTTGGTCCAGGTGGCACCGCTGTTGGCCTTGCCCGCGAACGGGTTGCTCTCACTGGTGGCCTGCGGCGTCCACGAACCGCCCAGGCTGGTCGCCGTGAACGAGCGGAAGTAGCGGCCCTGCGAACCGATCGCCTCGACGATCATGAGGTACTTGTTCAGGCCCTGGAGCTTGTAGACCTGGACGGCCTCGAACAGGTTGTTCGTCGAGTCGGTCATGATGGTCGTGTAGTTGGAGCCGAAGCTTCCGGGGAAGTTCCCGATCGGCATGCTGGCCCGGTAGATCTTGCCGTTGTCACCAGCGAAGAACAGGTACATGTTCGTGCCGTCACCGATGACCGCCTGATCGATCGGACCGGTACCGGAGCCGGTGATGCTGCCGGTGAACAGCGTCTGCGCCGCCGACCAACCGTTCGGGTTGGTCGGGTCGGTCGAGGTCCGGTACGAGAAGGCCGGCCCACCCCACTGGTAGGCGAGCACCCAGATGTTGCGCGGCGCGAAGTAGAACAGCGACGGCGCGACGGTCGCGTTGTTCATCGCGTTCTGGCTGGCCGAGCCCATCTGCGAGTAGTTCGAGAAGAGGCCGAAGTTCATCGAACCCCAGCTGCTCCCGTTGTCGTGGGTGGTCGCGTAGACCAGCTGCTGACCGTTGTACGGCGCGACGGTGAAGTCCTTCAGCGACACCCAACCCGACCTCGGCTGCGCCAGCGCACCGGTCGACGACCACCGGTACGTCGAGGGAAGATCGCAGGTGCCGCCCGGCGGCGGGGTCGTCGGCGGCGGCGTGGTGGGGTCGGTCCCACCGCCAACGCGGACGAACTGCCACTGCTGGTTGGTGCCGTTCCAGTCGTCGTACTGCACGATGTTTCCGCCGTCGGCGGTCGAGGCGCCCTGCACCTCCATCACCTTGTTGCTGTTGCGGTTGATCAACCGGACGTAGCCGCTGTCCGAGTCGGCCAGCCGGAACTGCTGGTTGGTGCCGTTGAGGTCACTCCACTGCACGATGCTGCCACCGTTGGCGGTCGAGAAGCCCGAGACGTCCAGCACCTTGCCGGACAGCCGCGACTTCACCCGGTAATAGCCACCACCGGAGTCGACGAACTGCCACTGCTGCTGGTTGCCGTTGTTGCGCGCCCACTGGGTGATCCGGGCACCGTCATTCGTGGCCAGGTTGTAGACATCCAGGGCCTTGCCGCTGTTGCGATTGACCAACACGTACCACGCGTTCGTGTCGACCGACGCCGCGGCGGCGGGTGACGACACCACCGCTACGGCAGCGCCACCGACCATCAACGCCGCCGCGCTGGCGGCGAGGATGCGGGGCAACCACCAACGCCGCCGCGACGGCATTGCGATCGATGGAGACCTATCGAGGGCAGACATGATCCTCCTCCAGTGACCAAGAGCCGAACGGCCTGCCCGAGGGTGGGCGTACCGCGACGCGTGGCCGAGCGCGCAGGCGTCAGAGAGTTAGCGTTAACAAGACGCCGGCGAGCTATGGCGCACGCCTGATTCGAGATCGACGAAGCAGGGCTTGCCCGGAAAGCCGAGGTGTCGTCGTCCTTAGGCATCGACTGTGAGCGATAACATGCCGTTCGTCAAGACGTAATGCGCTGGGAACATTGGCCACCGTCGAGCTGCCGATCTTGGCGCTGACGTCTTTCACTCGACTTCCCGCAGGCATCACCCCGGACGCGGACGCAGACCACGACCTGGGCCCTTGAGGAGGCACCGAGAGCGCGTTAACATCGACGTTTGCCCATCGTGCGCGGTGTCGACGAACCGAGCCCTGCCCGTCGACCGGTGGGGGCGCCGCAGGCGTCAATGGCCAGCCCTCGGACCGCACCCGTCGCCTACGTCCGAGTCAGACCGCGCCTCGATCGACCAGGCTGAACCTGGTGTCCAGCGGGGCGTCGCCGAGAAACTCGACGAAGATCTCCCTCTTGGTCGGGCTCCACTGCACCGGGCCGTACTCCTCGCTGATGATGGAGTAGGAAGCGCGCCCTTTGTCGTCCTTGCCCTCACGGAAGATCGTGAACAGGGTTGCTTTGGTGGGCCGACAGTCGGCTCCCACCAGCGACTTGTACCCCTCTGAATCGACCTTGACCCCGACGCAGGGTCGGTGGGCGATCTCCGGGTTCACCGATTTGATCATGAAGTCGACACCGACCGGTTCGAGCACGAAGAGCGCATCCTTGCCGGTCCCGTCGCCGACCTCGACTTCGCCGTGCGACGGCAGCGACAGGTCACGGTCGATCTCCACCAGGTGCAGCAGGAATCGCCGCTGACCGGCCAGCATGGCCTGGGTCGGGTCCGCGCTGACCGCCGGCGAGGCGGACGGCTTTCCCGACGCGGGCGTGGACGCCGTGACCGCCGGCCCGCTCGTCGCCGGGCTACCGCTCGGCGTCGAGCCGGCCTGGTCCGGTTCGGACCGCCCGCCCAACAGCTGCGGGCCGAACAGGAAAGCGGGCACCAGCACGGCGATCAACGCAGCGGTCGCCCCCAGCGCGGTGAGCCAGCGACGCCCGCGTGAACCCGCGCGACCGGCCGTGGCCAGACCCGATGGTGTCGACCGCGCGCTTTGATCATCACCACTGGCAGCGGGCGACACATTCGGCGGCGTCGCGCCCGAAAGTTGGGCCGGCCCGCCGGCACCCACCGGAGTCGCTGCGGTCAACAGCCCGTCGAGCAACTCCCGGGCGGTGGGCCGGGCAGCTGGGTCCTTCTCCAACGCCCGGGAGACCAACTCCCGCAACGGCCCACCGAGCCCGGTCAGGTCCGGCGGTTGAGTGAGGATCCGCATCGCGGTGGCGGTAGGGGAGTCGCCCCCGAACGGGCTGCGGCCGGTCGCGGCGTAGGCGACCAGGGCGCCCCAGGCGAAGATGTCCGCGGCCGGGCCCGCCGGACGGCCGGAAGCCGTGTCGAACCGCTCCGGAGCCATGTACGAGAGGGTCCCGACCATCTGGTTGGTACGGGTGTGCTGGCTCGTCGCCTCGAACGCTCGGGCGATGCCGAAGTCGATGACCTTGATCCCACCCGGTGCGACCAGGACGTTCGCCGGCTTCAGGTCGCGATGGATCACCCCGGCACCGTGGATGGCGGTGAGCGCGGTGGCGACCCCAACCGCGATGCTGTGCAGCCGCGCCGCCCCCAGCGGACCCTGTGTTCGGACCACCTCGGCCAGGCTGGGGCCCTCGACGTACTCCACCACCAGGTACGGCGGTTCATGGTCCGGGTCGGCGTCCAGGACCTCGGCGGTGCAGAACGGTGGAACCTGGCGGGCGCGGTTCACCTCACTACGGAACCGCCCCCGGAACTCCTCGTCGTGCGAGAGTTCCGCACGGACGACCTTGACCGCCACCAGCCGTCCCTGCGGAGAGCGGGCCAGGAAGACACTGCCCATCCCCCCGTCGCCGAGCCGGTCGAGCACCTCGTACCCACCGAGGCGTGCCGGGTCACCGGGACGCAACCCGACGCTCACGCCGGGTGCCCGCAGACCGCGACCACCGCGCGAGCCGTTCCGCCCATCACCCGTTCCCCTCAGGTCACTCCGACGCCGGCCGCAGCCTATCGTCCGCCCACCGAACCCGGTCGATGCCGTCCACGAGTCGGTCTCGTCCGGAGCGTCCGGCGGTGCCAACCCTGATTCGTCGCTTGCGAGGACCGACTGAGCAGGCGGCGGTGGTCGGATCATCAGCGATCCGACCACCACCCGGCGCGACCATACGAGCTATCGGCGGCTCCACTGCTGGTTGGCCTGGCCGGTGCAGGTCCAGAGAACGAGCTTCGTGCCGTTTCCCGTACCCACGTTGTACGGGTCAAGGCAGAGGCCGGACTGCACCCCGGTGATGGTGCCGTTGGCGTTGACGTTCCACTGCTGGTTCGTTCCGCCGTGGCAGTCGTAGATGGTGACCAGGGTGCCCGGGGAGGTGCCATAGCCGGCGGCGTCGAGGCACTTGTTGCCGTACACAGTCAGCGTCTTGGTGGTCGTGTAGGTCCACTGCTGGTTGGTGCGGCCGTGACAGTCCCACAACTGCACCTGCGTGCCGTTGGTGGTGGACGAGCCGGGCACGTCGACGCAGCGACCGGACAGGGCACCCACGATCGCCGTGGTCTGTCCGCCGCCGCTGCCCGGGTCGCCGATGCTGCCGGGCACCGACTGCAGCGCGCTGTACCAGCGGGCAGCCATCTTGTCGTAACCGCCGGACGTGGGGTGAACGCCGTCGATCAGGTCGGCGGTGGTGAGTGCGCTGTGCATGTCGACCAGGCGTACCCGCTTGCCGGCGTTCACCTTGCTCTGCACGATGCCGGGGATCGCCGCGTTGAAGGTACGTGCGGCCGCCTCCTGGTTGCTGTTGGAGAGCGGGATGATCTGCGCGACGAACACCTCCGCGGTGGGAGCCGTGGTGGTGATCCGATCGATCAGGGTGGAGAGCCGGTTCGGCGCGGTGCTGACGTTGTAGTTCTGCAGAATGTCGTTGGTGCCGATGTGCAGCAGAACGGTCTGCGGCCGTTGGGTGTTCAGCCAGCCGACGATGTTCGCGTCGATCTGGTCGATGCGCCAGCCGGGATGCCCCTGGTGGTCGTGGTCACCCAGGCTGGAAGGCCCGTTGAACTGTGACCCGACGAAGTCCACCGTGTACCGACCGTTGACGAGCCGCTGCCAGAGCCCGATGCGGTACCCGCCCGGCACCTGGGTGCCCTCGGTGATGGAGTCGCCGAGCGGCATCACCCGTACCCCGCCGTTGGATTCCGCGCTCGCCGGACCGGTCGAGGTCAGCACCCCGGCGAGGACGACCCCGAGCGCGGCGGTCGCCGCGAGCCATCTTGCCCTCGTTCGCATAGATTTCTCCTCTGCAGTGGTAGTGCTGACCGAGGAGTCAGGCCGTCGCGACCCGCGACATCGGCATGACGATGCCGTCGCAGCACTGGGACGGGTTTGTTAACGCTAACAACGATTCATGTAAATTCTTGTCGCTGATCTGGCCCACGTCAAGCGTGCCGGCAACCCGGATCGCGGCGGCAGAGCCAGCGCGCGGCCCGTGCGGATGATCGACTCGGCTTTCGAGAAGTCGGCCCGTCCTGGTGCCAGGGATGCCCCGACTTCATGAAAAACGAGTCGATCATGTCTGCTGCGTCGCCCCGACGGCCTGCGCGAGTGACGCCGAGGATCGGCGAGGCGCTGTGACCGGCGCGGGGTCGCCCGGTGCCGGTCGGGCGGATGAGCGCGTGTGGGGCGATCGGGACGCTGTGGCACCTACGCCGAATGTAGGTCTTTTTCGCATAAGCCCGGTTGATGTGAGCATCGCTCGACTACCTTCGCCCTTGGTGGCGATAACCGATTTGTCGCCGCTGCGCCGGCCTGGGGACAGGGCACGTTCGCTGGAGTGAGCTGGGCGTCAGTGATCATGGTGGCCCTTCGCCGCCTTTGGTCTGCAAACCGCCGGCGGTGGGCCGCTCACCGCGACCTGAGCCCGTCGACGACGACGGTGAGCATACGGTCGAGCCGGGCGCGCTGGTCCGGTCCGCCGGCCACGGAGAGCACGCCGGCGAGGATGCCGCCGACATCGACCGGGTCGATGTCGCTGCGCAGTTCCCCTGCCTCGGCGCCCGCCGCGAGCACCATTCCCAGAATCTGCTGGACCTCGTCGCAGACCGGGCCGGTGCCGAAACGTCCGGAAGCGCTCATGGCAACCAGGGCGTCGCAGATGCCGCGCCGTTCGCCTGCCCACTCGGCGAAGCGGCGCATCCAGGCATGTAGAGCCTGGGCGGGCTGCTCGGTGGCCAGGAAGGATTGCGCATCCTGGCGTAGGGGGCGGATCTGGTCCCGGTAGACCTCCTCCACCAGATCCTCCCTGGTGGGGAAGTGGCGATAGAGGGTGGCGTTGCCCACCCCCGCGCGTTTGGCGATCGCGTCCAGGGAGATCGCCTGCCCGGAGGCGAAGGCTTCGGCGGCAGTGGCGATCAGGTGTGCGCGGTTGCGCTGGGCATCGGCCCGCAGGGTGGTCCTTCGCGGAGTCATGGGCGCTCACAATCGCTGGTCCGGCTCGACGGGGGGAATGAATCGGGGAGATCCCCGCTTAGTGTACGGTGACATAAACGGGGAGGTCCCCGTTAGCTGGAGACAGCCGTACGCTCGACGAAAGGCAACCCATGCCCGCAGCGCTCATCACCGGGGGCACAACCGGAATCGGCAGAGCGACCGCCGAACTACTGCACGCCCGCGGCTACCGGGTCGCAGTCACCGGACAGAACCCCGAGTCACTCGCGCGAGCGAGACGAGAGCTCCCCGACGACGTCCTCGTCGTCCCCGCCGACTCCCGTGTCATGGCCGACACCGACGCGCTCATGACGACGGTGTCGGACCGTCTTGGGTCTCTTGACCTGCTGTTCCTCAACGCTGGGATCTTCCGCCCCGCACCGGTGGCCGACGTGACGGAGGCGTCCTTCGACGAACAGGCCGACGTCAACTTCAAAGGCCAGTACTTCACCCTCCAGAAGGCTCTGCCGCTCATGAACGACGGCGGATCGATCGTCCTCACCGTGGGCGTCGGAGCCCGCCGCGGCAGCCCAGGCGCCACGGTGGGAGCAGCGACCCGCGGAGCTCTCCTGGCGATGCTGCCCTCGCTCGCGCTTGAACTGGCTCCACGCAGGATCCGCGTCAACGCCGTGAGTCCCGGAGCGACTGAGACTCCGCTGTTCGACAAGCTGGCAGTGCCCCAGAGCCGCCGGGACGCCATGCGCGCACGCATCCCGTTCGAGCGGTTCGGGTCCAGCCAAGAGGTCGCGGAGGTCGTTGCCTTTCTGGCCTCGGCGGCGGCCGGCTATGTCACCGGCCAGGACATCGTCGTGGCCGGCGGCTACGGACTCGGCGCCTGACATTCGGGCACGTCGCCCATCTCCCGAACACCCGAAACCACCACCACAGGAGAAGCACATGCCACTCACCCTCGACACCTACCGGCAACTGGGGCGCTCCGGCCTGCGGATTTCGCCGCTCGCGCTAGGCGCGGCCACCTTCGGCAACGACTGGGGCTGGGGGGCCGAGCAGGATGAAGCCCGCAAGTTGTTCGACCTCTACGTCGAGCGCGGTGGGAACTTCATCGACACGGCGGTCACCTATACCAACGGCACGTCGGAACGCATGATCGGCGAGTTCGCCCAGGGACGGCGCGACGGGCTCGTGCTGGCCACGAAGTACACGACCCTGCGCCGGCCGAACGACCCCAACTCCGGCGGCGCCAGCCGCAAGAGCCTGTTCGGGGCCGTCGAAACCAGCCTGCGACAGTTGAACACCGACTACATCGACCTTCTCTACCTCCACGTGTGGGACCCCACCACACCCGTGGAAGAGATCCTGCGTGGACTGGACGACCTCGTCCGGCAGGGCAAGATCCTGTACGTGGCCGTTTCCAACACCCCGGCCTGGCAGGTCTCCCGCATGCAGACGATCGCCGATCTGAGGGGCTGGTCGCCGCTGGTGGCGCTGCAGCTGGAGTACAACCTGGTGGAGCGGACCGGGGAGCGTGACCTCATCCCGATGGCGCAGGAGATGGGGCTGGGCACCGTACTGTGGTCGCCACTGGCGGGAGGAGTGCTCACCGGCAAATACAGCCGTGAGGACCTGACCACCCCGCCGAACCACAACAGTGGAAGCGTCCGGAAGAGCTTCAACGTGGCCCTCGGGGGCGTGACCGAGCGCAACCTGGCCATCGTGGACGTGGTCAAGGACGTCGCCGAGGAACTGGGCCGTACGCCGGCTCAGGTCGCGCTCGCCTGGACCCTGCAGAACCCGGGGGTGACAGCGCCGGTCATCGGAGCCCGGACCACCGAACAACTACGGGAAAACCTGGGAGTCCTGGAGGTCGACCTCAGCCCGTCGCACCTGGCCCGTCTGGACGAGGTGAGCGCCATCGACCTCGGCTTCCCCCACGCGATGCTCGCCAGCGACCACATTCGCGTGCAGACCCGCGGCGACCTGAAGATCCAAGCCCGCCGCTGATTCGACGCGGCGACACTCCCGCCCATGGCCGGCCGGGTACTCAGCCGAGCATCTGCCGCAGAACTGGAGAACTCCCGCGATGGGGGCGAGGGCGAACTTCACCTCGCCCCATCGCGGTGTCACTCACCTGTGGCGGCCTGCTCTCCGTGCGTCGGGTGCCTGACGACGAAGCCCAGGGCCAGGTGGGTGGGTGACAGTCCGGCGTCGTCGGCGATCGGTACGAGTCGTTCGACGGTCGCGTGGTTGCGGGGGTCGGTCATGTGCCGGGGCACCCAGTGCATGCGCCCGGTGGAGGGCTGTTCGCCACCACGGAAACGGCCGGTGAGCAGGCCCGACGCGAGAGGGCTCCACGACCCGCCGCAGCGCCACCATCGTCACATCGACGCTTCCGCACCGCCGCGGGCGCGCAGCAACGACATCGCCTGCAACGGCATCAATGTGCAGGGATCCACGATGGAGCACGAAGGCGTTAGGCTTGCCCGGACACGCGATCACTCCTCCCGTACCGCGGTCCGCCTTGAAGGAGCCCCGGTGACGAACACGTCCTCGTCTGCGTACGACAAGCTCGACACCAGCGTTGCCCACTCCGCCCGCCTGTGGAACCACCTCCTAGGCGGTAAGGACAATTTCGCCGCCGACCGGGAGGCCGCCGCGCAGGTCCTCGCCTTCATGCCGGAGTTGGTGCAGTCGGCCCGGTTCAACCGGCAGTTCCTCGGTCGCGCGGTCCGGTACCTCGCTGACGAGGTGGGGATCCGGCAGTTCCTCGACATCGGCACCGGCCTTCCCACCGCGGACAACACTCATGAAGTCGCCCAGAGCGCCGCACCTGACTCGCGCATCGTCTACGTCGATAACGACCCGATGGTGTTGGCTCACGCCCGCGCGTTGCTGACCAGCAGCCCGCAGGGCGCCACCGATTACATCGACGCGGACATCAGGGACATCGAACGGATCATCACCGAAGCGCGCCGCACACTGAACTTCGACCAACCCATCGCGATCATGTTGCTCGGCATTCTCAACTTCGTCGTCGACGACGCGGAGGCGGCCCGCATCGTTCACCAGCTGCTTGACGCCGTCCCAGCCGGCAGCCACCTGGTGATCTCCCATCCGACCCGCGAGGTCAACCCGGAGGCCGTCGACCGGGCCGTGCGGATGTGGAACGCTGGCGGCTCAGCGCCAATGACGATCCGGTCCCCTGCGCAGATCACCGACCTGTTCGCCGGGCTGCAACTGATCGATCCCGGGCTCGTCACCTGCTCGCGCTGGCGCCCTAACGGCAACGACACGACGCCCGCCTCCGAGTACTGCGCCGTCGCCCGCAAGAACAACTAACGGCACGGTTGTCGCCGGGGCGTGCACCTTCACCGCCGTACACGATTGAGTGCAGGACCTCGACCGCCCGGCTTGGCGCAAGCTCGGCTTCACCGGCACGGCAGAACGACGGATACGCCCCCGCCACCTAAAGGTGGACGAGGGCGTATCCGTTCGTACCAGCCGGCGGGGACCCTGCGGCGAGGGCCGGGTCACAGCCATCCGCGCGGCGACCCCTCACCTGTCCAGCGCAACGACGTCGGCGCTCGTCGGCGGAGCGCCACCGGCGCCCTGGACAAACAGCCCGCTCGAGACCGTATCGACGTACGGGAGTGGCGGCCCGATCGGGGGGAACGTACGAGGTGGTGCGGGACCTGCGCTACATGACGAGCTGATCCGCGGCTCGCGGGCGTGGCAATGACCCCGAGCCCACCGCTGCCTCACTGCTGGGATGATCTCGGCTCGTCCCCGGCCGGGCGGCGGCCAGGATGGTCGAACGGGGCAGTTGAACCGGAGCGTCCGTGGGCGCCATGAGCGCGGCGGCGACGCCATGACCCAGGCAAGAGCCTGCTGCGCGGAACTCTCACGAGATGTCCGCACCCATCCGGCCGAATCCGAGCGAAGTACGGGTGGTGGATCGCGCAGCCACCACCCGTACCCGACCGGAAGAAAGCTCGAAAATGAGTTCACCCATCTCGGCAAGCAGGCCGCCGCCGTCATCACCACCCGCGCTCGTCGCTTCCGCCCTGAGCACCGCTCCCGCCCAGGCCACCGGTGTGAAGCCGCTGAAGACCAAGTCCCGGGCCACGGTGCTGACCGCGGACAGAGCGGCTTCGACCGCAAGGGCACGACTCGACATCCTGGCCGCCGCGGTGCGCGAGTAGCCGAAGATCGGATACGAGACGCCTGCCGGTCGCCGATTCAATCAAGCCTGTCAGTATGAAGTCCGTGGATCACTACGGGCTTTTGCGGCGAGCCGCGACCGACGCGGGTTTCACCGAGACCGAGACGGCGACGTTCGCCGAGCTGCTGCGCTTCTCCATCTGGGCAAATCAGCAGTACAACGGCGAGATCGTGGCGCATCCTCGGGGGCTGCCGGCCGGTCAGCCCGCCGACCTGCTCGTCGGTCGGGCCGGCGGCCTGCCGCAGCTGCCGGTCGGCACGCTGTGGCCCACCGACCCGGAGGGCTACCCGCTGCCGTTCATCGCGTCCTTCGACTGTGCCGCGCTGCCGCGGGTCGAGCGCCTGCCGCTACCGTCGGACGGCTCCCTGCTGGTGTTCCTTCATCACGAAGAGGACTACGACGTCTGTGAGCGCAGCGACAAGCAGCAGTACGGGCGGCTGCTTCATGTACGCGCCGGCGCGGAGACCACGGCGCAGCTGCCGGCTGACTACGCTGCCCATCCCTACTACAAGAACCGTAACTTCATCGCCCCCGAGCAGGACCTTTTCGCTGTCGTCCACGCCGACCTGCCCTCGTGGTTGACCGCCGAGGATGCGGACCTGTCCGACTTTCAGCAGCAGCTGGCGCGCGACATGCCGCACCGTCGGGAACTGTGTGCCCTGGTCGACCGGCTCTGGCCGGCCGCCAACTTCACCGCCTTCCAGTTCGGCGGCTACTCATGGAACACCGGCGGGGTGTCCTACGACAACCTGTACGACGATCCTGAGCTGGAGATGGCGGAGACGAAGCTTCGAGGCCGCCTGACCAGCGTCGACCGCGCCCAGGAGGCCTTCCTCGTGGAACAGGAGTTGCAGAGGGTACGCCGGGAGTGGCTCCCGTTGATGCAGTTCCGGACCCGTGACGACGTCTACTTCGGCCGCTTCATGATCCGCGTCGACGACCTCGCCGCCCAGCGGTTCGACCGCGCCGTCTCCTGGACCGAGTTCACCGAATGAGCGAGGACAGGGGTTGCTCTCCCGGTGGCGCCCCTCGGCGCTGAACATGACCCGGTCGAATTCATGTTCAAGGAGCACGTGGGCCATCTCGTGGGCGACGTTGAATCTGCGGCGGCGCGGCAGGTGCGAGGTGTTCTCCACGATGAACTGGCCCGTTCCCGCGGGCACCAGCGCCGCAGACCAGACATCCGGACGCTCGGAGGCGTAGAAGGTGACGGAGCCTTCAGGGCACCCGAACTCTGTCAGGCCGTCGAGCGGGTGCACTGCGATCCCGTGCTCGCGGGCGAGTTCGTAGGGGCACAGCTGGTCGAATTCGGTGAGATCGAGGTCGGTCTTGCGGATGTCGATCGCCCGGCGCTGGATCTCGGCCTTGGAGAGCCTCTTGGCCACGGGTCACCGGTTCCGAGCCGCGCGTTGGGTGGCGTGCAGCTTCATAGCCGCCAGCCGGCGCAGGTTGCCGTGGCCACGGCACTGCTGGGACGTCCCGGATAGGACCCCGCTTGATCAGCGCAGGGCCGCCCGGCCTTCGGAAGCCACGTCGATCACCTCGGCGGTCTCGCGACGGATCCGCTCGCTCCCCCAGGCGCCGAGCGGCCCGATCGCCTGGTTGAGCGTGCGCCCGTGCTCGGTCAAAGAGTATTCCACCCGGGGCGGCACCTCGGCGTGGACCTTCCGGCGCACCAGGCCGTCCTCCTCGAGCTCGCGCAAATGCTGAGTCAGCATCTTCTCGCTCACTCCGGGCAGACCCCGACGCAACTGCGCGAAACGGCGTACGCCATGGGCCTCGAGTTCCCAGAGGATCAGGCCTTTCCACTTGCCGCTCACCACGTCGAGCGCCGCGTCGATGCCGCAGATGTACGGCCCGCGTCGGGATGACTTGGCCACCGCTGGCCCCCTTACTGAAAGGTAAGTACCGCAGGATTTAGTGCGTACTTACGAGATAGTGACACGTCGCCGAGCATGGACAGGTGAACAACCGACAGCACAACAGCGCCGTCACCGTGATCGGGCTCGGCCCGATGGGCCAGGCGATCACCCGCACCCTCCTCGCCGCCGGGCACCCCGTCACGGTCTGGAACCGCACCACCGGCCGGGCCGAGGGCGTCGTCGCCGACGGCGCGACGCTCGCGGTGACACCCGCCGAGGCGGTCGAGGCGAGCAGCCTCGTCATCCTCAGCCTTACCGACTACCAAGCGATGTACGACATCCTCGGCCCGGCCACCGCGTCTCTCGCCGGCCGGACGTTGGTCAACCTCAGCTCCGACACTCCCGACCGCAGCCGCGAGGCGGCATCCTGGGCGGCGGGCCACGAAGCGGCCTTCCTCACCGGCGGCGTCATGGTCCCAGCGCCGATGGTCGGCACCGACGCGGCGTACGTCTACTACAGCGGCCCCAGCGAAGTGATGGACGGCAGCCGAGAGGCGCTGGCCCAGCTCGGCGCGCCGCACCACCTGGGCGAGGACCCGGGCCTCGCCCAGATGATGTATCAAGCCCAGCTCGCCGTATTCCTCGGCACTCTGTCCGCGTTGATGCACGCCACCGCGATGCTGGGTGCCACGGGAATGACGGCCACGGAGGCAATGCCGGAGCTGATCGCCTCGGCCGAGTCGATCGGCGCCATCCTCCGCGCCGGCGAGGAAACCCCCGGCGCCGCGCTGGACGCTGGAGAACACCCCGGCGATCTCAGCACGGTCACCATGATGGGCGCGACCGCCGACCACATCGTCGAGACCAGCACGACACTGGGCCTCGACCTCGGGCTTCCCCTGGCCGTGCGAGCACATTATCGGCATGCGATCGGGAATGGGCACGGCGGCGACAACTGGACCCGCATCATCGACAGCATCCGCGACCCACGCGACAAGCGGCCTCGTCTCATCAGCTGACTTGCGGGACCCATCCGACGAGCAAATATACGCCGGCAAGCCACGCCGTCCTCTGGCCAACGCCGCCGACTCCCTGCTGCCGGGTCGAAGCCCTGGCCGCGCCCGCAACCCTGCGGGGCTGGCCGACACTACGCGGCAGCATCTTGGCCATGCACGGAGAGTAAGAAGGTATTCACAGTCCTGGCTAGACAAGAAGAAGCCCTCTAGCTGCCTTACGGCCTGCTAGAGGGCTGTTTGTGCGCCCGAAGGGACTCGAACCCCTAACCTTCTGATCCGTAGTCAGATGCTCTATCCATTGAGCTACGGGCGCTTGTGCTCAGCCAGTGTACACACCCGGCTTTCGCGCGGAGACTCCGGGATTCGAACCCGGGAGGGGCTTTAAGACCCCAACCGCATTAGCAGTGCGGCGCCATAGACCAGACTAGGCGAAGTCTCCCTGGTGATCCTCAGACCACCGCGCCCGAGGATACAGGTCGCCACCCACCGGGAGCAAAACGACTTCCGGGGTACGCCCACCGGGGTCGGCCCGCCCCCGTGTTTCAACGCTGTGCGTTGGCGTGATCGGGACTACGCTCCATCGATATGCAGGAGCAGCCGCCCAGCGAGTCGACCCGTCGAGAGCCTGCTGAACGAGCGCGTCCGCGCTCCCCACGGGCCACCTTCCGGCCGCCGATCGCGGCCGAGGAGCCCACCGAGGTGGTGGAGCCTGAAGCGGCAGCACCGCCGGCAGCCGCCCCGGCGAGCCAACGCCCTCGACGGGCCAAGGCTGCCCCGGCGGTGCTCTTCCAGCCGCCGGAGCCGGACCGACCCCTGCCTCGACAGCCCCGACCCGCACCGACCGAAACTTCCGAGGCGGGCGCGGAGCAGCCCGTACAGCCGAACGGCGACCAACCGGGCCCAGCATCAGGCATCGCACCGATACCGCCGAAGGCCCGGACCACCCCTGTTCGCAAGACTGCCCCCCGGAAGGCAGCCGAGACGCCCGCCGAGGTGACCCCGACCACGCCGGCATCCCGCAAGCGCGCTGCAAACCTCACCAGAGCAGCAAGCACCAAGGCCGCGCGCACCACCCAGGCCGCGAGCACCACGGCAGCAGGGAGCGCCGCCACCACCGCCGCGAGCCCGATCGAAGAGGCGAGCACCACACCGGCGACGCCGGTCAGAGCCGCAAAGACGACCAAGCGCGCGGTCACCCCACGCAAGAGCACCGCGCCTACCGAGCCCGCCCCCGAACCCGTGGCCGCGCAGCGGACGGCACCGACCGAGCACGAGCAGCAGGCGGCATCCGCCGAGCAGCAGCTGTCACCGGCAGAACCCGCCGCGCGGCAGGCTGAGCCGGCTCTGGGGCGTACCCCGGAATCGGAGCTGCGCGCGGTCGCCGCGCGCGTGCTCGACCACCCTGGCTTCGCGCCGGAGCTGTTGGCTCTGGCTGCGGTGCGGACGTTCGGGCCCGGCGCGGCCGAGTGGGCCGCTGGGTTGCGCGACAGGTATGCGGACGCCTCGGCGGACGGCCTGGCCCGGTTGGCGACCCGGCGGTTCGTCCGCTCGGCGGGTGCGGGTGGGGCAACCGCCGCGCTGGCCGGGTTCTTCGCGCCGCTGGCCGAGTTGGCGGCGGTTCTGTGGACGCACTCTGAGCTGGTACTGCACCTGGCCGCCGCGTACGGCAAGGATCCGACGCATCCCGACCGGGCCGTTGACCTGCTGGTGCTGACCCAGGTGCACCCGGATCGGGCGAGCGCGGCGGCGGCTCTGGCCGCCGCCGAGACGGCGGGTGACCCGGTCGAGGGGGCATGGCCGCGGGTGGCGGAGGCGGCCTGGCGACTGGCCGCGCCGCTCACGGCGCAGGCCGGTGGTTGGGTGGCCTTGCGGCTGGTGGCCCGGTTGCTGCCGGGCGCGGCGGTGCTCGCGGCGGCGTTGGGTGACGCGGCGGCGGCCGACCGGCTCGCGGCCCGAACGGTGGCCGTCTACCGACCCGACCGGCGCTGACGGATCAGAGCCAGTCGAACCACTCCCGGGGCAGCAGTGCGTAGCCGACGAAGGCGAACACGTCGAGCACTGTGTGCGCGATGATCAGCGGCATCACCCGCCGGGTACGCAGGTAGAAGAGGCTGAACACGACGCCCATGATCGCGTTGCCGACGAACGCGCCGAAGCCCTGGTACAGGTGGTACGAGCCGCGCAGCAACGCGCTGGCCGCGATGATCGCGGCCAGCCGCCACTGGAGCTGGCGCAGCCGGGTGACCAGGTAACCGACCACGATCACCTCTTCCAGCACGGCGTTCTGCACGGCGGCGAGGATCAGCACCGGAACCGCCCACCAGACGTCCGGCAGCGCGGCCGGCACCAGCGTGGCGTTGAGGCCCAGGTGGGCCGCCACCCAGAACAACGCCAGCCCGGGTAGGCCGATGAGCGCCGCCAGGCCGGCGCCGCGGGCCACGTCCTGACCGGGCCGTCGGGCGTCCAGGCCGAGGGTCCGCGCCGGGTCGCCGGGGTCACGGGTGAGCAGGTGTACGGCGAGCAGCACCGGCAGCAGCGCGAACACGATGCCGAGCAGCTGGTACGTGAGGTCCAGCCAGGGGCGGGCCGACGCCGAGGTGTTCAGCGAGGCGGTCTGCTTGGAGAGCGGACCGTCGGCGGTCAACTTCGCGATGATCGACACCACCGCGTAGATCGCGGACTGGCCGAGGGAGAGGCCGAGGACCAGCAGCGTCTCGGTGCCCAACAGTCGGCGGGACACCGGGCGGGTCAGCTCAACGGTCACCGCACCACTCTGCCCGACGTACGGCACCCGTGACATGGCCGACCGGCCACCATGAGCCGATCGCACATTCTGTGCGACCAGTCGACACTCTCCGTGGAGATTCTATGGGCGCCCGATCCGTTGTCGTCTGGAGAAGGAGCGTCCGTGGACAACCTCGCGCGGTTGCTGAAGGAGAGCTGGACCCTGGTCGAGGACGACCGGGTCCGGTTGAGCGGTCACTTCTACGCTCGGCTGTTCCTGCTCGACCCCGCCCTGCGGCAACTCTTCCCGGTGCAGATGACCGGCCAGGGCGACCGTCTACTCGAAGCGATCATCACGGCGATCCACACGGTCGACGACCCGGAGAGCTTCGACGAGTTCCTCCGGGCGCTGGGCCGCGACCATCGCAAGTACCACGTCGACGAGCGGCACTACGCCACGATGGGCGTCGCGCTGCTGGACGCGCTGCGCAGCACCGCCGGTGACGGCTGGAACCTGGAGTACGACCAGGCGTGGCGGGAGGCGTACGCGGCGATCGCCGCCCTGATGGTGGCCGGCGCCGCCTCCGACGACGACCCGCCGTTCTGGCACGCCGAGGTGCTGACCCACGAGCGGTACGGCCCGGACACCGCCGTGCTGACCTGCCGGGCGTTGCAGCATCCGCTGCGCTGGCAGGCAGGGCAGTACGTGAGCCTGGAGGTGCCGCGCTACCACCCCCGGGTGTGGCGCAACTACTCGGTGGCGAACGCCCCGAACGACGACAACGTGCTGGAGTTCCACGTGCGGTCTCCGGGGGCCGGTTGGGTGTCCGGCGCCCTGGTGCGGCGGGTGCGGCCGGGTGACCTGATCCGCCTGGCGGCGCCGATGGGGTCGATGACCCTGGACCGCGCCTCGGAACGGGACATCCTCTGCGTGGCCGGCGGCGTCGGGCTGGCGCCGATCAAGGCGCTGGTGGAGGAGTTGGCCACTTTCAACCGGACCCGGTGGGTGCACGTCTTCTACGGCGCACGGCAGGCGGCCGACCTGTACGGCCTGGACGGGTTGCAGGAGTTGGTGGCCGTACACCCGTGGTTGTCGGTCACCGCGGCGTGCAGTGAGGATCCGGACTTCGACGGCGAGCAGGGCGAGATTCCGGAGGTGGTGGCCCGGTACGGCCCGTGGACCACGCACGACTGCTACGTCTCCGGTGCCGCCCGGATGGTCCGGTCCACCCTGCGGGTGCTCGCCGCGGACAACGTGCCGCCGCCGCACATCCGCTACGACACCTTCGGTGACCTTTAGACGTTCCTCCCCCCACACCGGGGCGCGTGCCCCTGCCCCCTGGGGCACGCGCCCCGGTCCCTTCCTGGTCAGTAGCGCCAGGGGCGCCCGGTCTCGCGGTACTCCTCCACCGGCACCAACGGCACGCCGGGTGCCATCCGGTCGACGTAGAGCCGGCCCTCCAGGTGGTCGATCTCGTGCGCGACCAGCCGGGCCATGCCGAATTCGAACGACGTGATGATCCG
The DNA here is from genome assembly GCF_003857035.1 of Micromonospora arida. GTDB lineage: Bacteria > Actinomycetota > Actinomycetes > Mycobacteriales > Micromonosporaceae > Micromonospora > Micromonospora arida. The sequence goes on from NZ_QGSY01000129.1 coordinate 40,627, forward strand.
GCTGCCGTCCCACTGGGCGTGTTCCACGTCCAGGCGCAGCGGCCGGGGCACCAGACCCCGGTGGTCGAAGAAGGAGAGGCAGCCCTCGTACTGCTCGTCGGTCTCCGGGTCGGCGTCGACCACCCGGGGGTTGAGCAGCACGACGGGCTCCGCCGACCGGTCGGGGGGCCGCACCACGGCCGCCGCGCGGCCGATGCCGAACTGCGACGCGGCGACGCCCACTCCCTTGCTGAACGGGTGCAGCTCGTCGAGCCGGGCCAGGGCCATGGTGAGCCGGTCGACCACGTCCCGGGCGACGTCTTCCTCCCCGGGCAGGTCGAACGGGCGGGCCCGCTGGCGGAGCAGGTCGTCCCCGCGTTGCACGATGCCGAGGCCGCGCATCCGGTCGCTGGGTCGGACCCGGGCGCCGCCGGGGCCGATGTCCGGTTCGGTGTCGGGGCGGGCACGGAACCGCCACTGCATCCGGTAGCGGGCGTTCAACGGGGGGTCGTCAGTCTGCCAGTCGTAGATCACCCGGTCGCCCTCGTCGTGACGCTGCGGCGCCGTCCGCAGCGGGCCCTCCTCCGCGCTGAGCGAGGTCTCCACGCCCCAGACCTGCGGGTCGAGGGCCGCAGGCAGGTCCAGGCGTACGGCGAGCTGCCGGGTGGGCAGTCGGACGGCTCGCTGGAACCACGGGCCCCACTTTTCGGGCCCGACGCTGTACGCGTATTCGATGGTGGCCCGGTCGCCCGGGTAGAGGGGGAAGCGTCGCTCCCCGTTCTCGAAGAGCAGCCAGATTTCCTTGAACGCGTCCCGATCGTGCTTGGCTCGCCAGTGCATCGGCTCCGGATCTCCGCCGCCGTCGTCCCGACGGGCCTGTATCTGCAGCTCGGCGAAGGTGAGGGGGTGCTCCCGATGGTGCCGGTTGGAGCGGCCGGGGTCGTTCGGGTAGCGGTCGACGGCGACCCGGACGAGGTAGCGGGTGACCGGCTCGGTGCCGGCGTTGTACAGCTCACGGTGGATGACGCACCGGTAGCCGTCGTCGGCGTGGGTGAGGGTGGCCAGTTCCCGTTCCACGACCAGGCCGGTGCCGGGTGGCAGCCACTGTCCCGGCAGGTACGGCTCGCGGTGCGGCTGACCCGACCGGGCGTGCCGTAGGTCGTCGTACTCCCGGAAGCGCTGCCAGATCGCGCCGCTGGCCTCCAGGACGGCCTCCGCGCGACGGGCGAAGTCCTCGGTTGGGCGGTGCCGGCGCCCCTCGACGTGGCTCACGTAGGACGGGTCGAACCCCATCAGGACGGCCAGTTGCTTCTTGGACAGCCCGCGCCCGGTCCGTTGCCGGGCGAGTTCGGCCGCGAAGGAGTCGGCAGCCCGTTCGAGGGGGGAGGTCGTCATCGGCTTCCTCGTGGCCGGGGCTATAAGTTTTCACGTTCCGTGCGCGAGCACACACGCAAGTGGCATGTTTTCGACACACCGCTTGACAATGCACCGATGGCCATCGATTGTGCGGCGGCGTTTCCCAGCACTGACTCCGGGTAGTACGCGAAGCGCTACTCCCGTTGAACACGGGGCGACCTGGGCGTCTGGGATGTGACCAAGGTGAGGCTTCCCTTACGGGCAGGAGCTTGGTTAGGCTAGCCTTAGCTCAGGACGGCACTGGTTCGTCCGCCGGGGCGCACTCCTCGGTCACACAGACAGGGGACGACTCAGGTGACAGCGGTGATGCCACGGCGGGAGGCCACCACCACGCCGCTCGCCCCCGTCACCGCGGCGCTCCGGGCCATGTTCGGCACAGACGACCTCCCCGGCCTCGCCCGGGGCCTGCTGGTCGACGACGAGCTCGGCTGGGCGCCCGCCACCACCCTGATCGACGGCAGCCGACTGCCGGAGCTGCTGAACGGCGCCGCCGTCCGCTGGGGCGGCACCCCGCACGCCTGCGCGGCGCTGGCCTGGAAGTCCTACAGCTACTGGGCGGCGCTGCCGGTAGTGCTCGGCTGGGCCTCCGCCCGGCGGGTGCCCCTGCTCGATCCGGCCGACCTGCTGATCCACTTCGAGGACCATCGGCAGCTGCTCACCATGGGCCTGCGCCGAGGCACCACCGTCGCGGTGCTGCCGAACGATCCGCTGGCGCTGGCCGGCCTGCCGGAGGTGCGGGTCGTCGCCGACGAGGCGGAGCTGCTGGCCGCACTGCGCGCGTCCCTGCTCGACGCTCACCTGGCGCCCCTCATCACGGCGATCCAGTCCGAGGTCCGGGTGGGCACCCGGACGCTGCTCGGCTCGGTCGCCTCCGGCATCGCGCACGGCATCCTGCGGGCCGCGGACGCCCTGCCCGGCTCCACGGTGCAGAGCATCGACACCCTGCTCGGCGCACTCGACCTGGCCGACCTGATCGAGCTGGTGCCGGGGCCGACCGGTGAGCCGACAGTGCAGCGCCGCACCTGCTGCCTCGCCTTCACCCTGCCCCGGCCGAAGGTCTGCCAGGGCTGCTGCGTCCGCTAGGCCGGCCGCGCTACTGCTCAGTCGGTCAGTGACCGGACGTCCCACACCCACACCCCGCCGGTGAAGACCGGTTGGATCCCGGTCAGCTCGGTCATGCCCCGGCGCAGCGCGGCCTCGTGCTCGTGTGGCCCGAGGATCACCACCCCGGCCCGCCAGTAGCGCAGGTCGTCGACCGCTCGGACCCGGCTCTGCGGGGTGATCGGCGGCACCGCCCCGGTGCGCCGGATGGTGGCGAAGAAACTGCTGGTGGGGCGGGGAGTCGCACCGAACAACGCGACCTTCGGCGGATCGGCGTTCGGGCGGGTGTCCGGGCCGAGGAAGTAGCCACGGGCCAGCGGCATGTCCAGCCGGGTCGCCGCGGACCAGCGCAGCGGCTCGGCGTAGGTCGTGTCCGGCAACGGCAGGGTCACCACACTGCGCCCACCGGTCACGTACGGCCGCCAGGCCCCACTGGTCACGAAGCTGGGGACCGGGTCGAGGCGGGCCACGGGCAGCGGGGTGGGGACGATCGGCAACAGGGCCATGGTGAGCACGGTGGCGGTGACGAAACGGACCTGCCCCCGGGCGGCCGGATGCGCTTCGGCCAACTCGCGGGCACGTTCGGCCCCGTAGGCGAGCAGCAGCCCGATGATCGGTGTGATCGCCAACGCCCAGCGTGTCGGCACCACCGAGTGCAGGATGGGCAGGTTCTCCAGCGCCGCCCAGGGGCCCGGCACACCCGTACCCCGGTTGTCGAAGCGGACCTCCCGACCCAGCGAGAGCACCGCGAAGAGCAACCCGAGCGCGGCCAGCGCGAGCACCACGATCGAGCGGCGCAGCCACCAGACCAGGGCGATCACCAGCACCACCAGCGCCCAGCCGAAGAAGCTGTTCTCCTCGGTCGGGTTCTTGGCCAGGCCCGCGGCGGTGCGCGCGCTACCGGCAAGTGACTCCCGGGAGTACGCGACGAACGAGGCCACGTCGCTGGAGTAGCCACGGATCAGACGGGACAGCCCGGAGTACGCGCCCGGTCCGAAGAACTGGACGTACAGGGGGTACGCGAGCAGGAGCAGGGCGACCCCGGCGGCGACGGCCAGCCCGGCGAGGAAGGATCGGGCCCGCGACCGTAGATCCGGGCGGCCGACGGCGAGCACGCCGACGATCACGCCGAGCCCGATCGCGGTCATCAGCAGGATCTCCAGGTTGAGGAACGCCTGCCAGACGATGACCAGCCCGAGGAGGACCCCGTTGCGCAGCCAGCGGCCCGGTTCACCGAGTCGCAGCGTGCGCCAAATGATCAACGGGACGACGAACTGCGACACGATGTTCGGGTGCCCATTGGCGTGCGACACCATGGCCGGCGCGAACGCGCAGAAGCCGGCGCCCAGCCACGCCGGCCCCCGACTGCCGATCAGGACCCGGGAGAGCAGGAAATACCAGGCCGTGGCCGTGGCAATCATCCCGGCGGTGAGAAAGACCAGAAATGACGCTCGCGGCCCGAACAGCAGGGTGATCGGCGTCATTGGCAATGAAATGGATAATACGGACGTATTGGCCATCAGATTGACGCCGTCGGGGACGTTCATCTGATTGGAATGGAACGGATACGCAAAGTGCGTGACCACTCGCGCACCGTGGGCCATCATCCATTCGAACTGCGACTGATCGGACTGGTTGTCCCGCACATCGCTGCCCGGGTCCAGCCAGAGTCGACAGGTGATCCAGAAGCCGAGCGCCACGAAGCTCAGCACGGCGGCCAGATCGGCCCAAACCCCCTTGCGGGAAGGCCGAACCGCACCGGAGGCCCCCTCCGCCGACGGCGCGGCGGCCGGGCCGCCGCTGTCGCTGGGCACGTCCGATTCAGGAGTAGTCATGACAATTCATAGGGTAGTCAGCGCATGACGCCGCCGTGACATGTTTCGGGGTACTGCCGTACTATGTGCCGGGTTCGCCGACCGCCGATCACGAACCCACCCCCCGACCACAATTCGGCCACCCCGATGCCCCGATTCTTTCGCCGTCCCAGCGGATGATTCACTCTGTCGGTCCAGGCACGGGTCGAGTTCATATCGTGAGGAATCGACGCATGGCAGAAATCACTGGGGATCAGCGCGTGCAGTCCGAGGTGCTGGAAGGCCTGGCAACCGCTGTCAACCACCGTCGCTGGTTCATCGAACTGGCCGTGCCGTACCTCGGCGACGACCCGATCGAGATCGGCAGCGGTCTCGGTGACTACGCGCTGGAATGGTCCGAGCGGCTCCCGCGGTTCACCGCCACCGAGGCCGACCCGGCCCGGCTGGTGCAGCTCAAGGAGCGCCTGGCCAACCGTCCGAACGTCGACGTCCGCCAGATGCTGCTGCCGCACAACGACCGGGGCGACTACAGCGCCGCCGTCTCGTACAACGTCCTGGAGCACATCGAGGACCACGTGGGCGCGCTACAGAGCATGCGCGACCTGGTCCGACCCGGCGGCGCCGTGATCATCATCGTGCCCGCGTTCCAGTTCGCGATGGGCCCGGCCGACATCGCCACCGGGCACGTCCGCCGCTACACGAAGAAGACGCTCGGGGCGGCGATGACCGACGCCGGTCTGACCATCGAGAAGATGCACTACGCCAACGCGCTCGGGCTGATCGGCTACTTCATGGCCACCAAGGTCTTCCGGCTGATGCCGAAGGAGGGCCCGATGGTCAAGGTGTACGACACCCTCGTCCTGCCCGCCACCAAGGCCGCCGAGCAGCTCGTCCTCC
>NZ_QGSY01000147.1 GCF_003857035.1 Micromonospora arida
GGGTTTAGGTGGGGGTGGTTAGGGCGGCGTTCAGCTCGTCGGGGGAGTTGAACTGCTCGGGTGGTAGGGCCTGGAGCATCTGCAACATCGCCGTGCTGGCCCCGTTCTCCTGACCCCAGCGGATCAGGTCCTCGCGGGAGACCGGGTAGTCGAGCCCGGCAAGGTACTCCTGCAACTGAACCCCGGTGACGGTCATGTCGGCCGGCTACCCGCTCGCGGTGGTCGTACACCGGCTTGGTTGGGGCCTACGACGGCCCGGCGGCCGGCGTGTCGGCCCGCGAGGCGCGCACGGTTTGCCGCAGCAGCGGCCGGGTAGCCGCTGGCATGCTGGTTCAGCGGCTCGGCGCGCCGAGCGATTTCGACCCGTTGCTGGAGCGCGTTCGGAACGCCAGGGTGGTGATGATCGGCGAATCCACCCACGGCAGTTACGACTACTACCGGTTGCGCGAGCAGCTCACCCGCCGGTTGATCGCGGAGTGCGGTTTCTCCTTCGTCGCCGTGGAGGGTGACTGGCCCGACTGCGACCGGGTGCACCGTTCGGTGACGGCCGCGCCGGGCGGCGCGCTCGAACCGCAGGTCGCACTCAACCAGTTTGAGCGATGGCCGACCTGGATGTGGGCCAATGCCGAGGTGGCCCGGTTCGCCAGCTGGCTGCGTGCCTGGAACGTGGAGCGGCCGGAGGAGCAACGGGCCGGATTCCACGGGCTCGACGTGTACAGCCTCTGGGAGTCGATGCAGGCGATCTTCGACTACCTGGGGGAGGAGGACCCGAAGTCGCTGGAGGCGGCGCAGGACGCGTACCGGTGTTTCGAGCCGTACGGCAAGAGGGTCGAGGAGTACGGCGCGGCCAGTCGGTTCGTCTCCGCCCGGTGCGAGGAGGAGGTCGTCCGGTTGCTCGCCCGGACCCGCGAACACGCCCTCTCCGACGGCCCGGACCGCTTCTCGGCCTGGCAGAACGCGGAGGTGGTGGCCGGCGCCGAGCGGTACTACCGGGCGATGGTGGCCGGCGGGCCGGACTCGTGGAACATCCGCGACACCCACATGCAGGACACCCTGGACCGGCTGCTGGACCGCTACGGTCCCAACGCCCGGGGCATCGTCTGGGCGCACAACACGCACGTCGGGGATGCGCGGGCCACCGACATGGCCGCCGACGGGATGATCAACATTGGTCAGTTGGCCCGGGAGCGGCACGGCGAGGACGCGGTGGCCCTGGTCGGCTTCGGCAGCTACCGGGGCACGGCGATCGCCGCGCCCCGCTGGGGTTCGCCGCCCGAGGCGATGGTGGTGCCGCCGGCCCGGGAGGGGTCGATCGAGCGGCGGCTGCACGAGCTGATGCCGGAGCGGGCGGTGCTGATCTTCGGCGGTGACGACCAGCCGGGCTGGGTCACCGAGACCGTGGACCACCGGGCGATCGGGGTGGTCTACGACCCGTCGTTCGAGTCCTGGGGCAACTACGTGCCGACGCGGCTCGGCGACCGGTACGACGCCTTCATCTGGTGTGACGACACCACCGCACTGCACCCGCTACCGGTCCCGGCTGCCCCCGGCGAGATGGAAACGTACCCGGCCGGGGTCTGACCCGGACCCGTTGCGTCGATCATGGAGTTGTGGTGCCCGACCGATGCCCCGGACCGGGGCACGGCAGACACCACAACTCCATGATCGACCGGGTGGGCGTCAGACCCTCGTGGGGGTCCGGTCGTCCAGGTGTTCGCGCAGGCCCTCGCCCTCGATGTCCACGTTGGGCAGGGCGCGGTTGAGCCAGCGGGGGAGCCACCAGGCGCGGTCGCCGAGCAGGGACATCACCGCCGGGACGATGGTCATCCGGACCACGAACGCGTCGATGGCCACGCCGATGGCGAGCGCGAAGCCCATCGACTTGATGATCGGGTCTTCGAGGAACACGAAGCCGCCGAAGACGGACATCATGATCAGCGCGGCGGCGGTGACCACCCGGGCACCGTGGCCCATGCCGCTGATCGTGGCCTCACGCGCGGTCTCGCCGTGCACGAAGTCCTCCCGCATCCGGGAGACCAGGAACACCTCGTAGTCCATGGCCAGGCCGAACAGGATGCCGATCAGCAGGATGGGCAGGAAGCTGACCAGCGGGGCCGGGGTGTCCAGACCGACCAGGTCGGCGAGGTGGCCCTGCTGGAAGATCGCCACCGTGATGCCGAACGTGGCGGCCACCGTGAGCAGGAAGCCCAGCGCCGCCTTGAGCGGCACCAACAGCGAGCGGAACACCAGCATCAGCAGCAGCACCGAGAGCCCGACGACCAGCAGCAGGTAGATCGGCAGCGCGTCGGAGAGCTTCTCCGAGACGTCGATCCCGATCGCGGTGGCGCCGGTGAGCAGCACCTCGGCGCCCTTGACCCCGCCGACCGCGTCGCGGACGTCGTGCACCAGGGTTTCGGTGGCCTCGTCGGTTGGGCCGGTCTTCGGCACCACGCCGAGCAGCGCGGTCCGACCGTCCGGGCTCAGCTGCGGCGGTGCCACGGCGAGGACGTTCTCGGTGCGCTGGATCATCGCGGTCACCTGCGGCACCGCGGCCGCGGTCGCCTGCGCGTCGTCGCCCGCCACGACCACCGCGAGCCGACCGGTGAAGCCCGGACCGAAGCCCTCGGTGGTCAGGTCGCTCGCCACCCGGGCCGGTGAGCCCTCGGTCGCCGTGCTGGCGTCCGGCAGGGCCAGCCGCATGTCCGGCGTGGGCAGCGCGAGCAGGCCCAGGCCGAGCAGCGAGACCAGGATGACCGGGACCCGGAAGCGGGTGACGAACCGTGCCCAGCGGAAGCCGAACCCGGAGCGATCCTCGACCGGCAGCGTCTCTTCGCCCACCGGCTCACCTGGCGCGGCGGAGTCGACCGTGGAGCGCAGCCGGCGCGGAAGCACCCGGTTGCCGGCGAAGCCGAGCAGCGCGGGCTGGAGGGTGATCGCCACGAGCACGGCGATGGTGACCGTACCGGCGGCGGCGAGACCCATCACGGTGAGGAATGGAATGTTCACCACGGCCAGGCCGGCGAGCGCGATGACCACGGTGGCGCCCGCGAAGACGACAGCCGAGCCGGCGGTGCCCACCGCCCGGCCGACCGCCTCCTCCGGGGACAGACCTTCGAGCAGGTTCTGTCGGTGCCGGGAGGTGATGAACAACGAGTAGTCGATGCCGACGGCGAGGCCGAGCATCAGCGCCAGGATCGGCGCGGTGCTGGTCAACTCGATGACACCGCTCAGCGCGAACAGACCGGCCATGCCGACGCCCACGCCGATCAGCGCGTTGAGCATGGTCATGCCGGCGGCGACCAGTGAACCGAACGTGATGATCAGGACGATCGCGGCGACCAGTACGCCGAGCGCCTCGGTGGAGCCGATCTCCGGCTCACCGCCCAGCACCTCGCCACCCGGGGCGACCTGCCAGCCCTTCGCCTCGGCGGCGGCGCCGACCTCCTCGTACGCGGTGCGCTGCTCGTCGGTCACCTCGTCGCCGCCGGTGGCGAACTGAACCTGGACCAGCGCGTACCGGCCATTGGGCGAGACCGCGCCGACCTGGAACGGGTTGACCGCGCCGACCACGCCGGGCAGTGTCGAGGCCTCCTGGACCAGCTCCTGCACCACGGCCTGGCCCTCGGGCGTGGCCAGTTGACCGTCTGCCGGCGCCTTGACCGCGATGGAGCCGGTGGCACCACTGGCCGCCGGGAACTGGTCGGCCAGCAGGTCGAGCGCGCGCTGGCTCTCGGTGCCGGGCATGGTGAAGTTGCTCGCCGTCGGGCCGCGCAGGGTCGCAGCGGCCAGGCCGGCAACGACGAGTACGACGAGCCAGAGCGCGACGACGAGCCGTCGCCGGCGCAGCGCGCCCCGGCCGAGCCGGTAGAGCAGGGTGGCCATCAGGAGTCCTTGTCCTCGGTCGTGGGTGGATGGGGCATGAGCGTGTCGACGGGTTCGACGGCCCGCCGGACGAGGGTGAGCAGGGCGGAGCGCAGGTCGTCGTCGGGAATGTCGACGAAATCGGCGCACGCCTCGGGAATGCCGGCCAGCAGCACCAGTGCCGTGATCCGGTCGACCGGCCGGTCGGAGTGGCCGGCCAATGCGGCTCGCAGGCGTTCGGAGATCTGCTGGATGTGTGCGAAGGCCGGCTGGCAGAGCAGCTCTGTGAACTCGCCGCGCAGCAGCGCGATCTCACCGCGGAACCGGACCGCGAGGTCGACGAAGCCGACGGCGGCTGCCTGCTGGGCGACCGCGCCGGTCAGCCCGGTGAGCTGATCGTCGAGGTCTTTCAGCACCGCGATCGCAGGGGCCATCAGCTCGGCGAGCAGGGCTTCCTTGTTGGCGAAGTGGTAGAGGACGGTCGCCTTGGAGCAGCCGACCTCGCGGGCGATGTCCTGGAGCGAGGTGCCCCGGTAACCGGTCACCGCGAACAACCGCGCCGCCGCGGCGAGGATCTCGTCGTGCGTCTCGGGTACTGCTCTGGCCATCACCGGTACACCTCCGCAAACCAGCATGCCTGACCGATCGGTCAGACCCTGACCGATCGGTCAGATGGAAGCGGTGGCGTTCACCACACCCCCGGCCGGTTTATCCGGCGTGCTGGGCGTCGTACCTGGTCCGCGCCTCGGCGATGGCCCGGCGGTGCCGCTCGGCCCAGCTGGTCAGCGCGACCAGCGACTCGTAGAGCTCCAGCGCCATCGGGGTGGCGGTGTATTCGACCTTGGGCGGGACGGTCGGGTAGACCGTGCGGTGCAGCAGACCGTCCCGTTCCAGGTTGCGCAGCGTCAGCGTGAGCATCCGGCGGCTGATGCCCTCGATGTGCCGTTCCAGTTCGGTGAAGCGCACCGGCCCGTGCGAGGCGGCCACGAGGATGCCGATGCTCCACTTGCCGCCGACCCGGTCGAGCACCTCGCGGACGGTGCACGCCCGGGCCTGGCCCGGGGTGAACGGCACGTTCTCGGCCGCGCAGGTCAGCTCGGCCTTGACCAGCGCGGACACATCGCTGTTCCTCTGGGACATCAAAGTGCCTCCTTCCGCTCCGGTTCATGGTCACAGACGATGACCTCGGTAACAAACCGTGCACCAAGGAGGGTTTCGTGGAGCGTGTCGTCCCATCCCGTTGGCCGGCGTTGCTGGTGCTCTGCGCCGGCAGCCTGATGATCATCCTGGATGGCACCGTCGTCGCGGTGGCACTGCCCGCCATCCAACGCGACCTGGGCTTCAGCGCCGCCGGCCTGGCCTGGGTGGTGAACGCCTACCTCGTCGCGTTCGGCGGGCTGCTGCTGCTCGCCGGCCGGCTCGGTGACCTGCTGGGCCGCCGCAGGGTCTTCCTGGCCGGCGTCGCGCTGTTCACGCTGGCCTCGCTGGCCTGCGCGGTCGCCACCGGGCCGGCCCTGCTGGTGGGCGCGCGGTTCGGGCAGGGCGTCGGTGGCGCGTTGGCCATGGCGGTCAGCCTCGGCATGATCGTCCGGCTCTACCCCGAAGCGGCCGAGCGGGCCCGCGCCATCGCCGTCTTCAGCTTCACCGGCGCGGCCGGTGCGTCGGTCGGCACAGTCGCCGGAGGGGTGCTGACCCAGGCCGCCGGGTGGCGGACGATCTTCCTGGTCAACGTGCCGATCGGGGCGGCCATCCTCATCGCTGCCGTCCGCCGGCTCCCGGCCGAACGGGGGATCGGCCTGCGCGCCGGCCTGGACCTGCCCGGCGCGCTGCTCGCCACCGCCGGTCTGATGGCCACCGTGTTGGGCATCGTCGGAACGGGAGAGCACGGCTGGACCAGCCCTCGGACGCTCGGCGCGATGGCCCTCGCGGCGCTGCTGCTCACCGGCTTCGCGCTGCGCCAACGTGTGGCGGCGGCCCCGCTGGTGCCGCCCCGGGTGCTGCGCGTCCCGGGTCTGGTGGCGGCGAACGCCGTGCAGTTCCTCATGGTCTGCGCGTACTTCGGGTTCCAGTTCCTGCTCGCCGTGGAGCTGCAACTGGTGCTGGGGTTGGACGCTGCCGCGACCGGCTGGGCCTTCCTGCCCACCCCGGTCGTGATCGCCGTGGTCTCGCTCGGCCTGGCCGGTCGGCTGATCGCCCGCTTCGGTGCCCGGATGGTCCTGCTGGTCGGGCTCGGCCTGGCGACCGTCGGCTTCCTCCTGCTCGCCCGGCTGCCCGCCGACGGCGCCTACGTCGTGGACGTGCTCCCCGCGATGTTGATCTTCGGGGTGGCCGGCGGTCTGACCCTGCCGGCGGTCACCACACTGGCCATGGCCGGCGCGACCGACACCGACGCCGGGCTCGCCTCCGGGCTGGCCAACACCACCCAACAGGTCGGCGGAGCGGTCGGCCTGGCCGCGCTGGCCACCCTGGCCGCCACCCGCAGCGACGGGCTGCGGGCCGCCGGCTGGGCCGAGACCGCAGCGCTCGCCGGCGGCTACCGGACCGCGTTCGCCGTGGCCGCCGGTCTGGTGGCCGCCGCGTGGCTGGTGGCGCTGACCACAGTGCCCCGACGCGCGGCCGGGCCGTCGGCGGCCACCGATCCGTCGGGCCCGGCCGGGGTGGGTGCCGGAACTGATCCGTACCGAAGCGCCGCGTCCAGTTGACCGACGGCAGCGAGGCCGGGAGGGTGGTCGGGTGAGCGAGGCTGACGAGACCCGGGACGGCGTGGCCCTGACCAACCTGGACCAGCCGCTGTCCGACCGCGACGACGCCACGAAGCGTGACCTGGTCGACTACCTCGACGCGGTCCGGGACCGGCTCCTCCCGCAGCTCCGGGGCCGACCCCTGTCGGTGATCAGGGTCCGCCCCGGCCAGCCGCCGTTCATGCAGAAGAACCTGCCCCGCTACACCCCGGACTGGGTCCGCCGGGCGCCGGTCTGGGCGGAGGCGTCGCACCGGGAAATCTCGTACGCCCTCTGCGACGACCGCCGCACCCTGCTCTGGTTCGCCAACCAGCGGGCGGTGGAGTACCACCCGACGCTGGCCACCGTGGCGGATCTGCACCGGCCGACCCACCTGATCCTCGACCTGGACCCGCCGGACGGCGACGGGTTCCGCGCGGCGGTCGACGCCGCCCTGCTGGTCCGTCAGGCGCTCGCCGACGCCGGCCTTACCGGCGCCGTCAAGACCAGCGGCGCCAAGGGCGTGCACGTCTTCGTCCCGGTGACCGACGAACCAACAGCCGAGGAGTTGGCCGCCGCCACCCGGGCGCTCGCCGTCCGCGCCGAGCGGCTCGACCCGGCGCTGGCCACCACGGCGTACATCAAGGAGGACCGGGGTGGCCGGGTCTTCGTGGACGCCACCCGGGCGGGCGGGGCGACCGTGGCCGCCGCGTACAGCCCTCGGCTGCGCCCGGGGATGCCGGTCTCGTTCCCGGTCGACTGGGCAGACCTGACCGAGGTGACCCCCGCCGACTTCACCATCCGGACCGCGCCCGCACTGCTCGCCGACGGCGACCCGTGGGCCGCGCTGATGCCGGCCCCGCAGTCGCTCCCCGCCGATCTGGTCGCCGAGGGCCGGACCATCCCGGTGGCCCGGGTGCAGGCCATGCACGAGGGGAAGCGCCGGGCCCGCGCCCGCCGCGAGGCCGGCTGACCGGCTCGTCGGCCCGGCCCGTGCTCGCCCCCGGCTCGAGACCCCGCTCGCGCCCGGCGGGCGGCCGATTGTCGGTGGGTTGTGGCACGATTTCGCAGGTGAGTAGCAGAGCCGACGCGACCCAGCGACTGGCCGACCTGGCGCGGCTGCGCCGGGTCCGCGACCGGATCGACCGGGAGTACGCGTCTCCGTTGGACGTGGAGGCGCTCGCCCGTGGCGCGCACATGTCGGCCGGGCACCTCAGCCGTGAGTTCCGGCTCGCCTATGGCGAATCTCCGTACAGCTACCTGATGACCCGACGGATCGAGCGGGCGATGGCCCTGTTGCGCCGTGGCGACCTGAGCGTCACCGACGTCTGTTTCGCTGTCGGTTGTTCGTCGTTGGGCACCTTCAGCACCCGCTTCACCGAGCTGGTCGGTGTGCCGCCCAGCGTCTACCGGCGGCAGGCGGCGCAGGCGACGGCGGGGATGCCGTCGTGCGTGGCGAAACAGGTGACAAGACCGGTCAGGAATCGAGAAGCGCGGGCCACCGAGCCGCAACTAGCGTGACCAGCATGGACATCACCATTCACTCCAGTTTCCTTCCGCACACCGATCCGGAGGCCTCGCTGGTCTTCTACCGCGACATCCTCGGCTTCGAGGTCCGCCTCGACGTCGGGTACGAGGGGATGCGGTGGATCACGGTCGGGCCGCCCGGCCAGCCCAGCACCGCCATCGTCCTGCACCCGCCGGCCGCCAACCCCGGCATCACCGACGACGAGCGGCAGACCATCCTTGAGCTGATGGCCAAGGGCAGCTATTTCGGCGTCAACCTGGCCACCACCGACCTCGACGCCACCTTCGCCAAGATCGAGGCCAGCGACGCCGAGGTCGTCCAGGAGCCGACCGAGCAGCCGTACGGCGTGCGCGACTGTGCCTTCCGGGACCCCGCCGGCAACATGATCCGCATCCAGGAAGTGCGCTGAGTCCTGCGCGCCCGACAGATGGAGACACGATGAGCACGGCAACCCAGCCGTCCGCGCCGCACGTCGCCGACAGCCACGACCTGATCCGGGTGCAGGGCGCGCGGGTGAACAACCTCAAGGACGTCAGCGTCGAGATCCCGAAGCGGCGACTGACGGTGTTCACCGGTGTCTCCGGCTCCGGCAAGAGCTCGCTGGTGTTCGGCACCATCGCGGCCGAGTCGCAGCGGATGATCAACGAGACCTACAGCGCCTTCGTGCAGGGCTTCATGCCGACGTTGGCGCGGCCCGAGGTCGACCTGCTGGATGGCCTGACCACGGCGATCATCGTGGACCAGGAGCGGATGGGTGCCAACTCCCGCTCCACCGTCGGCACCGCCACCGACGCCAACGCGATGCTGCGCATCCTGTTCAGCCGGCTCGGGCAGCCGCACATCGGCTCGCCCAACGCCTACTCCTTCAATGTCCCCTCGGTGAAGGCGACCGGGGCGATCACCGTCGATCGTGGTGCCGGCAAGACGAAGACCGAGAAGGCGACCTTCAACCGTCTCGGCGGCATGTGCCCACGGTGCGAGGGCATGGGTGCGGTGACCGACATCGACCTGTCGGCGCTCTACGACGACAACCTCTCGCTCAACGAGGGCGCGATCACCATCCCGGGTTACAGCATGGAGGGCTGGTACGGCCGGATCTTCCGTGGCTGCGGCTACTTCGACCCGGACAAGCCGATCGCCAAGTTCAACAAGCGGGAGCTGCACGACCTGCTCCACCGGGAGCCGACCAAGATCAAAATCGACGGGATCAACCTCACGTACGCGGGCCTGATCCCGTCGATCCAGAAGTCCTTCCTCGCCAAGGACATCGACGCGTTGCAGCCGCACATCCGCGCCTTCGTGGAGCGCGCGGTGACCTTCACGACCTGCCCCGAGTGTGCCGGCACCCGGCTCAGCAAGGAGGCCCGGTCGTCGAAGATCAAGGGTAAGAACATCGCCGACGCGTGCGCGATGCAGATCAGCGACCTGGCCGCCTGGGTGCGTGGGATCGAAGAGCCGTCGGTGGCCCCGTTGCTGGCCGGCCTGCAACACCTCCTCGACTCGTTCGAGGAGATCGGCCTGGGTTACCTGTCCCTCGATCGACCGTCGGGCACCCTTTCCGGCGGTGAGGCGCAGCGCACCAAGATGATCCGCCACCTCGGCTCCTCGCTCACCGACGTCACCTACGTCTTCGACGAGCCGACGATCGGGCTGCACCCGCACGACATCCAACGGATGAACGAGCTGTTGCTCCAGCTACGCGACAAGGGCAACACAGTGCTGGTCGTGGAGCACAAGCCGGAGGCCATCGCCATCGCCGACCACGTCGTCGACCTCGGGCCCGGCGCGGGCACGGAGGGCGGGGCCGTCTGCTACGAGGGCACCGTGGAAGGTCTGCGGGCCAGTGGCACCATCACCGGCCGCCACCTCGACGACCGGGCGGCCCTCAAGGAGACGGTGCGGACGCCCACCGGCAAGCTGGAGATCCGGGGCGCCACGGCCAACAACCTCCAGGACGTGAACGTCGACGTACCCCTCGGGGTGCTCGTCGTCGTGACCGGCGTCGCCGGCTCCGGCAAGAGTTCGCTCGTGCACTCCTCGATTCCGGCCGGCGCGGGCGTGGTCTCGATCGACCAGGGCGCGATCCGCGGCTCACGGCGCAGCAACCCGGCCACGTACACCGGGTTGCTCGACCCGATCCGCAAGGCGTTCGCGAAGGCCAACGGGGTGAAGCCGGCGCTGTTCAGCGCCAACTCCGAGGGTGCCTGCCCGAGCTGCAACGGCGCCGGCGTCATCTACACCGACCTGGGAATGATGGCGGGCGTCGCCGCCCCCTGCGAGGACTGCGAGGGCAAGCGGTTCCAGGCATCGGTGCTGGAATACCGCTTCGGCGGTCGCGACATCAGCGAGGTGCTCGCGATGTCGGTGACGGAGGCCGAGAAGTTCTTCGGCGCCGGCGAGGCGCGTACGCCGGCGGCGCACGCCATCCTCGACCGGCTCGCCGACGTCGGGCTCGGCTACCTGAGCCTGGGGCAGCCGCTCACGACTCTCTCCGGCGGGGAGCGGCAACGGCTCAAGCTGGCCACCCACATGGCTGACAAGGGTGGCGTCTACGTGCTCGACGAGCCGACCACCGGCCTGCACCTGGCCGACGTGGAGCAACTGCTCGGCCTGCTCGACCGCCTGGTCGACGCCGGCAAGTCGGTGATCGTCATCGAGCACCACCAGGCGGTCATGGCGCACGCCGACTGGATCATCGATATCGGCCCCGGCGCCGGCCACGACGGTGGCCGGATCGTCTTCGAGGGCACACCTGCGGCCCTCGTCGCCGCCCGCTCCACCCTCACCGGCGAGCACTTGGCGGCGTACGTCGGCAGGTGAGCCCGTGGACGGCGATCAGCGCTCCGCTCGGCGTGGCCGGCTGATGGGGGCGCTGAGCATTCCGGTGATGGCGTCGACGAGGAAGTCGCCGACCTCGGGCCATCGGGGGTCTTCTCCGTTGCGTTCGGCGAGTGCCTCGACCTCGGCTGTCGCGGTGCTGACGATGCGGGTGATCAGGCGCGCCCGACCGGCGACCACGTCCGGGTCGAGGTGCCGTAGGCGCGCGGCCAGTGAGGCCCGCAGCTGTAGTGCCTGTGGCGTGGTGTCCTGGGCTTCCCGCATGAACGGCTCAGTGGCGGGGTTGTGCAGCACGTGATCGAGGAACCGGGCCCGCCAGCTCGGGCGCGGTAGCTGGTCGAGGACGCGCATGCTCGGTGCCACGAGACCGCGTATGTCGCCGAGGACGGAGTCCTCGGTTGGGGGCATGCCGGCGCGCACTTGCGCCACGTCGTGCACGTGGCGGGCCATCAGCGCCTTGAGCAGGCCCTCGCGCCCGCCGAAGTAGTAGCGCACCGCTGAGTGGTTGGTGTTGCCGGCCGCTTCGGCCACCCTGCGGTCGGAGACCTCGGCGACTCCCGACTCGGCGAACAGCCGCTCCGCCGCGTCGAGCAGCGCGGTGCGGGCCGCCTCGGACCGCCTCATGACCGGCCCCCTCGTGTCCTCGCCCGGATGTGACTCAGGTCAACCTAGCCGGATTCCCGCTCCCGGCATCCGCCGCCTACAGTTTGTAAGTCAGTTGGCGTACAAATATGAGCTGGAGCGTGCATGGATACCGAAGCCGTGATCGAGGCTGCCGACGTGGTGGACGGCCGCCCGCCCGGCGCGGACCGCAAGGAACAGATCATCCGAATGGTCGCCCTGTTCGTGATGCCGTTCCTCATGGTCACGATGATGTTCGCGACCTACATGTCGACCATGCACTCACCGCACCCCCGGGACATGCCGGTAGCGGTCGTCGGCAGCGGCGCCACGGCGCAGGCCCTCGTCGACGGGCTCAACTCGGGCGACAGCACCGAGGCCACGCTGGTGACCACCCGCGACGACGCCGTCGACCTGCTGCACGACCAGGAAGTCGCCGGTGCGCTCGTCCTACCCACCGACGGCAGCGCCAACGCGACCATCCTCACCGCCTCGGCGGCCGGAGCCTCGCAGAACGCCACCGTTCAGCAGTTGCTCGCGCCCGTGGTCTTCCAGAACAGCTTGCAGGCCACCACCGAGGACGTCGCACCGCTACCCGCGGGTGACTCGGCCGGCATCGCGGTCCTGTTCGCGGCGATGGGCATGATGCTGGCCGGTTACGTGCCACTGAGCATCATGGTGATGGGCGTCCCCCACCTGCTGCGGCTGCGACGGTTCCTGCCCGTGCTGGCCGGCTGGTCCGCGCTCACCAGCTCGATCATCTGGCTCATCCTCGGGCCCGTCGTGGGCGCCGTCGACGGCCACTACCTCACCTTCCTCGGCGTCGGCATGCTCGCCACCGCGGCCGTCGGCCTGGCCCAGCTGCTGCTCTCCAAGCTGATCGGGCCCCTCGCGGTGCTGCCCGGCATGCTGCTCTGGGTCGTGTTCGGCATGCCCGCGTCGAACCTGGCCCTGTCCGTGCACAACATGCCCGGGTTCTTCCAGTTCCTGCATGGCGTGCTGCCGCTCCCGGCGGCCGGTGAGGCGCTGCGCTCGGTCCTGTACTTCGACGGCAACGGTCTGAGCACCCACCTGATCGTCCTGGCTGTGTGGATCGTGGCCGCCCTCGCGCTCTGCCTCCTCAAGGAGCGCAGCGCGAGCGGGAACATGATCCCCGGCGTCCCGCCGATCACCGACCCCGACTCGAAGGCCCCCGCTCTGGCCGGCGGGCCGCCGCGCTCCAAGCGATTCCGGTACGTGGCCGCGGCGGGCTTTCCGCTGACCATCCTCGTGGTCGTCGTGGGTGCCATGGGGTTCTCCATGCACAAACCGCAACCGCACGACATCCCGGTCGTCGTGGTCGCCGCCGCCCCTGGGCAGGCTCAGCAGACCGCTGCCGGTCTCAACGCGCAGCTCGACGGCATCCTCGACGTCACCGTCGCCGACACGGTTGCCGAAGCCACCGAGCAGATCCAGTCCCGCGACGTGGTGGCCGCCTTCGTCCTGCCGTCCGCACCGGACACTCCGGCGACGCTGTACTCGGCGTCCGCCGCCAACGCCAGCCAACAGTCCGCGATCCGCGCGATCTTCCAGCCGATCACCGCGGCCCAGGGCCTCCCGCTGACGCTCACCGACGTGCAACCCCTGAGCGAGACCGACACCGGCGGCAGCAACAGCATGTACGTCGGCATGTCCTGGATCATGGCCGGGTTCCTGTTCCTGGCCGTCCTGCGCGGCGGTGCCCCGCACGTGCGCCGCCTGCGCCAGTTCCTGCCGCTGCTGGGCGGCTGGGCGATCGGCATGTCCGTCTGGCTGTGGTTCCTCTTCGACGTCCTCATCGGCGCGATCAGCGGCAACGCCCTGGAGACGATCGCCTACGGCGCCCTGACCATCTTCTCGGTCTCCCTCGCCACCGGAGTGCTCACCCGTACCGTCGGCCTGGCGGGCATCATCCCGATGATGGTGGTGCTGATGATGGCCGGCGTACCCGCCTCCGGCGGTGGCATGTCGGTGTACCTGGTCCCCGAGGTGTTCCGCCCCCTCCAGGACGTGCTGCCGTTGCCCGCGGCGGTCGACATCGCCCGATCGCTGCGGTACTTCGACGGCGTCGGCGTCGGGCAGAATCTGCTGGTCATCGCCATCTGGGGCGCCGTCGGGCTCGTCTTGAACCTCGTGATCGACCAGTGGCTCAAACGCCGCGAGCGCCGCTCGGACTCCGGCGGCCCGGACGCGGGTACGACACCCGGGACGGACCTGAGGTTGGTGCCGGCCGAGGCGCACTGAGCGGCACCGCAGCCCACCGCCGATCCCTCGTGATCGGCGGTGGGCTGTTCCTTCTGGTCAGGCAGGCTTGTACTCGACGGCGACGTCGAGCACCCAGGTGACGCCGAACGGGTCGGTGAGCATGCCGTAGAGGGGAGCCCAGCCGGCGGGCGCCAGGTCGACCAGGACGGTCGAGCCCTCGCTCAGCTTCTTCCAGTAGCCGGTGATCTCGTCTGCGTCGCTGCCCCGGACCGAGACGAAGAACGGGCTCTCGCCCTGGCTCCACGGCCGCGCCGACGGCACGTCGTACGCCATGATCTGGAAGCCCTCGGCGGACGTGACCTGACCCCACATGACCTGGTCGGCCTCGTCCGGGCTCTGCACGTTGTGGGCGTCGGCGTAGGTCACCGCGGCGAGGTCCCCGCCGAAGACGGACCGGTAGAAATCGAGGGCGGCCCGCGCGTTGCCCCGAAGGTTGATGTGCGCGACGGTGTTGATGCTCATTGCTGCTCCTCGTGTGACGTGACCGGTGGCTGGTGCCCCGGGTGCAGCGCCGACGATGGCAGGGGTAGCGGTCAGGTTGTGTCCGCTACCTGGGGCAGACTCGGATGAATGGCCACGACCTCCGCGAGACTGCTGTCGCTGCTCTCGCTCCTCCAGGCCCGACGTGACTGGCCGGGCGGCCTCCTGGCCGAGAGGTTGGACGTGAGCCCGCGAACGGTGCGACGCGACGTCGACCGGCTGCGCGAACTCGGCTACCCGATCAGCGCCTTCAAGGGGCCGGACGGCGGGTACCGGCTCGACGCCGGTGCCCAACTGCCACCGCTGCTGTTCGACGACGATCAAGCCGTGGCCATCGCCGTCGCACTCCAGGTGGCAGCCCTCTCCGGGGCGGACATCCAGGAGGGCGCGGCGCGAGCGCTGAACACCATGCGGCAGGTCATGCCCAGCCGACTGCGGCACCGCATCGACGCTCTCCGGGTCACCGCCGTCGGACAACCCACCACCGGGCCGGACTCCCCGGTCGACCCCACCGTGCTGACAGCCATCGGCGCGGTCGTCCACGCCCACGAGGTTCTGCGCTTCGACTACGCCTCGACGAGCGCCGCCACCCACGCGACGCCGCGCCGCGTGGAGCCCCACCACCTCGTCACCTGGAAGGGGCTCTGGTATCTCGTCGCCTGGGACCTCGACCGGGACGACTGGCGAACCTTCCGTTGTGACCGGGTCAGCCCGCGTACCCCGACCGGACCACGCTTCACCCCACGACAACCACCCATGGGAGACGTGGCCACGTACGTCACGGGCCGCTTCCGAGGTTCCACCGACAGCTCAGCGTGGCCCTGCGTGGGTGAGGTCATCCTCGACCTTCCCGCCAGCGTCGTCGCCGCGTACACCCGCGACGGGCTCGTCGAGGAACTCGGCCCGGACCGCTGCAGGCTCGTACAGGGCTCCTGGTCCTGGGTCGGCCTCGCAGCCGCGCTCGGCAGGTTCGACGCGGACATCGAGGTGATCAGTCCGGTCGAGCTCAAGGCCGCCTTCGCGGGACTCGCCCGCCGCTACGCCGACGCGGCCGGAAACACAAAACCGGGCGCGTGGAGGCTGTATCCCCCTGCACCCGGCAGTGTCGTGTGAAACTTTTCCTGGTGCCCCCGGCAGGATTCGAACCTGCGCCCCCGCCTCCGGAGGGCGGTGCTCTATCCCCTGAGCTACGGGGGCTCAGCGACTGGAGAAGACTAGCAAACCTCCTCCGTGTACGCCGAATCGGTATCGGGTGAGCCGATCGTGTCGGTAACCGGCCCACCCGGTGCTCAGGCCGCCGCGATCGCCCGCCCGCAACTGGGCAGCGGGTGCAGGACGATTCGCCGAGGGAGCCGGCGCGGCCATTCGTTGCGCGGCCAGGAGCCGTCCACGATCAGGTGGACGGTGCGCTGCTCCTCGCCGCTGAGCCGCAGCACGAAGTCGCGGGGGAGCGGCGGGTCCACCGTCGGTGTGGTGATCATGAAGCGCACCCGACCGCGGGACGAGACAGCGGAGATCACGTCGGCGGCCGGCATGGTGCCGCGCAGCCGGACCCGGCCGATCCAGTAGACCTCCGCGAGGTGCTCCTGGGCGGCCCGGGTGATCCCCGGGTACTCGCTGCGGACCCAACGCTCGACCGCGCTGACGCAGAGCCCGCAGGCCCGCTCGCGCGGCTCCCGCGGACCCAACCCCCAGGCCCGCAGGTACGCCCCGACCGCGCCAGTGTCCAGCGGCAGCTCGAAGCGCCGCTGGATGAGCGTGGTGAGGCTCTGCCGCGTCCACAACTCCTCGTCCAGGCCGAACTCGTCGGGATGGACGCCCCGCAGCGTGTCGATCAACTCGAGTTCCTGTTCGCGGCTGAGCATTCCCGGCTCGCCCTGCCGCTGTCCGCGACGGACGGCTGCCACCGCCCCGTCACCGCCAATGGTGTGGCGTCGGCACCAGCTGGTGACCGAACGCCGTGCGTCTCTGAGTGCAACCCCCACGTCTTGGGCAACGAGCCCGAATCGCAACTGGTCACGATATGTGGGGAGAAAACTCTCTAAGCAACGTAATCGCCCGTGCCTCGCGATTGCCCTACAACGGACAAACAAGGGCACTAAGGGCGCGAGCCAACAGGCCGGCCCTTGATCGACTCGGGTTCCTGGAAGTCGGGGTGTCCCGCCCCTGTCGACACCCCAGTTTCCTGAAACCCGAGTCGATCATGGGCGGTGCCGGGCGCGGGCGGGGGTGGGCATGGGCATGGGCGCCGGGCGTGGGCCGATCATGGTCGGGGTGGTACGAGCACGGGCCGATCATGGTCGGGGTGGTACGAGCACGGGCCGATCATGGTCGGGGTGGTACGAGCACTGGCCCGCGCCCCGCCATCGTGTGGCGGTGACGCGGGCCCGGTGTGCCCGTGGGTTGGTCAGCCCTTGGCCTGCGCCTGGAGCTGCCGGAGGTTGTTCAGTTCCGTCTGCTGGGTGGCCTTCATGGTGTTCGCCACCCGCAGCACCTCGTCGTTGTCGGTCTCGCCGAGGGCCGCGTCGATCATGTGGATGCCGCCCAGGTGGTGGTCGTACATCAGGGTCAGGAACTGCCGGTCGACCTCGATGCCCTGAGCGTTGCGCAGGGCGGTCATCTGTTGCGGCGTGGCCATGCCCGGCATCAGGCCGTCCTTGACGGTGGCCCCGTCGGACATCCACGACATCGGCGGCTTCGACCCGGTCGGGCTGAGGCCCCATTCGCGCAGCCAGGTCTGCATCGCGCCGATCTCGCCCTGCTGCCCGGTGGCGATGTCGACGGCGATCTGCCGCACCTCTGGGAGAGTCGCCGACCGGTACGCGATCAGGCTCATCTCCACCGCCTGCGCGTGGTGGGTCGTCATGTCCCGGGCGAAGCCCGCCTCGACCGAGGCGTCACCGGGTCGGGTGATCCGTGGGGTGAGCAGACCGCCCGCGTACCCGAGGAGGAGACCCACCACCAGCATGATGGCGAGCGCCAGCACGCCGTAGCGCGATGCCGGGGCCCGGCCGCCCTCGTCCGGGGCGGCCGGGGTCTCGTCGTACTCGCTGTCGGTGGTTGCCGGAGCGGTCATTGCCGTCCTTACTGGGTGGGCTGCTGCTGGAGCTCACGCGGCGTGGTGCCGGTGGCGGTGATACCCGTGTTGCAGAGCGCCGTCGGGCCCTCGACGGAGGCGTTCACCCGCAGGTCCTTGATGAAAGCGTCGATCCGCGAGTCGTCGGCGTTGTCGACCTTGAGCTGGTAGCCCCAGGCCTGCAGCGAGATCGGCTTGTCCAGGCCCTCGTACGGGCTCATCAGCATCTTCTCGACGCCGCGCACCTTGCCGGCGAGCTTGTCAACCTGGTCCTGGGGCAGATCGGGGCGGTAGGTGATCCACACCGCGCCGTGCTCCAGGCTGTGCACCGCGTGCTCGCTGGCGATCGGGGCGTCGTACACGTCGCCCATGCAGTTCTGCCAGGCGGCGTTGTGCGCCCCACCCACCGGCGGCGAGTAGTTCCAGGTCAGCGGGCCCGACTTGTGCGACTCGTACTTCAGGCTGTCCGGGTCGGACTTGCGGATGTTGGCGATGCCGTCGATGGCGTTGGCCCGCTTGTCCCACGGCTTGGCGCCCTGGAACGACGCCCAGGCGCCGTACCCGATGATGCCGGCCGCGAGCACGCCCACCGCGACGAAGAGCGCGATCGGACCCCAGGCGCGGCCCTGGCTCACCTTGACCGGGGTGACCGGCTTGCGCGGGCCCTTTCCACCGGCCCGGGGGGAGCCTGCCGGCTTGCCCGTCGGCTTGCCGGAACCGGCCTTGGCGCCGGACGCCGGCCGGCCCGCGGCCGGCTTCTTGCCGGTGCTGACCACGGTCGGGCGGCGCTCAGGGCCACCTGGGGTGCTGATGCTCATCGTGCCTCGTCAAGTCGGTCGGTCAGGGGAGTGGCGGGCCGGATGACGCGCAGGGGAGCCGCCGAGTGCCCGAGTCTACCCCCGATAACATGGCAGGGTGACTCCTGCAGAACTAGCCTCGGTCGTCCTTGCCGCCGCCCACGCCGTCTTCGAGCAGCGTGGGCTCGACCGCGGCGCGTTGCCGGCGAGCACTGTGGTGGAGCGACCGCGCAACCCCGAGCACGGCGACTACGCCTCGACGCTCGCGCTGCAGTTGAGCAAGAAGGTGGGCGTCCCGCCCCGGGAGCTGGCGACCGCCCTGGCCGACGAGCTGGGCCGGGCACCAGGGGTCAAATCGGTGGAAATCGCCGGGCCGGGCTTCCTGAACATCCGACTCGACGCTGCGGCGGCCGGTCAGCTCGCGCGGGTGATCGTCGAGGCCGGCGCGGAGTACGGCCGCAGCGACCGGCTCGCCGGCGAGAAGATCAACCTGGAGTTCGTCTCGGCCAACCCGACCGGGCCGGTGCACATCGGCGGGGTCCGCTGGGCGGCCGTCGGTGACGCGCTGAGCCGGCTGCTGCGGGCCACCGGTGCCGACGTCGGCACGGAGTACTACTTCAACGACGCCGGGTCGCAGATCGACCGGTTCGCCAGGTCGCTGCTCGCCGCTTCCAAGGGTGAGCCGGCGCCGGAGGACGGCTACGGCGGGGCGTACATCGCCGAGATCGCCACCGAGGTGCAGGCCCGCCGCCCGGAGGTGCGCTCGCTCGACGACGACGCCGCCCAGGAGGTCTTCCGGGTCGAGGGTGTCGCGCTGATGTTCGACGAGATCCGCTCCTCGCTGCGTGACTTCGGGGTGGAGTTCGACACCTACTTCAACGAGAAGGATCTGCACGACCGGGGTGAGTTGGATCTCGCGTTGAACCGGCTGCGCCAGCAGGGGCACCTCTACGAGTCCGAGGGTGCCACCTGGCTGCGCACCACCGACTTCGGCGACGACAAGGACCGGGTGCTGCGCAAGTCCAACGGCGAGTGGACGTACTTCGCCGCGGACTGCGCCTACTACCTGGACAAGCGCGAGCGCGGCTTCGAGCGGGTCGTGATCATGCTGGGAGCCGACCACCACGGCTACATCGGCCGGATGAAGGCGATGGCTGCCTGCTTCGGTGACGACCCGGAGCGCAACCTGGAGATCCTCATCGGGCAGCTGGTCAACCTGCTGCGCGACGGCGCCCCGATGCGGATGAGCAAGCGGGCCGGCACGGTGATCACCCTGGAGGACCTGGTCGAGGCGATCGGCGTGG
Organism: Micromonospora arida; assembly: GCF_003857035.1. GTDB lineage: Bacteria > Actinomycetota > Actinomycetes > Mycobacteriales > Micromonosporaceae > Micromonospora > Micromonospora arida. The sequence goes on from NZ_QGSY01000147.1 coordinate 19,509, forward strand.
ACGCCTCCCGGTATGCGTTGGCCCGCTACTCCAGCGACTCCCCGATCGACATCGACATCGAGCTGTGGACCCGGGCGACCCGCGACAACCCGGTCTACTACGTGCAGTACGTGGCGGCCCGGACGGCGGGCGTGGCCCGCAACGCCGCCGAGGTGGGGCTGGTCCCGGGCGACGGGGACGCGTTCCGTCCCGAGTTGCTCGACCACGAGAAGGAGAACGAGCTGCTCAAGGCGCTCGCCGAGTTCCCCGCTGTGGTGGCCACGGCCGCGGAGCTGCGGGAGCCGCACCGGGTGGCCCGTTACCTGGAGGAGAGCGTCGCCGCCTCCTACCACCGGTTCTACGACAACTGCCGGGTGCTGCCGCTGGGCGACGAGGAGGTCACCGACCTGCACCGTGCCCGGCTGTGGCTCAACAACGCCACCCGCACGGTGATCGCCAACGGCCTGCACCTGCTCGGCGTCTCCGCTCCCGAGAGGATGTGACATGCGGGCTCATGAGGCTGGTGCCCTGCACGCGGACATCAGCAAGCAGGGGCCGGCCTGGCTGCGTACCCCGGAGGACGTCAACGCCCTGATGCCGGCGCTGTGGCCGCGCAGCGTGACGCGGGGGGCCGACGGCGCGGTCGCCGTCGCGGGCCTGAGCGTCCGCGACATCGCGGCCGAGTTCGGCACCCCGGTGTACGTCTTGGACGAGGCCGACCTGCGCTCGCGCTGCCGCGACTTCCGGGCGGCCTTCCCGACCGAGGACATCTTCTACGCGGGCAAGGCGTTCCTCTGCCGGGCGGTGGTCAAAATGATCGCCGAGGAGGGCCTGCACCTGGACGTCTGCACCGGAGGGGAGCTGGCCACCGCGTTGTCGGCCGGGATGCCGCCGGAGCGGATCGGCTTCCACGGCAACAACAAGTCGGTCGCCGAGCTGGGCCGGGCGCTGGACACCGGGGTGGGCCGGATCATCGTCGACTCGTTCACCGAGATCGACCGGCTCACCGCGCTGGCCCGCGAGCGCGGGGTCCGGCCCCGGGTGCTGGTCCGGGTCACGGTGGGCGTCGAGGCGCACACCCACGAGTTCATCGCCACCGCCCACGAGGACCAGAAGTTCGGCTTCTCGCTGGCCGGCGGTGCCGCCGCGAACGCCGCCTTCAAGATCCTCGACGAGGACGTGCTGGAGCTGCGCGGTCTGCACTCGCACATCGGCTCGCAGATCTTCGACGCCAGTGGCTTCGAGGTCTCGGCCCGTCGGGTGCTCGCCCTCCAGGCGCAGATCCGTGACGCGCGCGGGGTGGAGCTGCCCGAGTTGGACCTGGGCGGCGGCTTCGGCATCGCGTACACCACCCAGGACGACCCGGCGACACCGCAGGATCTGGCCAAGCGGCTTCGCAAGATCGTCGACTCGGAGTGCGCGGCGGAGAACCTGGCCGTGCCGCACCTGTCGATCGAGCCGGGCCGGGCCATCGTCGGGCCGGCCGTGTTCACCCTCTACGAGGTCGGCACGGTCAAGGACCTCGACGGCCTCCGGACGTACGTCAGCGTCGACGGCGGGATGAGCGACAACATCCGCACCGCCCTGTACGACGCGTCCTACTCGGCGACGCTGGCCTCGCGGGCCTCGACCGCGCAGCCGTTGCTCGCCCGCGTGGTGGGAAAGCACTGTGAGTCCGGGGACATCGTGGTGAAGGATGAATTCCTGCCCGCCGACGTGCAGGCCGGAGATCTTGTCGCGGTGCCCGGCACCGGTGCCTACTGCCGGAGCATGGCCAGCAACTACAACCACGTGCCCCGGCCACCGGTGGTCGCGGTACGCGACGGCCAGGCGCGCCTGATCGTCCGGCGGGAAACCGAAGAGGACCTGCTCGCTTTGGATGTGGGATGACGTCACCTGTGCGCTTGGCGCTGCTCGGCTGCGGCACTGTCGGCCAGGAGGTGGTCCGGCTGCTGCACGAGCAGTCGGCCGACCTCACCGCGCGGATCGGCGCTCCGCTGGAGATCGCCGGCATCGCCGTCCGTCGGCTCGGCCGCGACCGGGGTGACCTGCCGGTTGACGAGGACCTGTTCACCACCGACGCGCTCGGCCTGATCAAGCGCGACGACGTGGACGTGGTGATCGAGGTCATCGGTGGCATCGAGCCGGCCCGCAGTTGGCTGGTCGAGGCGCTGCGCGCCGGTAAGAGCGTGGTCACCGCCAACAAGGCGTTGCTCGCCGAGGACGGCGTGGCCCTGCACGAGGCGGCGGCCGAGGGCGGCGGCGACCTCTACTACGAGGCGTCAGTGGCCGGGGCCATCCCGCTGCTGCGCCCGTTACGGGAGTCGCTGCACGGCGATCGGATCAACCGGGTCACCGGCATCGTCAACGGCACCACCAACTTCATCCTCTCCGCGATGGACGCGACCGGCGCCGGCTTCGCCGAGGCCCTCGAAGAGGCCACCGCCCTGGGGTACGCGGAGGCCGACCCGACCGCCGACGTGGAGGGCTTCGACGCGGCGGCGAAGGCGGCGATCCTCGCCTCGCTGGCGTTCCACACCCGGGTCGGCGCGGCCGACGTGCACCGCGAGGGCATCACCGAGGTGACCGCCGCGGACATGGCCAGCGCCCAGGCGATGGGCTGCACGATCAAACTGCTCTGCATCGCGGCCCGGGGTGTCGACCCCACCGGCCGGGAAACGGTCAGCGTCCGGGTGCACCCGGCGATGATCCCGCGCAGCCACCCGCTGGCCAGCGTCGGGGACGCGTTCAACGCGGTCTTCGTGGAGGCGGACGCGGCCGGACAGTTGATGTTCTACGGTCGGGGCGCCGGTGGCGCGCCCACCGCCAGCGCGGTGCTCGGTGACGTGGTCGCGGTGTCCCGCAACCGGCTCGCCGGGGTGCGCGCGGCCAGCGAGAGCGCGTACGCGGACCTCGCGGTCCGGCCGATGGGTGAGGCGTTGACCCGCTACCACGTGAGCCTCGACGTGGCCGACCGCCCGGGTGTGCTCGCCTCGGTGGCGAGTGTGTTCGCCCGGCACGACGTGTCGATCGCGACAGTGCGGCAGGGTTCGGCGGGCGGGCCAGCGGGCCGCGACGGCGACGCCGAGCTGGTCATCGTCACGCATGTGGCACCGGACGCCGCGCTCGCCGCGACCGTCGGTGAGCTGCGCGGTCTGGACATTGTCCGGTCGGTGACGAGCGTGCTGCGGGTCGAGGGCGACGCCTGAGTCGTTGCATCATCGACGGGACGGCTCGCGCGTCCCGCCAGGTGGGTAAGCCGGGGTGTGCCATTGACCACTTCAGCAGGCTGGTCCAAGGTGGCCCTGACAATCGGGTGGGCGCGGCGGTAGAGGCGAGGAGAGCGACATGTGGCGGGGTCTGATCGAGGCGTACCGGGATCGGCTGCCGGTCACCGCGGCCACGCCGGTCGTCACGCTGCACGAGGGCAACACCCCGCTGTTGCCGGCGCCGGTGCTGTCCGCCCGGCTCGGTTGCGACGTGCACCTCAAGGTTGAGGGCGCCAACCCGACCGGCTCCTTCAAGGACCGGGGGATGACCCTCGCGGTGTCCAAGGCGGTCGAGGCCGGCAACAAGGCCATCATCTGCGCCTCCACCGGCAACACCAGCGCCTCCGCCGCGGCGTACGCGGCCCGGGCCGGGTTGACCTGCGCCGTGCTGGTGCCGCAGGGCAAGATCGCGCTGGGCAAGCTGGCCCAGGCGCTGGTGCACGGCGCGAAGCTGCTCCAGGTGAACGGCAACTTCGACGACTGCCTCGCGACGGCCGCCAAGCTCGCCCAGGACTACCCGGTCGCGTTGGTCAACTCGGTCAACATCGACCGGCTGCACGGCCAGAAGACCGCCGCCTTCGAGATCGTCGAGGCGCTCGGTGACGCGCCCGACATCCACTGCCTGCCGGTCGGCAACGCCGGCAACATCTCCGCGTACTGGATGGGATACGCGGAGGAGTTGGCCGCCGGCGCCACCACCCGCACCCCGAAGATGTACGGCTTCCAGGCCGCCGGGGCGGCCCCGATCGTGACCGGCCAGGTGGTGCCGGAGCCGTCGACCATCGCCACCGCGATCCGGATCGGCAACCCGGCGAGCTGGACCAAGGCGTTGGATGCCCGGGACGCCTCCGGTGGCCTGATCGCGTCGGTGACCGACCGGGAGATTCTCTCCGCGTACCGTCTGCTCGCCCGTGAGGTGGGGGTCTTCGTCGAGCTGGGCAGCGCGGCCAGCGTGGCCGGCCTGTTGCAGCAGGCCGCGGCGGGCGCGGTGCCGCCCGGTTCCACTGTGGTCTGCACGGTGACCGGCCACGGGCTGAAGGACCCGGAATGGGCGATCTCCACCGCGCCGGCGCCGGTGACCATCGCGAACGACCCGCTGGCCGCGGCGCGCGCCCTCGACCTGGCCTGAGCGCGCCGCCGTCCGGGTGGTGATCGACGGCGGGTAGCTGGACGGCGCGACGGCCACGGGGGCGGCGGGGGTCGGGGTATGCGAGTCCGGCACACTTTCGGGTATCCCCGCCCGCATTCTCGTTCAGGAGTGAACCAGGCCGATGTCGCTGCTCGCCAGATTCAGCCTCGCCAACCGAGGGCTTGTCGCCCTCATCGCGGTGGTGATTACGGCGTTCGGAGCGTTCGCCGTGCCATCGCTGAAGCAGCAACTGCTGCCGTCGCTCGAATTCCCGGCCGCGTTCATCGTGGCTCCCTACCCCGGTGCCGGCCCCGAGATCGTCGAGTCGCAGGTCACCGAGCCGATCGAGAACGCCCTCCAGGGCATCCCGGGGCTGGACCAGGTCACCTCCACGTCCCGCGAGGGCTCGGCCACCGTCCAGGTGATGTACGAGTTCGGCACCGACCTGGACGACGTGGTCAACAAGATGCAGACCGCGCTGAGCCGGATCGACTCCCAGCTGCCGGAGGGCGTCGACCCGCAGGTCATCGCCGGTAGCACGGACGACCTTCCGGCGGTCGTGCTGGCCGCGACCGGCGCGGGGGACGAACGGGCGCTGGCCGAGAAGCTGCGTACGGCGGTGGTGCCGGAGCTGGAGGGCGTCGAGGGGGTTCGCACGGTCGAGGTGACCGGCACCCGCGATGACATCGTGCTGGTCACCCCGGACCCGGCGAAGCTGGCCGCGGCGAAGGTCCAGCCGACGGCGATCGGTGCGGCGCTGAAGACCAACGGCGTGGCGGTTCCCGCTGGGGCGGTGACCGACGGCGCGCTGTCCCTTCCGGTGCAGGTCGGCACGCCGATCGCCACCCTGGAGGACCTGCGCGGCATCGTGGTGTCCCCGGGCGCTGCGCCCGTGCGTCTCGGTGATGTGGCGAGCGTCGAGCAGCAACTCGCTCCGGCCACCGCGATCACCCGGACCAACGGCAAGGACAGCCTCGGCATCGCGGTCACCGCCGCGCCGGACGGCAACGCGGTGCAGATCTCGCACGATATCCGCGACCGGCTCGACGACCTGAAGGACACCTCCGGCGCGGAGCTGACCGTGGTCTTCGACCAGGCACCGTTCGTCGAGAAGTCGATCGAGTCGCTGACCACCGAGGGCCTGCTGGGCCTGGTGATGGCGGTCATCGTCATCCTGGTCTTCCTGCTGTCGGTGCGCTCGACGGTGGTCACCGCCGTCTCCATCCCGCTCTCCGTGCTGGTGGCGCTGATCGCCCTGTGGATCGGCGACTACTCGCTCAACCTGCTCACCCTCGGTGCGCTGACCATCGCGGTCGGCCGGGTGGTGGACGACTCGATTGTCGTGTTGGAGAACATCAAACGACACCTGGAGTACGGCGAGGAGAAGCGGCACGCCATCATCACCGGCGTCCGCGAGGTGGCCGGCGCGGTGACCGCGTCCACCCTCACCACCGTGGCGGTGTTCGCGCCGATCGCGTTGGTCGGCGGGTTCGTGGGCCAGCTCTTCGCGCCGTTCGCGATCACCGTGACGGTGGCCCTGCTCGCCTCGCTGCTGGTGTCGCTGACCGTGATCCCGGTCCTCGCGTACTGGTTCCTCAAGCCGCGCGGCGGCACCGCCGACGACGAGGCGGTGCGGCGCGGCGCGGAGGAGAAGGAGCTGCGCAGCCCGTTGCAGCGGGCCTACCTGCCGGTGATCGGGTTCGCCACCCGCAAGCGGTCGACCCGCTGGATCACCGTCGGGCTCGGCCTGCTGGTGCTCTTCGGCACCTTCGGCCTCGCGCAGAAGTTGGAGACCAACTTCCTGGACGACTCCGGCCAGGACACCCTCAACATGAGCCAGGAGCTGCCGGCCGGCAGTGGCCTCGCGGCCACCGACGCGGCGGCCAAGCAGGTCGAGTCGGTGCTGTCCCGTACCGAGGGCGTGGAGACGTACCAGGTGACCGCCGGCGGCGGGGACAACCCGTTCGGGGGCGGCGGCAACAACATCGCGACCTGGTCGCTGGCGCTCGACGGCGACACCGACGCGAAGCAGATGCGTGAGGTGTTGCGCGAGGAGTTCGACAAGCTCGGCACCGGTGTGGGTGAGATCAGCTTTGGCGGCGGGCAGGAGGCGTCGACCAGCCAGCTGGAGGTGATCGTCCAGGCCACTGACCCGGAGGTGCTGACCCGGGCCGCCGAGGAGGCCCGTACGGCGATGGCCGGTGTGCCGGACGTCGAGGATGTCACCACCAGCCTTGCCTCGCAGGTGCCGCGGGTCGACGTGACCGTCGACCGGGTCGCGGCCGGTCGGGCCGGGCTCACCGAGGCCGCCGTGGGGCAGCTCGTGTCGCAGGCGTTCCGGGGAGCGCCGCTGGGTCAGGTCACGCTCGACGGCCAGCAGCAGAACGTGGTGCTGCGGCTGGGTACGCAGCCGCCGATGTCGGTGGAGCAGTTGCGTGCGCTGCCGGTGGGGCCGGTCAAGCTGGGCGACATCGCGGAAGTCACGCAGGGCGAGGGGCCGCAACAGGTCAGCCGAATCGACGGTGAGCGCAGCGTGTCGGTGACCGGCGCCGCGACCGGCTCGAACCTGGGTGCGACGAGCCAGGAGTTGCAGAAGCGGCTGGACGGCATCAACGTGCCGGGTGCGAGCTTCACCATCGGTGGTGTCAGCGCCGACCAGGCGGACGCGTTCGGTGATCTGGGCCTGGCGGTGCTGGCCGCGATCGCGATCGTGTTCCTGATCATGGTGGCCACGTTCCGCAGCCTCACCCAGGCGCTGATTCTGCTGATCTCCATCCCGTTCGCAGCGACCGGCGCGATCGGCCTGCTGCTGGCCACCGGGACGCCGCTCGGCGTGCCGGCGCTGATCGGCGTGCTGATGCTGGTCGGCATCGTGGTGACCAACGCCATCGTGCTGCTCGATCTCGTCAACCAGTACCGCGCGCAGGGCATGGGGGTCCAGGAGGCGGTGGTCGAGGGTGGCCGACGCCGGCTGCGCCCGATCCTGATGACGGCGGTGGCGACCATCTTCGCGCTGCTGCCGATGGCGTTCGGGTTGACCGGTGAGGGTGGCTTCATCTCTCAGCCGCTGGCGGTCGTGGTGATCGGTGGTCTGCTCAGCTCGACGCTGCTCACCCTGATCCTGGTGCCGACGCTGTACACGATGGTGGAGCACACCAAGGAGTCGCTGCGGGGTCGGCGCGCACGGCGGCGCTCCGGAGGGTCGGCGGTGACCACGACGGAGACCGACGAGGTGCCAGCGCCGAACCAGGTCGCGGTGCCGAGCGGGGCGCCCGCCCCGGTCGCGGCCGAGGGCGTGCAGCCGGCCGGGCGACCCGCGCCGTCGGCCGCGTTGGTGGAGGGCACGGACCAGTTCGAGGTGCTGCGGCTGCCCCGTAGCCGCACCTCGCCGCTGCCTCCGGCGGAGCCGACCGAGTAGGTCGCAGCGCGGTTCGGAACGCCCCCGGCGGATTTCCGCCGGGGGCGTTCCAGGCTCATCCGACTGAAGACACTCCGACTCGACGACCCCACACTTTGCGTAACTTCTTGCATACTCCTCGTAGGCAGGTGGGGTGTGGGTGAAGCGAGGGCAGGCGGATGGCCGAGGGCGCGCGCGGGTGGGGGCGACGCGACCTGCTGCGCCGTGGCCTGCTGGTGGCGGGCGGTGTGGCCATCGGCGCCGGGACGTCGGAGGCGTGGCGGGTCACCCATCGTCGGATACCGATCGCCGGCGGCCCCGCCGGCACCACCCTCGGTAACGGCCAGCAGGACGTCGGCTCCGGCGCGCTGGATGTCGTCTGGTCGGGGCAGACCAACCAGCGCCTGGTGGCCCTCACCTTCGACGACGGCCCGGCACCACAGTGGACTCCCATGGTGCTCGACACCCTGGCCCAGCACCGGGTGCCGGCCACCTTCTTCATGGTCGGGGCGCAGGTCCGCCGGCACGCCGACGTCGTCCGCGACCGGCTCGCCGGGCACGAGGTGGGAAACCACAGCTGGGAGCACCGGGACCTGGCCGAACTGGACGCCGCCGAGGCGTACGACGACCTGCGCCGCAGCCACGACGCGATCGCCGACCTGACCGGGGTGCCGCCCGCGCTCCTCCGCCCGCCGTACGGTCACCTGGGCGGGGCGGTGCTGCACGCGGCGGCCCGGCTGGACTATCGCCTGGTGCTCTGGTCGTTGCAGATGGTGGAGCGCGAGTTCCCCGACGATCCGGCCGGTCACGCCCGACGGATCGTGGCCGAGGTCCGACCGGGAACGATCGTGCTCGGCCACGATGTGGGGGCGCGCCGGCGGCTGGTCGCACTGCGGGGGCTGACCGACATGATCAACGGGCTACGGTCGCGCGGCTACACCTTCGTCACGGTCTCGGCGCTGCTGGGAGCGCGTATGGCTGCGACGACGACCAGGTAGGGTCGCGCTCCGTGGCGTCCACCCTCTCGGTTCTGACCGGCAATCGGAGCTTCCGCAACCTGTTCCTCGCCGAGTTGGTGGTCTTCGGCGCCGACTGGTTCGTCATGGTGCCGCTGCTGGTGCTGCTGCCGCACCTGACCGGCAGCGGAGTCTGGGGCGCGCTGGTGTTGGCGGTGGACACCGGCATCGTGGCGTTGCTGCTGCCGTACACCGGCACGATCGCCGACCGCTTCGACCGCCGGAAGGTCATGATCGCCGCGAACGTGGCCGCGCTGGCGGGTGTACTGCTGCTGCTCGGCGTGCGCAACGCCGGAACGGCCTGGCTGGCGCTGGTCGCGATCGGCGTGGTGGCGGTCGCCAAGGCGTTCTACTCGCCGGCCGCCCAGGCCGCGCTGCCCAACGTTCTGGAGCCGCACGAACTCGCCGCGGGCAACGCCGTCGCCGGCTCGGCCTGGGGCACCATGACCGTGGTCGGTGCCTCGCTCGGCGGCGTGCTCAGCACCGCTGCCGGCCCGTACGTCTGCTTCTGGGTGGCGGCGGCGGGCCTCGCGATGGCCGCGGCCATCGCCACCCGGATCCGCCGGCCGTTGCAGGCGCCCCGGGATGCCGACCAACCGGCCCAGCGGACCTGGTCGGCGGTCCGCGAGGCGCTCGGCTACATCGGTCACCGCCCGCGGGTGCTCGCGCTGGTCACGGTCAAGTCCGCAGTGGGCCTGGGCAACGGCGTGTTGACCGTGTTTCCGCTGCTGGCCGGCGTGTACGGTGTCGGCCCGCTCGGCGCCGGCCTGCTCTTCGCGGTACGTGGCGCGGGAGCGTTGGTGGGGCCGATCCTGATGCGCCGGGTGTTGACCAACCGGGCCTGGCTGCTGCCCGGGCTCGCGCTGTCCATGTCGCTCTACGGCCTGTCCTACCTGGGCACCTCGGTGGTGCGATGGTTTCCGCTGGTGCTGCTGCTGGTCTTCGTGGCGCACTTCGCGGGTGGCAGCAACTGGGTGATGTCGAACTTCGCCCTTCAGGGCGAAGTTCCGGACCGGTTGCGGGGCCGAGTCTTCGCCACCGACATGATGCTGGCGACGCTGGCGATCTCGGTGAGTCAACTGGCGGTGGCCCTGGTGGTGGACTCGGTCGACGAACGGGTCGTGCTCGCCGGCTGCGGCCTGATCACCCTCGTGTACGCGGTCGGCTGGCGGATCGCCACCCGCAGGCTGTCGCTCACCGATCCGGCCGTCGAGCCGGTCCCGGACCCGGCCGGCTGAATTCGGCGGTCCCAGGCAGCGGGCGCGGGACCGGTTCGTCGGTCCCGACCCCTAGCATGAGCGCGTGCCGACGAACTTCACCGCCGAGCCGGTCCGGGTCCGCGTCCCGGCGACCAGCGCCAACTTGGGCCCGGGCTTCGACGCGCTGGGTCTCGCCCTCGGGCTCTACGACGACGTGGCCGCCGAGGTCGCCTCGGGCGGTGTCCGGGTGACAGTGACCGGGCAGGGCGCCGGTGAGCTGCCGGACGACGACCGGCACATGGTGGTGCGGGCCATGCGCGCCGCGTTCGACGTGCTCGGGGCCCACCCCGCGGGGCTGAGCGTGGAATGCGTCAACCGGATCCCCCAGGCGCGTGGGCTGGGCTCCTCGTCCGCCGCGATCGTCGCCGGGGTGCTGCTGGCCCGCGCCCTGGTCGTCGATGGGGAGCACCGCCTCGACGACGCCGGCGCGCTGCGGCTGGCCGCCGAGATCGAGGGCCACCCCGACAATGTGGCGCCGTGCCTGCTCGGCGGTTTCACGGTGGCCTGGTCCGAGCCGGGCGGCGCCCGGGCGGTCTCCCTGCCGGTCGCCGCCGCGGTGCGGCCCACTGTTTTCGTTCCGGCGGAACGCGGTTTGACCGCGACCGCGCGGGCGGCTCTGCCGGCAACCGTGCCGCACGGTGACGCCGCGTTGACCGCCGGGCGGGCAGCACTGCTGGTGCACGCGCTCACCACGGACCCGACCCTGCTGCTGCCGGCCACCGTCGACCGGCTCCATCAGGATTACCGCGCAGCCGGGATGCCAGGAACGTCTGCCCTGGTCAGAGCGTTGCGAGCGGCCGATGTGGCAGCTGTGGTCAGTGGGGCGGGGCCGACTGTGCTGGCGCTCAGCCAGCCTCCAGCGGGCTTCCCAGTGGGAACAGACTGGGAGATCTGGCAGTTACCGATAGACGTCAGCGGCGCGCGGGTCGCACGGGGTAGACTTGGACACGCCGAGCGGGACCCTGTTGCCGCAGGTCGGAAGAGTTGATTACGCTCTAGACCTAGCACAGCCGCGAAGCACGCGATCTCCTGCGGGGCGGCGCACCCCCGAAGCTCTCGGCGGTCAGCCCGTCTACCCCTGCCAAAGGCCCACGCCGCACCGCAGTTTCCACAGGTCGCCGCAGACGGCGAGACCTGCTCACCGACGTTGGTGAGTCGGGATACCGACCGGCTGCTGTGTCACAGACTCCCGCGACGCGTCCTTGCGAGGCGGGTGCACCGAGGCCGCCCGGCCACCTGAGCTCCGACTCCGGGCAGTCCCGGCCTTATCGAGGGAAGGAATCCATTGAGCGACACCACCGACGTGACGTCGGATGTTTCCAACGTCGCTGGCGATGCCACCGCCGCCGCTCCCGCCCGTCGTCGGCGTAGCGGCACCGGTCTGTCGGCGATGCTGCTGCCAGAGCTGCAGAGCCTGGCTGCGTCGCTCGGCATCTCCGGCACGGCTCGCATGCGCAAGGGCGAGCTGATCGCCGCGATTTCCGAGCGGCAGGGCGGCAACGCCGCCGGGACCCCTCGACCACGGGCCGAGGTCGCGGCCGCGGCCGCCCCGACCCGTGAGGGGGTGCGCGCCGAGGTGCGGGAGACCGCCGACCGGCCGGCAGCCGAAGGACGCGGTGCCGAGCAGGCGCCGGCCGAGCCGGCCGCCGGGACCGAGGGCCGTAGTCGCACCCGGCGGAGCCGGACCGCAACGGCGGAGGCTCGTACCACCGAGGCTCGCCCCGCTGAGGAGCGTGCGACCGAGGCGCGTGCGACCGAGGCGCGTGCGACCGAGGCGCGTACCGACGAGGCGGAAGCCGGCGAGCGGGCCGACCGTGGCGAGAACCGCCGCGACCGGGCCGAGCGTCCGGAGCGCGCCGAGCGTGCCGACCGTGGCGAGCGTGCCGACCGTGGCGAGCGTGCCGACCGGGGCGAGCGGGGCGATCGTGCCGACCGGGGCGATCGTGCCGAGCGGGGCGATCGTGCCGAGCGTTCCGACCGGGGTGAGCGAGCCGAGCGCAACGACCGGGGCGAGCGTTCCGATCGTGGCGAGCGGGCCGAGCGCAACGACCGGGGCGAGCGTTCCGACCGGGGTGAGCGGGCCGAGCGCAACGACCGACCCGACCGCGGTGACCGCAACGACCGCAACGACCGCAACGACCGTGGTCAGCGTGCCGAGCGGGACAGCGACGACGACGACGAGGGCGGCGGCCGGCGTGGCCGGCGCAGCCGTTTCCGGGACCGTCGCCGTGGCCGTGGCGAGCGCACCGAGACCGGTGCCGACACCGGCGGGCGTGAGCCGCAGGTCAACGAGGACGACGTGCTCGTCCCGGTGGCCGGCATCATCGACGTGCTCGACAACTACGCCTTCGTGCGGACGACCGGTTACCTGGCCGGCCCGAACGACGTGTACGTCTCGATGTCCCAGATCAAGAAGTACGGCCTGCGCCGCGGTGACGCGATCACCGGTGCGGTGCGGGCGGCCCGAGAGGGCGGCAACAGCGGCGACCAGCGGCGCGACAAGTACAACCCGCTGATGCGGCTGGACACGATCAACGGGATGGAGCCGGAGGAGGCCCGGCGTCGTCCGGAGTTCTACAAGCTCACCCCGCTCTACCCGCAGGAGCGCCTGCGGCTGGAGACCGAGCCGCACATCCTGACCACCCGGGTCATCGACCTGGTCATGCCGATCGGCAAGGGCCAGCGGGCACTCATCCAGTCTCCGCCCAAGGCGGGTAAGACGATGGTGCTGCAGGCGATCGCGAACGCGATCACCCGCAACAACCCGGAATGCCACCTGATGGTGGTGCTGGTGGACGAGCGGCCTGAAGAGGTCACCGACATGCAGCGGTCGATCAAGGGCGAGGTCATCGCGGCCACGTTCGACCGTCCGCCGCAGGACCACACCACGGTGGCGGAATTGGCCATCGAGCGGGCCAAGCGCCTCGTCGAGCTTGGACACGACGTCGTCGTGCTGCTCGACTCGGTGACCCGGCTCGGTCGGTCGTACAACCTGGCGGCGCCGGCCAGCGGCCGGATCATGTCGGGTGGTATCGACTCCACCGCGCTCTACCCGCCGAAGCGCTTCCTCGGCGCGGCCCGCAACATCGAGAACGGCGGGTCGCTGACCATCATCGCCACGGCGCTGGTGGAGACCGGGTCCATGGCGGACACGGTCATCTTCGAGGAGTTCAAGGGCACCGGCAACGCCGAGTTGAAGCTGGACCGGAAGATCGCCGACAAGCGGACCTTCCCGGCCATCGACATCAACCCGTCCGGTACGCGTAAGGAAGAGGTCCTGCTCGCACCGGAAGAGCTGGCCATCATCCACAAGCTCCGGAAGGTGCTGCACTCGCTGGACTCGCAGGCGGCGATGGATCTCCTGCTGGACCGGCTCAAGCAGTCCCGCACGAACATCGAGTTCCTGATGCAGATCGCGAAGTCGACGCCGGGGGAGTAACCATCCCCGGGTGACGACGAAGGGGCACGGCCATCGCGGCCGTGCCCCTTCGTCACGTCCCCGGGGCCCGACACCCCGCGGTCGGCGGGAGCCACAGCGGGGTGGGAGTTGATGCCCGCGCTGTGAGGTAGTGGAATTTTCCTTCGGTTCAGTCGACAGGTATTGAAACTTCTATTCATTGCCGGGTTGACTGTGGTCCATGCGTACCCGCAGACGATCCGCCCGCCGCACCGGCGTCCTGCTGCTGACGCCGCTGCTCGCCCTGGCCCTGTCGCCGCCGGCCACCGCCGCGCCCACCATCGACCCGCCCACCGTGGCCTCATCGTCAGTGGCCTCACCCACCATCGCCGAGGACGCGCCGCCCGCGTCCTCCCGCCCGGCCGGCTCGGTCAGCCTGGCGGCCGCCCCGACGGTCGCGACCGCCCCGACCGCCGTCGCTGCTGGCCTGGAGCCGGCCGGTGGGCTGGAGACCACGAAGGCCACCCGGCCGGTCGCGCCGGGTGTGCAGCTGACGTCCTTCGACCGGTACGACGCCGAGGGCTGGCTGCGCGCCGACGCGCTCACCACCGACCTGGCCGGCGGCTCCACCGTCGACTACGTCAACTCCGGTGCGGTCAGCCGAGCCGAGCCGCTGCGAAAGGCGGTGGACCAGTCACGCGCGGTCGCCGCGGTCAACGGCGACTTCTTCGACATCAACAACTCCGGCGCCGCCCAGGGCGTCGGCGTCCGGAACGGCGAGCTGATCCAGTCCGGGGTCAGCGGTCACCGCAACGCGGTGGCGGTCACCACGAACGGGCTCGGTCGGGTGATCGAGGTGAACTTCGACGGCAGCGCCACCCTGCCCACCGGGCCGGTTCCGCTGACCCAGTTCAACAACATGGTGCAGGCCGACGGCATCGGCGCTTTCACCGAGCTGTGGGGGACGTACTCCCGGCAGCGTGCGGTGGAGGGCGCGGCCCGGGTGGTCGAGGTCACCGTGACCGGCGGTCGGGTGGCCTCGGTGGGAAGCGTGGCCGGTAGCGGCCCGATCGTCGGGGGCAGCACCGTGCTGCTCGGCCGCGATCTCGGCGCGGACGCGCTGGCCGGCCTGCGCCCCGGTGACCCGGTGGCGGTGGCCTGGCGGCCGAAGCCCTCCGACGGCAGCACCCTGCACGCGGCGGTCGGGGGCGGCAACGTCCTGGTCCGCGACGGCGTCGTGCAGAGCATCGCCGACCCGACCCTCGCCCCTCGCACCGCCGTCGGTTTCAGCGCCGACGGTCGAAAGATGATCATGCTGACGGTGGACGGCCGTCAGGTCGACAGCCGCGGCGTGACGCAGACCGAGATGGGCCGGATGATGGCCGAGCTGGGCGCCCACCACGCGCTCAACCTGGATGGTGGCGGATCGTCCACGCTGCTGGCCCGGGAGCCGGGCGCGCCGGCCGTGCAGGTGGAGAACGGCCCCTCCGACGGCAGCGAGCGGGCCGTGCCCAACGGCCTGGCCATCTACGCGCCGAAGGGCAGCGGGCGACTCACCGGCTACTGGGTCGAGACGGCCAGCGACCCCACCGCCGCTCCGGGTGTCTCACCGGTGCGAGGTGGGCGACCCGACCGGGTCTTCCCGGGGCTGACCCGCACCCTCACCGCATCCGGCTACGACGAGACGTACGGCCCGGCGGCCGGCGCCCCCACCTGGCGGGCGACCCCGGCGGTACGTGGTCGGGTCGACCGTGACGGCGTGTTCCACGCCGGGGCACCGGGGGCCAGCACGGTCACCGCCGCACGGGGGCGGGCCACCGGCTCGCTGAACCTCACGGTGCTCGGCCCGCTGGCCCGGATCGGCGCCACCGCGCCGCGGGTCGGGCTGACCGGCCGGGACGGTAACGCCCTGGTCGGCGTGGTCGGGTACGACGCCGAAGGCAACACCGCGCCGATCGAGCCGGCCGATTTCACCCTCGACTACGACCGGGACCTGCTGCGGATCACCCCCACCGGGGACGGCAACCTGTCCGTCGCCGCGTTGCGGGACACCGGCTCGGGACTGGTGACCGTTCGCGTCGGACGCACGAGCGTGGTCCTGCCGGTCACCGTCGGGCTGACCGACGTGCCGGTCGCGGGTTTCGACGACGCCGCGTCCTGGCGGTTCAGCCAGGCCCGCGCCAGCGGGTCGGTCGCGCCCGCGCCAGGGCGCACCGGCACCGGCCTGCGCATGTCGTACGACTTCGGCCAGTCCACCGGCACGCGGGCCGCGTACGCCGACCCGCCCGCCTGGATCGAGGTGCCCGGTCAGCCGCAGGCCTTCGGGATGTGGATCCACGGCAACGGCACCGGGGAGTGGCCCAGCCTGCACCTGCACGACGCCCAGGACACCCAGCACGTGCTGCGCGGCCCGCTGATCACCTGGACCGGCTGGCGGTACGTGGAGTTCGCGGTGCCGGCCGGGGCGCAGTACCCGGTGCGGGTACGCCGCTTCTACGTGGCCGAGACGAACGCCGCGGCGCAGTACACCAGCGAGGTGATAATCGACGACCTGGTGGCGAAGGTGCCCCCGACGGTCGACGTGCCGGAGGTGGCCCCGCGTACCGATCGGGTGGTGGTCCGCGACGGCACTGTGGACGGCGCGCCGTGGCGGTTCGCGGTGCTCTCCGACGCCCAGTTCGTCGCCGCCGACCCGGACAGCGACCTGGTCGCCCAGGCCCGGCGGACGTTGCGCGAGGTGCGGGCGGCCCGGCCGGACTTCCTCCTGATCAACGGTGACTTCGTGGACACCGCCTACCCGGCCGACTTCGCGCTGGCCCGGCGGATCCTCGACGAGGAGTTGGGCGACGCGCTGCCCTGGTACTACGTGCCCGGCAACCACGAGATCATGGGCGCCCCGATCAGCAACTTCGCGGCCGTGTTCGGTGCCACCTCTCGGGTGTTCGACCACAACGGCACCCGGTTCGTCACGCTGAACTCCTCCACCGGGACGCTGCGCGGCGGGGGCTTCGACCAGGTGCGGATGCTCCGCGAGACGCTGGACGCGGCGGCCACCGACAGGCGCGTGGGTTCGGTCGTCGTCCTGCACCACCACCCGCCGCGCGACCCCAGCCCGGCGCAGGCCAGCCAGCTCGGCGACCGCAAGGAGGCGGCGCTGCTGGAGCAGTGGCTGGCCGACTTCCAGCACCGCACCGGCAAGGGCGCGCTGTTCGTGGGCGGGCACGTCGGCACCTTCCACGCCGACCGGGTGGACGGGGTGCCGTACGTGATCAACGGCAACGCGGGCAAGACGCCGTCCACCCCCGCCGACCAGGGCGGCTTCACCGGTTGGACGGAGTTCGGCGTGGACCCGGTCACCCCGGCCGAGGCCGACCGGGCCCGCCGCAACCCGCTCGCCGAGGGCCCGCGCTGGGTGGACGCGGAGTTCCACGCGCACGCCGACCGCCTCACGGTGGCCGCCCCGGCCACCGTCGCGGTCGGCACCCCCGCGGCGGTCACCGCCACGCTGACCCAGCCCGGCGGGCGTACGGTCCCGGTGGCCGCGCCGGTCAGCGCCGACTGGTCGGCCTCGCCGGGAGTGCACGTCGGCTCGGCGGCCGGGGTGCGCCCCTGGCACACCGCCCGATTCGACCCGGCCACCGGCACCCTGACGGCACTACGGCCCGGCGCGCCGATACGACTGACGGTCGAGGTCAACGGCGCCCGTGCCGAGGCCACCATCACCGTCACCGGGTGAACTGTCCGGACGGGCCCCCAACGCGCGGGGCCCGTCCGGACACCTCAGAAGTCGCCGTCGGCCACCTGGAAGACGGTGAGACCGAGGGATCGCCACATCTGGACCACCTGGACACGGTCGTCGAAGACGCCGGCCACCCGGTAACGGTCCCGGATCTCCCGGTCGTAGATCTCCCGCTTGACGATCGAGTCCTTCCGGGAGTCGCCGACGGCCCGCAGGTGCAGGCCCAGGTAGGGCACTCGTACGTGCCGGGCCAGCCACGCCTCGGTGGCCGCGCGGGCGGAGGCGTCCCGCCCAGAGCAGAAGACCACCCCGTACCCGGCCGCGTGCATCGCCCGGACCGCCGCGATCACCGCCGTGTTCGGCTCGTCCTGGCCCACCCGGGTCATGTCGTACGGGCTGCGGGAGACGGCCAGCGCGACGGTGCCGTCGATGTCCACCAGGACGATCTCCGGTGGCTCGGTCGACGGCGGGTGCACCACGGCGGGGCGTCCGCTGCGCGCCTGCGGCACCGGCAACGGCAACTCCCGACCCTCCAGGTACCGCTCGTGCAGCCGGCGGATCGCGTCCGCGCCGACCTGCTCGGCGGCCGGCCGGGCGGCGTCGCGGCGCAGGCACTCGTCCAACGGCACGTCGGTGAAGTCGTGCACCTCGAAGTCCGCGCCGTGGCGGGCCGCCAACTCGGCCCAGTCACGCAGCGTCCGTGAGCGCAGGTTGGTGTCGTCCACGCAGACGTCCGCGCGGGCCCGCAGCAACGCCTCGACCTGAGCCCGCTGGACGACGGTCACCTGGGCCTCGGCCCACTGGGTGAACAACCGTTCACCGTGCAGCATCCGGCGCAGATCGTCCCTGTTGACCCGGACCACGGAGGGCTGGAGCGTGCGGGCGAACGTCGTCTTGCCCGAGGCGGGCAGTCCCCGGGTGGCGATCAGGCGGGTCATCGACGCACCTCCGGCTCGACGGACGTACCCCGGCCGGGGTACCTGACGGCGATCCGCCGGGTGCGCGAATGCCCCGCCGGGCGGCGGGAATGCGGACGGGTAGGCACGTGTTGACGATGCCGGACGAGGTGTGCGGCCCGACTACCGGGTCGGCTCAGGCCCATGGCACACTGGTCAATCGGCCACCGGTTCCGGTTCACGCCCGAGCCCGTCGCGTACGGCGCGACGAGCGATGACGGCGACCCGGCGACCACCAACGAGAGGACCGAGGCGACATGAAGGCAAACATCCACCCGGAGTACGTGACCACCGAGGTCAGCTGCTCCTGTGGCAACACGTTCACGACCCGCAGCACCGCCAAGGGCGGGGCGATCCACGCCGAGACCTGCAGCGCCTGCCACCCGTTCTACACCGGTAAGCAGCGCGTTCTCGACACCGCCGGCCGGGTCGCGAAGTTCCAGCAGAAGTACGCCAAGGTTCAGGCCAAGAAGGCCAAGTAACTCCTCGTTCGGCGCCCGCGTCCGGTTTTTCGCCGGACGCGGGCGCCGTCCGTTTTTTCCTCCGTTTCCGCCCGGCCGCTGGCCCCCCGGCCCCGGCCCGGTCGTCGCGCACCGTCGAAGGAGCATCCGCAGCATGAGCAGCGAGCGTCTGGCCGGCCTTCTCGACGAGTACGCGGAGCTGGAGAAGCGCTTGGCCGATCCGGCCATCCACGCCGACCAGGCCACCGCGCGCAGGGTCGGCCGCCGGTACGCCGAGCTGGTGCCGCTGCACAAGGCCGCCGACGAGTTGGAGCAGGCCCGCGCCGATCTGGCCGCGGCTCGCGAGCTGGCCGCCGAGGACCCGTCCTTCGCGGCCGAGGCGGACGCCATCGCCGGGTCCCTGCCGGTGCTGGAGGAGCGGCTCGCCGAGCTGCTCATTCCGCGTGACCCGCACGACGCCAAGGACGTGATCGTCGAGATCAAGGCCGGTGAGGGTGGCGAGGAGTCGGCGCTGTTCGCCGGTGACCTGCTGCGGATGTACACCCGGTACGCGGAGCGGCACGGCTGGGTCACCGAGGTGATCGACGCGCAGGATTCCGACCTCGGCGGGGTCAAGGACGTCTCCCTGGCGATCAAGACCAAGGGTGTGCCGGACGGCGGCAACGGCGTCTGGTCGCGCCTCAAGTGGGAGGGCGGCGTGCACCGGGTGCAGCGCGTCCCGGTGACCGAGTCGCAGGGCCGGATCCACACCAGCGCCGCCGGTGTGCTGGTGTTGCCGGAGGCCGAGGACGTCGACGTCACCATCGACCAGAACGAGCTGCGCATCGACGTGTTCCGCTCGTCCGGTCCGGGTGGCCAGTCGGTGAACACCACCGACTCGGCGGTGCGGATCACCCACCTGCCGACCGGCATCGTCGTCTCCTGCCAGAACGAGAAGTCCCAGCTGCAGAACCGGGAGCAGGCGATGCGGATCCTGCGGGCCCGGCTGCTCGCCGCCGCCCAGGAGCAGGCCGACGCCGCCGCCTCGGACGCGCGCAAGGCGCAGGTGCGTACCGTGGACCGCTCGGAGCGGATCCGCACCTACAACTTCCCGCAGAACCGGATCACCGATCACCGGATCGGCTACACCGCGTACAACCTGGATCTGGCGCTCGGTGGCGAGTTGGACGGGGTGCTGGACGCCCTCACCGAGGCCGACCGGGCCGCCCGGCTCGCCGGCGACACCGAGCTGACCCGCCGCTGACCGCGGCACCGAGCCGCAGCGCGCCTCGACGCCAGCCGGGGGTCAGCTCGCGCGGGGGCGGGTCTTGGCGCGGAGCATCTCGCGGTCGGCCTGCTCGAACGCGACGCTGAGCGCGTCGCGCAGCCCGCTGCCACCGGAGACCTCGGCGAAGCCGATGCTGACCCCGACCGGGGTGCCGGGGACCAACGACTCCCAGTCCTCTTGGCGGACCGCGGCCTCGATCCGGCGGGCCACCTCGGCGGCCTCGGTCATGCCGGTGTCCGGCAGCACCACCACGAATTCGTCACCGCCGTAGCGGGCCACGAAGTCGCCCCGGCGCATCACCCGGTTGATCACACCGGCGATGCGTTGCAGCACCAGGTCGCCCGAGTGGTGCCCGTGCCGGGTGTTGACCGCCTTGAAGCCGTCCAGGTCGCAGACGCCGATCACCACTCGATCGCCACGGGTGACCACGGCCGTGATGTAGCGCTCCAACCGGCGGCGGTTGGGCAGCCCGGTGAGCGGGTCGGTCAACGCCTCGCCCTCGAAGCGTGCCGCCTCGCGGCGCATCTCCTCGTGGTCGATGCGGGCGGCGATGCCGTCGATGTAGACGTCGCGCAGCCGGTCGTTGCGCTGCGCGGCGAGCCGGAACGCCAGCCGGTCGGCCCGGTGCGCCGCCAGATGGTCCCCGGCGCGGGTCAACGCGATGCTGCGCAGCCGGGCCGGCTCGGCCGCCCCGAGCGTCTCGTTGGAGACCTGGACGGTGTCCAGTCGGGCGACCGCCTCGATCGGCCGACCGTCGGCGACGGCGAGGCACACTTGCCCGAGTTGACGCAGGTCGCGGGCGCGGGCGCTGTCCCCGCCGTGGGTGATCAACCGGGCCGGCTCGGGGCCTTCGGTCGCCACCTGGTCGCCGAGCGCGGCCTGTCGAGCGGCCGCGTAGCCGTATGCGGCGAGGCTGCTCGGGCGTAGCTGGCCGGCCCGCCCGGCGCGGACGAAGCGGGTCAGGTCGGCGGCCACGTCCCGGAGCACCCGCAGGCAACCGTCGCTGTCGCCGTTGTGGTCCAGGGCCACGGCGTTGCGCAGCCGGATGCCGGGGGCGGCGAACGTCTCCTCCGGGATCCCGGCGGTCAGCCCGAGCTGCCGGGCCCGCTCGATGGCCCCCAGGGCGTACCCGTGGAAGCTGAGGTAGCTGTAGGCCATGGCCAGGTCGTGCCAGCCCCAGGCGGTGTCCCGGTCCGGGTCGGCGACGGCGCCCAGCGCCCGGGCCGCCCGGACGAGGTGCATGACGCAGCGGTCCAGTGCGCCCTGATGGTGCGCGGCGAGCGCAGCGAGAGCGTTGAGGTGACCGTGCAGATAGGGCTCGGCGAGGTCGCGGACCGCCGCCGACGCCTCTTCGATGGCCCTGGTGAACTCCGCGGTCCGACCGAGATTGATCAGCGCGGAGAGCCGCTGCACCATCGCGTCCGCTCGCGCCGCCGGGTCGTCGGTGGTGCGGATCACACGCTCCAGCAGGACGTACGCCTCCGCGGAGCGGCTGGCCTCCTGCAACGCCCGGGCGTGCGTCAGGGCGTCAACCTGGTCATCGACCCGGTCGAGCCAGCCCACCCGTCAACCTCCTGTCGTGCGCGCCTGGGCGCACCTGTTCGTCACGCCGCCGACGACGCTTCATGATTATGTCGTGAGTACTTTGCCGCAACACCCCCCCGAAGGGACAGGCCCCATCCGGCCGTCCGCCGCGGTGGCCCGCGCGGCCCGCGCGCTCGCCGCCGCCGGAGTCGGTTCCGCCCGGGTGGAGGCCGAGTTGCTGGCGGCGTACGTGCTCGGGGTTCCCCGGGGTCGGTTGGCTCTCGCCGACGACCTCAGCGACGACCAGCTGGTGCGGCTCGACGAGTTGACGCGTCGCCGCGTCGCGCGCGAGCCGTTGCAGCACCTGACCGGTCGGGCCGGGTTCCGGCACCTGGAGCTGTCGGTCGGCCCGGGTGTCTTCGTGCCCCGACCGGAGACCGAGCTGTTGGCCGGCTGGGGTGTCGAGCAGGCCCAGGGACGGCCCGACCCGGTGGTGGTGGACCTGTGCAGCGGCTCGGGCGCGATCGCCCTGGCGGTGGCTCAGGAACTGCCGGGAGCGCGGGTGATCGCGGTGGAGCGGTCCCCGGCGGCGCTGGCCTGGTTGCGGCGCAACGCGGCGGAGCGCGCCGAGGCGGGGGACCGGCCGATCGAGGTGGTCGAGGCCGACGTGACCGCGCCGGACCTGCTGGCGGAGCTGGTGGGCCGGGTGGACGTGCTGCTCTGCAACCCGCCGTACGTGCCGGACGACGTGGTGGTCCCGCCGGAGGTGGCCGGGCACGACCCGGCGGAGGCGGTCTTCGGCGGCGCGGACGGGCTGGTGGTGATCCGGCCGGTCGTCGCCCGGGCGGCGGTGCTGTTGCGCCCGGGGGGCGTGTTCGGCGTGGAACACGACGACACACACGGCGCGGCGGTGCCCGGGCTGCTCGCCGAGGACGGCGGTTTCACCGCTGTCGCGGAGCATCTGGACCTCACCGGGCGTCCCCGCTACGCGACCGCGTCCCGACGGGCGGACGGCCAGCACGCCCCGATCGGGGCGGCGTGGCAGACTGACTCCTCGTGATGCTCTACGACTGCCGGTCGCCCGCCGATCGGGACCGCGGCATCGCTGCGGCGATCGAGGCGGTCAAGAACGGCGAGCTGGTCGTTCTCCCGACGGACACCGTGTATGGGATCGGCGCGGACGCGTTCACCCCGTACGCGGTGAAGGCGCTGCTCGATGCCAAGGGCCGGGGCCGGCAGATGCCCCCGCCGGTGCTGATCGGCTCGCGGCACACCCTGGACGGGTTGGTCTTCTCGCTGCCCACGGCCGCACGGGACCTCGTGGAGGCGTTCTGGCCGGGTGCCCTGACGATCGTGGTCGAGCACTCGCCGAGCCTTCAGTGGGACCTGGGCGACAAGACCGGCACGGTCGCGGTGCGGATGCCGCTGCACCCGGTGGCGTTGGAGGTGCTGCGCGAGACCGGCCCGATGGCCGTCTCGTCGGCCAACAAGACCGGCCAGCCGGCCGCGGTCACCGCCGACGAGGCGCGTGACCAGCTCAGCTACTCGGTGCGGGCCTATCTGGAGGCCGGCCCCTGCCCGGACCCGGTGCCCAGCACGATCGTGGATCTGACCGGTGAGGTGCCGCAGCTGCTGCGGGCCGGGGCGATCCCGCTGGAGAAGTTGCGCGACGTGGTCCCGGATCTCGTCGACGGTCGGGCGGTCTGAGTGCCCCCGTTCACTGTTCTGCACGTCTGCATGGGCAACATCTGCCGCTCGCCGATGGCGGAGCGGCTGCTCGCCCTGGCGGTGCGGGAGCGGCTGACCCGGCGTTCGCAGGACCCGGCCCAGGCCGAGGAGCTGGTGCACACCCACAGCGCCGGCACGGGTGGCTGGCACGCGGGCGAGGAGATGAACCCGCCGGCGGCACGGCAGGTCACCGGCCGTGGTGGGGACGTGGAGGGGTTCGCCGCGCGCAAGCTGCGTTCGGACCACATCGACGCCGCCGACCTGGTCCTGACCGCCACCGCCGACCAGCAGGAGTACGTGGTGGCGCTTCGTCCGGACGCGGCGGCCCGCACGTTCGTGCTGGGCGAGTTCGGCCGGCTGCTGGCCGCCGTGGACGCCGCCGCGCTGCCGCCGGGTGACGCCACCCCGGAGGCCGTGTACGCCCGGGGGGTGGCCCTGGTGGCGGCGGCTCACGACGCGCGGCTGGGCGCTTCGGCGTTGACCACCGATGATCTGGACGACCCGTGGGGTCGTGGCGACCAGTGCTTCAGCCGGGTCGCCGACGAGATCGAGGAGACGGTCCACCCGCTGGCCGGCGCGCTGCTGCCCTGAGCGTGGTGCGAGTTTCCTCCGGGTTTGGGGAAAACCCAGGGCTTAAGGGGCATTCCGGGTCATTCTGAACGGGTCCTAGCGTGACCGGCTCCTGCGGGGAGAGCTGATGATCCGGGCCCAACTCGACAAACTGCTGACCGTGGTGATCGCCGGAGTGCTGGCCGGGTTGGTGCTGGCCGTTGCCGCCCTACCCGCGGCCCTGGTCTTCGGGATCGGCTTCAGTGCCCTGTCGACGCCGTACTCGGAGCTGCCGAACACCCTCCGGACGCCGCCCACCGCGCAGCGCTCCAACCTCTACGCCAACGACGGCACCACCCTGATCACCTCCTTCTATCAGGAGGACCGGGTGGACGTGCCGCTGCACGAGGTGGCCCCGGTGATGCGCCAGGCGATCGTGGCCGCCGAGGACGTCCGGTTCTACCAGCACAGCGGGGTCGACCTGCGGGGCGTGGTGCGCGCGTTCACCGTCAACAAGCGCGACGGCCAGACCCGGCAGGGTGCCTCCACGCTGACCATGCAGTACGTCCGCAACGTGCTCAGCAACGACCCCCGACTGACCGAGACGCAGCGGGACGCCGCCACCGAACTCACCACCGTCCGCAAGCTCCAGGAGATGCGGTACGCCCTCGCGTTGGAGCGGGAACTCGACAAGGACGAGATCCTGACCCGCTACCTGAACATCGCCTACTTCGGCGCCGGGGCGTACGGCATCGCGGCGGCCAGCAAGCGGTACTTCTCCCGCTCCCCGGCCGAGCTGACCCTGGCCCAGGCGGCACTGCTCGCCGGTCTGGTGCGTTCGCCGGACAGCGACGATCCGATCAACGGCGACGCCGACAGCGCGGTGGCCCGGCGGTCGTACGTGTTGGAGCGGCTGGTGGAGACGGGGCAGGTGCCGGCGGACGCGGCGGCGGCGGCACGTGCCGAGCCGTTGCAACTGCGGCCCAGCGAAACCCCGAACGACTGCACGGGTGTGCCCGACGCGCACAACGACTGGGGCTTCTTCTGCGACTGGTTCACCCGCTGGTGGAGCAGCCAGTCCGCGTTCGGGGCGACCGCCGACGAGCGGCAGCGCACGCTGCGCCGCGGCGGGTTCTCCATCGTGTCGTCGCTGGACCCGGGGGTGCAGCGGGCCACCACCGAGCAGGTGTTGAAGATCTACCCGACGACCAGGCCCGAGGCGGTGCCCACGGCGGTGGTGCAACCGGGCACCGGGCGGGTGCTGGCGATGTCGGTGAACCGGGCCTACAGCGTGGCGGACAACCCGGTCGGGCAGAAGAACCGCCCGAACACCGTCAACCAGTTGGTCGCCGGCGGCGGCGCGATCGAGGGCTACCAGGGTGGCTCCACCTTCAAGCTCTTCACCCTGCTGGCGGCGCTGGAGGCGGGCCTGCCGCTGTCCACCGACTTCGTGGCGCCGACCCAGTTGCTCACCCGCTTCCCGGTGACCGGGGCGGCGAGTTGCGACGGACGGTGGTGCCCGGCGAACGCCAACCCGTCGTCGATGGACGGCCCCCGCACCATGTGGAGCGCGTTCGGCCGCTCGGTGAACACGTACTTCGCTTGGCTCACCGAGAAGGTCGGCGCCGACCGGGTGGTGGAGATGGCCGAGCGGCTCGGCATCGTGCTGCGGGCCGAGTCCGACGCCAAGCTGGCCCGCTACGGGGCGAAGGACTGGGGCCCGTTCACCCTGGGCGTGGCGGCGACCACCCCGTTGGACCTGGCCAGCGCGTACGCCACGGTGGCGGCCGAGGGGACCTGGTGTGCGCCGCTGCCGGTGGTCTCGATCACCGACTCGGGCGGGCGGCCGGTCGACGCCGCCAAGCCGGACTGCCGACAGGTGCTCGACCCCGACGTGGCGCGGGCGGCCACCGACGCGGCCCGCTGCCCGGTCGGCGACCAGTCGATGTACGGGCGCTGCGACGGCGCCACCGCACCCGGGTTGCGGGCCAAGCTCGGCCGTCCGGTGGCGGGCAAGACCGGCAGTTCGGAACGGTACGAGACGGAGACGGTGGTGGCGTTCACGCCGCAGCTCGCGGTCGCCTCGATGGCCGCGAACCCGGACGATCCCCGGGACGCGGTCGGTCAGGCGGTGCAGGCCCAGATGGTGAACGCGGTCGGCGAGGTGCTCGCCTTCGCCCTGCGCGACCAACCGGTCCGCGACTTCGTCCCGCCGAGCGAACGAGCCGCCTTCCAAACCCAAGCGCAAGCCGGCAACTGACCCCCACCCCACCCCAC
>NZ_QGSY01000270.1 GCF_003857035.1 Micromonospora arida
CGCCCGCACCGGCCCCGGCCGGCCGGCTGCCGAGGCGCCGGGCCGTCGCCTCGCCGGCGACGTCACCCCGAACGCCCTCGTCCCGGCCACCGAGGGCCCCGGTTGGCGGTCACTGGACGTTGGTTCGCCGTTCGACTACGCCCGGCAGGGCATCCTGTACGTCGCCGCGCACCTTCCCCGCCCCAGCGTTTCCGGGCTGCCCGAGGCTGCCGGAGAGGAACTGCTCGGGCTGGTCGAGGCGCTCGGTGGTCGTACTCTCGGGCTCTTTTCCTCCCGGCGGGCCGCGCAGCAGGCGGCGGAGCTGTTGCGCGCGCGGACCGACCTGCCGGTGTTGCTCCAGGGCGAGGAGGCGTTGCCGCTGCTGGTGCGTCGCTTCCGCGAGGAGCGCGCCAGCTGCCTGTTCGGGGTGATGTCGCTCTGGCAGGGGGTGGATGTGCCGGGTGACGCCTGCCAGCTCGTCGTCATCGACCGGCTGCCCTTCCCTCGCCCGGACGAACCGCTGGCGGCGGCCCGCGCGGCGGCCGTGGACGCGGGCGGTGGCTCCGGCTTCTCGGCGGTCAGCGTGCCGATCGCGGCGGTGAGGCTGGCGCAGGGCGTGGGCCGGCTGATCCGGGCGACCGGCGACCGGGGCGTGGTCGCGGTGCTCGACTCCCGGCTGGAGACGGCGCGAGGCTACGGGCCGTTCCTGCGCCGCTCGCTGCCCCCGTTCTGGTACACGACCCGCCCCGAGGTGGCCCGAGGCGCCCTGGAACGCCTGGCCAAGTCCTGACGCCCCCGGGGGCGACGCCGCGGCGACGGCACGGCGACGGCACGGCGACAAGATCGCACTACAACGAGGAAAGAGTGGTCTCCCGCTGCGGGGAGGCCACTCTTTCCAGGATCGTGCGTGATCGAGCGGGCCGGGCGAGCGCGGCGTCGTGTTGCTCAGGGGGCCTGTGAGGCGACGACCACGGCGTCGGGCGGGGTGTCCGGGACCCTGCGGGCGGCAAGCCGGCGGACCGCGGTGTTCAGCACCGCGATGAGCGGCACGGAGACCAGCGCGCCGGTGATCCCGGCGAGTACGACACCGGCGGCGATACCGATGATCACCGCGAGCGGGTGCAGGGCCACCGCCCGGCCCATGATCAGCGGTTGGAGCACGTGCCCCTCGATCTGCTGGACGCCGATCACCACACCGAGAATGATCAACGCGGTGACCGGGCCGCTGTCGACGAGTGCCACCAGCACCGCCACGCCACCGGAGAGCGCCGCACCGACGATCGGGATGAACGCGCCGAGGAAGACCAGCGCGGCCAGCGGGAAGGCGAACGGGATGTCGAAGATGACCAGGAAGATGCCGATGCCGACCGCGTCGATGAAGGCGACCAGCACTGTCGCGCGAACGTAGGCGACAAGCGTCTGCCAGGAGGCGCGGCCGGCGTCGTCGACCTTCCACCGGGCGGCCACCGGCAGCAGCCGCACCAGGAAACGCCAGATCCGGTTGCCGTCACGCAGGAAGAAGAACGTCGCGAAGAGCACCAGCAGCGTGCCGGTCAGCACCTCGGCCAGCGTCGCGGCGGTGCTCAACGCGCCGCTGGTGAACCTCGAGGTGTTGTTGTTGATCCAGCCCTGCGCCTCCTCGATGTAGCGGTCGAGTTGCCCGTCGGAGAGGTGCAGCGGGCCGGTCTTCAACCAGTTCTGGATCTGCCGGACGCCCTCCGAGGACTTCTCGCTCAGCTCCGGCACACCACGGATGAACTCGTTGACCACCAGCGTCAGCGTGCCGATCACCGCGGCCAAGCCGCCGACCAGCACCACCGCCGTCGCCAGAGACCGGGGGAACCGGGCCCGCAGCAGCCAGCCCACCGCCGGGGCGAGCAGTGCGGAGAGCAGCAGCGCGATGGCCAGCGGAATGATCACGATCTTGATCGTGCCGACGATCCGCAGCAGCGCCCAGGCCACCACGCCGATCACGATCAGTCGCCAACACCACGCGGCGGCGATCCGCAGCCCGTGCGGAACGTCGGCGTCGTCCCGGCTGGAGGTGGAGCTGTGCAGGTCCACCGGAGGTTCCGCGCCGTAGACCGTGGCGCTCGACGGCGCGGTCGGCCCCGGCACGGCCGGCGACGCCACCCGCACCGCCTCCGACGCGTCGTTCAGCGCGTCGCTGGAGACGCCCTCGTCGGCGCGCGCCGACTCCTGTCGTGACTGGTAGGCGCGGCGAAGCCGCCCGCGTACCCGCTCGAAGCGGCTCAAGCGCACCTCCTGGCAGAAAACCCGGCTTGCCGACGGCGACAGGTCGGACAGCATACGTCCGTTCCCGACACCGTAGGGCGGTTGCGCCACACAATGCCCCGACCACCTCCGGCGTAACCACCGGCCGGCCGCCGTCGGCCACACGGTAGCGTCTGCGACGTGACCGCCGACAACGATCTCGACGCCGGCCTGCCGATCCGCCTGCTGCACGACCGTGTGCTGGTGCGGATGGAGGGCAGTGAGGGCGAACGCCGCTCCACCGCTGGCATCGTCATTCCGGCGACCGCAGCGGTCGGCAAGCGCCTCGCCTGGGCCACCGCGGTCGGGGTGGGGCCGAACGTCCGCGCCATCGTCTCCGGCGACCGGGTGCTCTTCGACCCGGACGAGCGCTCCGAGGTCGAGCTGCACGGCCGCGGTTACGTGCTGCTGCGGGAGCGGGACGTGCACGCCGTGGCCGCCGAGCGGATCGAGAACGACTCGACCGGCCTCTACCTCTGACGCACCTCCCCCGGCCACCAGGGCACGTCGCGCACCGTTTGCCCAGCCGCACGACGGGAAGCCATCCGGCGACCGTGGCCCTGGGGAGGGACGATGCCGGTATTCGTGAAGAAGCTGTTGACCTGGGGCAGTGTCGCGTTCCTGATCTACTTCATGGCCTTTCGGCCGGACGGCGCCGCGCAGATGTTCCGGGCGATCGGGGCCGCGCTGATCGCGATGTTCCAGGGCCTCGGTGACTTCCTCACCTCGCTGATGACCTGAGCGGCACTGCTGGCCTGCCGGCAGCCGTCAGGCCCCAGCTGTCAGGGGTGCGTCGGCGGCCAGGGCGACGCCGGGCGCAGGCCGGGCCAACCGGGCGGGGCGTACCCCGCCGGAGCCGGGGCGGGCGCCAGCACCACCGGGATCGGCACCACCGGCTCGTCCGGCGGGTCGACGGCGCGCTGCGTGCCGTCCGGGAAGCGCAGGTGGTAGCGGCTGCCGTCCCAGACCCCCGCCGGTGCCTGCGGGTCCCGACCCACGAAGAACGACCGGTACGCGGTGATCGCGTCCAGCAGCTCCCGCTCCTCACGGGCGGTCCGCTCCTGGTCGGCGGGTTTGCGGTCCAGGCCGCGAAGCGCCCCGTCGCGCAGCAGGGCCAGCCGGGTCGCGGCGGACTGGTAGCCCCGCATCGCCCGCACCCCGGCGTCGCCGGCCACGCGCCGCGCCCAACTGCGGGCGGCGTGCCGCCGGCCGAGACCGCTCAGGGCGGCCACCTCGGGCGGGCTGAGCCAACCGGCGCGGACGTAGTCGGGCAGGACCCGCTCGGTGAGCCGCCCCTCCCAGGCGCGCAACCACAGCGCCAGCCCCACGGTGCCGAAGAAGACCGGAACCATGAGGCCCAGGAAGCCGTACAGCATGATCATGGCTTCGCCGGTGGCCTGGGTCAGCGTGGGCAGCAGGTTCCACGTGCCGTGCAGCATCATCGCCAGCAGCAGGCCGGCGATCGGGGCGAGCACCCGGATGCGCCGGTCAGCCGTCCGGGAGGCGATACCCAACCCCACACCGGTCATCGAGGTGAAAAGGGGATGGGCGAACCCGAACAGCAGGATCCGCAGAATGAAGATCGCGATGACCTGCTGGATGCCGGTGGCCGGGCCGTACCGGTCGGCGCCGGACGCGTACCCCAACCCGCCCAGGTAGAGGATGTTCTCCACCATCGCGAAGCCGACCGCGGAGAGCCCGCAGTAGACCAGGCCGTCGGTGATCCCGGACCACTCGCGGCGGCGGAACACCAGCAGCAGGATCGGGCCCAGCGCTTTGGTCAGCTCCTCGATGAACGGCGCCACCAGCACCCCGGTGAGCGCGGACGGCAGGCCCCAGTCGGCGAAGCGGTTGGCCGCGAAGTCGTTGACCGTGAGCGAGGCGGCGGTGGAGACGAACGCCCCCCAGGCGAAGCAGAAGATCAGATACTTCAACGGCTCCGGTTCGTACCGGTCCAGCCAGAGGAAGCAGGCGACCAGCACCGGCACCGGCAGGATGGCGGCGACGACCCCGATCAGCAGGGCCTGCACACCGAGCGACTGGCCGAGCGTGAAGACCATGAAGACCGCGCACGCCGCGATCAACAGCACCACCCCGGCCAGCGCCAGGAACCGCCGCCAGCCCAGTCGGCGCAGCGGCATCCGGGGCTGCTCGCCCACGGATGGCGCGGCGGACGCAGGCGGCGCGGCGGGCGACGGCGGCAGCGGTGAACCGGGCGGGGTGTCGGCCATGCCGTCAGCGTAGCCATCCGCCGCCGGCTGGTTCGGTCGCATCGGTAGCCGCTATGCTGCCGGCAGGTCACGAGTGCCAGCGTTCAGCCCCGGCTTGCTGGCCGGCAACCCTCGTCGAGTTCGCGGTGGGGTGCCCCGGGTGATGACCGGGCCCAGCCCGATCGGTGTGCTGGGCAAGCGCGGACCCCGTCCCGATGTCGCACCCGGGGTCCCTGACCCCGGAGGTTCCGGCGTGTCCGTCACTCTCGTCCCCTCGCTGCCCAGCCTGCCGACCGTGCCGTCGGCGCCGTCCGCGCCGCTCGACGTCCTCGGCGTGCCCGGCGAGATCAACCTGGACTACGCGGCCAGTGCGCCGTGCGCCCGGGCCGCCGCCGACGCGGTGGCCGAGCTGCTGCCCTGGTACGCCAGCGTGCATCGCGGAGCGGGAGCGCTGTCGCGGCGCTGCACCCTCGAGTACGAGCAGGCCCGGCAGACGATCGGCGACTTCTTCGGCGCTCGCGCCGACGATCATGTGATCTTCACCCGCAACACCACTGACGCGCTCAACCTGCTGGCGCGGGCCGTGCCGGCCGGCACCACGGTGGTCACGTTCGCAGGCGAACACCATGCCAACCTGCTGCCCTGGCCGCGCGGGTCGGTGCGGCTGCCGGTGCCCAGCCACCCCGACGGGGCGGTACGCGATCTCGCCGCCGCCCTCACCGAGCTGCGCCGGGGCAGCAGCCCGGCGCTGCCGGTGCTGGTCGCGGTGACCGGTGCGAGCAACGTGACCGGTGAGCGGTGGCCGGTCGCCGAACTGGCGCGGGTGGCGCACCGGCACGGTGCCCGGATCGTGCTCGACGCCGCGCAGCTCGCCCCGCACGCCCCGGTCGACCTGCTCGCGCTCGACGTCGACTACCTGGCCGTGTCCGGCCACAAGCTGTACGCGCCGTTCGGGGCGGGAGTGCTGATCGGTCGGGCCGACTGGCTGGACACCGCCCCGCCCTACCTGGCCGGCGGTGGGGCCACCAGTCACGTCGGGCCGGCCACCCACGACGTGACCTGGGCGACCGGCCCGGCCCGACACGAGGGCGGCACCCCGAACCTGCTCGGAGCGGTCGCGCTGGCGGCGGTGTGCAAGGCGCTCGACGAGGCGGACCAGGGTGCGCTGGCCGCCCACGAGCAGGCCCTGCTGGCCCGGCTACGGACCGGCCTCGCCGCCCTGCCGCACGTCGTCGAGCTGCGCACCTTCGGCCCGGACGCGCCCCGGGTCGGCATCGTCTCGTTCGTGGTCGCCGGATGGGACTCCACCGAAGTGGCCACGCGGCTGGCCGCCGAGCACCACATCGGCGTACGGGACGGGCTGTTCTGTGCCCACCCGCTGGCCCGGCGTCTGCTCGCCGAGGCGGCGGGGCGTACCGGCCGGCGGGACCTGCCGCCCACCGCGCTGCGTGCCAGCATCGGGCTGGGCAGCACGGCCGCTCAGGTGGACCGGCTGCTCGCGGCGCTGGCCGAGCTGGGCTGAGGCACGCCCGGCGGTGGCCCCCGCTCAGCCGACCGGCGGGGCGGTGGGTGGCTTCGGTGTCTCGCCGGGCTCGGCGGGCTCACCGACCGGGCGCTCCTGCTCCCCGAAGGCGGTACGGATCCACCGGTTCGCCTCCTCCTGCTCGATCCCGGAGGCCACCAGCAGGTCGCTCGCGGTCGTCCGGATCTGGGCGATAACCACGCTGCCGGAGAAGCCAACCCCGGCGCCGTATCCCCGGCCGGCCTCGCTGACCGCCCGCAGCGACCGCTCCCGGGCCTTCTCCGGCTCCTCGCCGGCGGCGAACTCGTGCTTGAGCAGCCGGACCGACTCGGCGAGGTGAGCGATCGCGTCCGGCATGGGATCGGGCACCGGCTCCTCGTCCTCGACCAGCGTGACGGACCGGCGGATCAGCGTGCCGCTGTTGCGCATCGCCCGGTCGATCGGGTCGGCCGCCTCGGCGTAGTGGGTCAGCTCGTCGCGGCGGTGCCACCGGGCCGGGGAGAGGGTGGCGGTCTCCTTCGCCCCCTCGATGGCCTCGCCCAACGTGGCCAACTCCTCCTTGTTGTTGCGCAGCCTCTCCAGTGCGCCCTGGATGGCGGCGCGGTCCCGGTTGCGCAGCCCGTCGGCGGTGGCGTCGAGTTGGGCGGCGAGCAGGTCCAGGGCGGGGCGGGCCGCCCGGTTGATCACTCGGAGCGGGTTCAGTGGCAGCAGCACCGCCGTGACCAGCAGCGCGATCCCACCGCCGAGGAAGGCGTCGACGAAGCGGGGGATCTCCAGGTTCTGGGTCGACGGGCTCAGCGTCACGATCAGCACCGGCGTGGCCGCCGCCTGGATGACGATGGCCACGCTCGCTCCGGCGAAGATGGTGAGCAGGATCGCCACGGTGACCACCAGGCCGAGCTGCCACGCCCCGGTGCCGAGCAGGTAGATCAGGAGGTCGCCGACGAACACCCCGACCCCCACCCCGACGATCAGCTCCACCGTCCGGCGGAACCGCTGACCGACCGACGCGGCCAGGGTGCCGACCGCGGAGATCGGCGCGAAGACCGGTTGCGGGTTGCCGAGCACCTTGTGCGAGATCAGGTACGCGAGCCCGGCGGCCAGCCCGGCCTGCACGGCGAGTCCGCCGGCCATCCGTACCCGGTGCAGCCGGTCGTGCAGGGTGGCCCGGCCGCGGTGACGCAGTTGTTCGGTGGCCTCGGCGATCCGCGCGCCGTCGATGTCCACCAACCCGTTGCGCAGCGCGGTACGTCGCACCATTCGAGGTCGCTTGTCCCGGGCCACGGCCATGGGCGCGACTACCCGTGGTGGGCCCGCTGAACCCTCCCTTCCCGCGCGTCACCGGCCGATGCGGCAGACTCGGGCGGTGGTTGATCTGTTGGACCGGTGGCGGGCGGCGGCCCGGGGTGCCGGCGCGAGGCCCGACCCGGATACGACCAGGGCCGGGGAGCAGGTGATCGCCCGGTGGCGGGAGCCGCACCGGCACTACCACACGCTGACCCACCTGACGGCGGTGCTCGATGTGGTGGACCAGCACGCCGACCTGGCCGCGCGGGCCGACGCCGTCCGGCTGGCAGCCTGGTTCCACGACGCGGTATACGACCCCCGGGCCCCCGGCGACGCCAACGAACGGGACAGCGCCACGCTGGCCGAGAGCGTGCTCACCGGGCTCGGGGTGCCGGCGCCCACGGTGGCCGAGGTGCGCCGGCTGGTGCTGCTCACCGCCGGGCACACTGTGGCACCGGGCGACCGGGACGGTGCGCTGCTCTGCGACGCGGACCTGGCCGTGCTGGCCGCGCCGCCGGCTCGCTACGAGCGTTACGCGGCGGCGATCCGCCGGGAGTACGCCCATGTGCCGGAGCCGGCCTTCCAGGCTGGGCGGGCCGCCGTGTTGACCGGCCTGCTGGCACTGCCCGCGCTGTTCCGGTCGCCACCGCTGGCGAGCCGGTGGGAAGAGCCCGCCCGGGACAATGTGCGCCGCGAGCTGGCCGCCCTCACCGGGGAGCCGGAGAACGCTGGCTGACCAGGTGCTTCGGCCGACGCAGGTCGGCGGCGCGGAGCAACCGGACCAGCTCTCGGCTCGGCACCACCTGGGCACCGAGCCACACCGCCGCCGCGAACCGGTCGGCCGGAATGTCGTAGTGGTCCCGGTCGAAGCCGCGCCGGGGCGCGCCGAGCGCCTCGGCGAAGGCGTGCAGCTCGGCGTACGAGACGTCGCTGATCAGGTGCGACCAGAGCCGACCGCGCCACGGCCAGGCCGGCCGGTCCAGGTAGAGCATGGTGCCCAAGTTATCCCGCCCAGTCGATCATGTTGATGATCGCCGGTCGGCGACCTAGCCTCGGCTGCATGGCCCCCACCGCGCTCCTCGACGACCTGCGCGCCGCGCTCGGTGACGACGCCGTGCTCACCGACCCGGACCTGCTGCGCATGCACCAGCGGGACGAGGCCGACCTGTGCGCCGCCGGCGTCCCGCTGGTGGTGACCCGCCCGCGCGACACCGGGCAGGTGGTCGCCGTGATCCAGGCGGCGGCGCGGCACGGCGTACCGGTGGTGCCGCAGGGCGCGCGGACCGGGCTGGCCGGCGCGGCGAACGCGGTGGACGGCGCGGTGGTGCTCAGCACCGTCGCGATGAACGAGATCCGGGAGATCGACCCGGTGAGCCGGATCGCGGTGGTCCAGCCGGGGGTGGTCAACGCGACGCTGGCCGGGGCGGTGGCCGGACAGGGCCTCTGGTACCCGCCGGACCCCGGCTCCTGGGAGTCGTCCACCATCGGCGGCAACGTGGCCACCAACGCCGGCGGCATGTGCTGTGTGAAGTACGGAGTGACCACCGAGTACGTGCTCGGCCTGGAGGTGGTGCTCGCCTCCGGTGAGGTGCTGCGCACCGGCCGGCGTACGGCCAAGGGGGTGGCCGGCTACGACCTGACCCGGCTGTTCGTCGGCTCGGAGGGCACCCTCGGCGTGATCACCGAGGTGACCGTGGCGCTGCGGCCCGCTCCGGCCGAGTCGCTGACCCTGGTGGCGGTCTTCCCCTCTACCGCCACTGCCGGCGCGGCGGTGGCCGAGATCGCGGCTCGCGGGCTCACCCCCAGCCTGCTGGAGTTGCTGGACCAGACCCACCTGCGGGCGATCGAGGCGTACCAGCCGATGGGGTTGCGGACCGACGCGCAGGCCCTGCTGCTGGCCGCCGCCGACACCGGCACCCGGGCGGCGGACGACCTGGCCGTGCTGGCCGAGGTGTGCGAGGCCGTCGGCGCCGACGAGGTCTACGCGGCCACCGACGCGGTGGAGGCGGCGGCCCTGCTCCAGGCTCGCCGGCTGGCCCACCCGGCCATGGAGAAGTTCGCGGCGGACGCCTACCCGGGCGGCAACGGCGGTCTGGTGATCGACGATGTGGCGGTGCCGCGCGGCGCGCTCGCCGCGCTCCTGGACGGGGTCGCCCGGATCGCGGCCGAGTGCGAGGTGCCGATCGGCGTGGTGGGGCACGCCGGGGACGGCAACATGCACCCGAACATCGTTGTCGACCGTGCCGACCCGGCGAGCGTGGAGCGGGGTCGGCGGGCCTTCGACGAGATCATGCGCCTCGGCCTGGACCTGGGCGGCACGTGCACCGGCGAGCACGGGGTGGGGCTGCTCAAGCGGGACTGGCTGGCCCGGGAGATCGGGCCGGTCGGTGTCCGGGTGCATCAGGCGATCAAGTCGGCGCTCGACCCGGCCGGCCTGCTCAACCCGGGCAAGGTCCTCTGACCGGCTGCGGTCAGCCCTCGACCTCGGCAGGGGTCGCCTGGGTGAGCAGCAGCAGGATCTCCCCGGCGACCGGGGTGAGCTCCTCACCCGGGCAGTCCTGCGAGGTGATCAGCCCGGTCGAGGTGATGAGGCTGGACGTCAGCGCGTCGATGCAGGTTGTCCGGTACCGCCGGGCCTGATCGGTCTCGTCGGCCAGCTTCGGGTTGGCGAGCAGCACCTGGAGCCGTTCGGTCAGCTCCGGTGCGAGGGTGCCCCGGGAGGTCACGCCGTCGCCGGCGCAGTCGACGCACTGCCACGCGCCGTTCCGCTCGACGCTCAGGCTGCGCATCGGCCCGTCTTCGCCGAGCCGCTGGAGCAGGCTGACCTGACCGGCGGCGACCGTGGTGGGGACCTCCGGCTGCGAGCTGCCACCCGCCGTGCCGGCTGTCGGTTGCGCCACCGGGGTGCTCGGCTTGTCTCCGTCGAAGAGGGAGCACCCGGTCAGGGCGCCGACGAGTGCGACGGCGAGCAGGGGTAAGAGCAGACGAGGGCGCGCGCGGGGTAGCACGCGCGGAAACCTACCCCACCGTAGGTAGCGTTCGAAACCACCATCCGGGTCGGTATCGATGGTTACCCATCGGTAACGTCGCAATTCGTCATCGAGCGGACGAGCGCAGCTCCGCCTGATCGTCGTCGCCCCGGTCGGCCGCGTAACCCCGGACGTCCGGAGCACCGAGGCGAGCCGCGTCCGCCGCCGCGTCGTCCGGCATCAACTGGGACTGCCGCTCCGCCTCCACCCGGGCCCGGTAGTGCTCGACCTCGCGGACCCGGGTGGCCGCGTCCCAACCGAGCACCGCGCCCATCAACTCGGCGGTGTGCTCCGCCGACTCCAGCCCCCGGTGGCTGGTCTCGAACGAGATCCGGGTCCGCCGGGTCAGCACGTCCTCCAGGTGCAGCGCGCCCTCGGCCCGCGCCGCGTAGGCGACCTCCGCCGCCAGATACTCCGGAGCACCAGCCAGTGGGGACGCCAGCAGAGGATCGGCGTCGATCAGCGCCAGCAGGTCCAGGGTGAGGGTGCCGTACCGCTCCAGCAGGTGCTCCACCACGCCCACCGGCACGCCGTGCCGGCGCGCCAGGTCGGCCCGGTCCCGCCACATGGCCGGGTACCCGTCCGCGCCGAGCAGCGGCAGGTCGGCGGTGCGCGACGAGCGGGCGCCGCCGAGCCGGCGAACGGCCCGGTCGACCACGTCGGACGCCATCACCCGGTACGTCGTGTACTTGCCGCCGGCGACCAGCAGCAGCCCGAGCATCGGCTCGAAGACCGCGTGCTCGCGGGAGAGCTTCGAGGTCGAGTCGGCCTCGCCGGCCAGCAGCGGCCGTAGCCCGGCGTACACCCCCTCGATGTCGGCGGTGGTCAACGGCCGGTCCAGCACGGTGTTGACCTGCTGGAGGAGGTAGTCGATGTCGCGGGCCGAGGCGGCCGGGTGGGAGCGGTCCAGCCGCCAGTCGGTGTCGGTGGTGCCGATGATCCAGTGCCCGCCCCACGGGATGACGAAGAGCACCGAACTCGCCGTACGCAGGATGAGCCCCGTCTCGCCGGTGATCGCCGAGCGGGGCACCACCAGGTGCACCCCCTTGGAGGCGCGCACCCGGATGCCGGGCCGCAGGCCAACGTCGTTGAGCATCCGGGACATGTCGTCGCTCCACACGCCTGTGGCGGCGATGACGGTGCGGGCCTGCACCTCGAACTCCGCGTCCGGCGAGCCCGACGGCGCCTCCAGGTCCCGGACACGGACGCCGGTCACCTCCCGCGCCTGCCGGATCAGCCCGACGGCGCGGGCACTGCTCACCACCGTGGCGCCGAGGCTGGCCGCGGTGCGGGCCAGGGTGACCACCAGCCGGGCGTCGTCGACCTGCCCGTCGTAGTAGCGGATCGCCCCGGCCAGCGCGTCGGCCCGCAGACTCGGGAAGATCCGCCGGGCGCCCTCCCGGGTCAGGTGCCGGTGCAGGGGCATGCCCCGGCCACCACCGAAGATCCCGGCGAAGGCGTCGTACGCGGCCACGCCGGCTCCGTAGTACGAGCGGCGGAAGACCCGGGCCGGCAGGTCCCGCAGGCCCCGCCCCGCCGGCAGCGGCACCATGATCGGCACCGGGCGTACCAGGTGCGGCGCGAGCCGGGTGGCCAGCAGGCCGCGCTCGGTGAGCGCCTCGTGGACCAGGTGGAACTCCAACTGCTCCAGATAACGCAGGCCACCGTGGATGAGCTTGCTGGACCGGCTGGAGGTCCCGGCGGCAAGGTCACGCGCCTCGACCAGCGCCACCTTCAGGCCACGGGACGCCGCGTCCAGGGCGGCACCGGCTCCGGTCACACCGCCCCCGATGACCAGCACGTCGAAGCGCTCGGCACGCAGTCGACGCAGGTCGGACGCACGGCGGACCGGTGAGAGCTGACCGGCGACGGATCGGGAGACATTGGGGTCGCGCACCCGTCCACCGTAACCGTCGAGCCAACGTGTCGACATTCGCCGCCCGCACCGCACCGCGCTCACCTGCTCCGAAGCGCACGACACGTCCCGCCACCCGAGCCAGGCCCACCGTTCGGAGACCTTGGACAGTTTCCGTCATCGCCTGACGGAAACTGTCCAAGATCTGCACGGTCTTCGAAGCCCCGGAACCCGACGGTCGGGTCGAAACCCTTCGTCGTAGTCGTAAGGTTCTCGGATGCAAGGTCAACCTGCGCAACCCGGCTTCAGCGACCGCAGTTCCCCGTGGCCGGTGGTCGCGGCCGTGCTGGTCGGCTGCTGGACGGTTGCGGTCACCGTGGGCACCCAGACCGGTGGTTGGCTCACCGACCAGGTGCTGCTGAGCTTCGGACGGGACCGGCTCGGCTGGCTCTGGCCGGTGCTCGGCCTGGCCACCGTGGTGCTGGCCGGCACGCCCGCCCTGCTGCTGGCCGTCCTGCCCCGGTCGGGCGCGGTCCGGGCCACCGGGCGGGCCTGGTTGATCGGGGCACTCGCACTCGGCGTGCTCACACTGCTGCGGGTCGTGCCGCCGGTGCACCACGAGGCGTACCTCGCCGCGCTGGCCGGTGCCGCATTGCTCAGCGCGCTCGCCGTGCGCTGGTCGGCGCGCCGGTGGGCGTACCCCAGGCTGGTTGGCTCGGTCGGCGGCCCGGCACCCACCGGAGACGGCGACGCGACACGGCCCGCAGCCACCGGGAACGGCGACGCGACACGGCCCGAGGCCACCAGAGACGGCGACGCCACGCGGCCCGCAGCCACCGGAGACGGCGACGCCACGCGGCCCGCAGCCACCGGGAACTCGGAGCCGGTCGGCCGGCGCGGGCGCAGAACCGGCCCGGTGCCGCTGCTCGCGGTCGCCGCCGGGTTGGCGCTGCTGCTGCCGTGGGCCTGGCTGGGCGCGCTCGGCGGCCTCCTGGAGACCGTGCTCGCGCTGCTGGCGGCCGCCGCGCTCGGGGTGCTGGCCGCGACTCTGCTGGACGCCCCCTTCTGGTCCCCGTTCGCGGTTGGGCGACCGCCCCGGCCGGCTCGGCTGGTGCTGGTCGGCGGCCTGGTCGCCGGGGTGGCGCTGCTGCTGCTCGCGGCCGGGACCGGGCAGTCCGGCGCGCAGTTGCCCGCCCTGCTGACAGTGCCGCCGGTGGGTTTCGCGCTGGCCGCGCTCTGGGCCGCGACCTGGCGGCCCACCACCGACCCGGCCGAGGCCATCCGCGCCGGCGCAACGGCGACCGGCTGGCTCGTGGGCCTGGCCGCGCTCGGCCCGCTGGCCTTCACCGACCCGGAGGAGATCTCCCTGCTGCTGGTCGGCACCCGGGACATCCCGTTCTGGGTGGCGACCGCCGCCGGCGTCGGGCTGGCCGTCGCGGTCCTGGTCGCCATCGGGTACGCGGTGCTGCTCGCCCGGCCGGCGGCACGCACCCCGAACAGGCGGGTCGCCGCGGTGGCGGCCGTGGTGCTGCTGGTGGCGTTCGGGGTGGTCGACCTCGGCCCCGGTCAGCCGGGCCTGTACGGAGAGCGACTGTTCGTGGTGCTGCGTACGCAGGCCGACCTGAGCGATCTTCCAGCCGCCGCGCCGGGTCGGGCCGGGCGGGACGCCCGCGCGGCGGAGGTCTACCGACGGCTGGTGACGACCGCCGAGCAGAGCCAGGGCGACCTGCTCCGGGGGTTGAACCGGCTGCGCCTCGACCCGGTGTCGTACTACCTGGTCAACGCGATCGAGGTGGACGGCGGCCCGGCGGTGCGGGCCTGGCTCGACCGCCGGCCGGAGGTGGCGCGGGTGCTGGTCAGCCAGCGCCTGCGACCGCTGCCGGCCCCGGCCGGGCAGAACCGGGGCAGCGCACCCAAGCCCACCGGCCCGGAGTGGAACATTCGCCAGATCGGCGCCGACCGGGTGTGGTCCCAACTCCGGGTCACCGGCGCGGGCATCGTGGTCGGCAGCTCCGACTCGGGGGTGGACGGCACCCATCCGGCGCTGCGGGCCGGGTTCCGTGGTGGGGACGACTCCTGGTACGACCCGTGGGACGACACCCGGAGCCCGACCGACCAGGGCGGGCACGGCACCCACACGGTGGGCAGCGCGGTCGGGCGGGACGGCATCGGCGTGGCACCGGACGCGCAGTGGGTGGGCTGCGTCAACCTGGATCGCAACCTCGGAAGCCCCGCGCACTACCTGGACTGTCTCCAGTTCATGTTGGCGCCCTTCCCGGCCGGGGGCGACCCGTTCACCGACGGCCGTCCGGAGCGCGCCCCGCAGGTGCTGACCAACTCGTGGGGCTGCCCGCCCATCGAGGGTTGCGACCAGCGGGTTCTGCGGCCGGCCACCGCCGCCCTCGACGCCGCCGGGATCTTCGTGGTCGCCGCGGCCGGCAACACCGGCCCGTGGTGCGCGTCGATCGACGATCCGCCCGCCCCGTACCCGGACGTGCTGACCGTGGGTGCGGTGGACTCCCAGCGGCGCGTCGCCGAATTCTCCTCGCGCGGGCCGGTACCGGGCGGCTCGGGTAAACCGGACGTGCTGGCACCGGGGGTGGAGGTGGTGTCGGCCATGCCGGGCGGCACGTACGCCGCGCTGGACGGCACGTCGATGGCGACCCCCCAGGTGGCCGGGGTGGTCGCTCTGATGTGGTCGGCGAACCCGGCACTGGTCGGCGACGTGACCCGGACCCGGCAGATCCTGCGGGACACCGCCACGGCGGCGACGCCCACCTATCGCTCCGACAGCCCCTCCGACGCCTGCGGTGCTCCGTCGAACGTCACCGGTGCCGGTCAGGTCGACGCCTACGCCGCCGTTCGCGCCGCCCAGCAATAGGCAGGTTTCCTTCCTGAAGTGCTGATCCGAGGGTGCGACCCGACACTCGGTGATCTAGGGTCGGCGACCATGGACGCCGAGATCACCGTCACCGAGCTGACCGCCGACCTGGTCCCCAGCGTCGTACAGCTCTGCCAGCAGGCTCTCGACCTGCCCGAGGACGCCGCCGAGGCGGCTGCCATCGTGGACGTGCTCTGGACCCGGGCCACCGCCGACCGGCCGGTGGTCGGGCTGGGCGCGTACCGGGGTGCGGACCTGGTGGGGGTGCTGATCTGTTCGGTGTCGTCGACCGAGCCGGGGATCGGGCACGTGGATCTGGTGGCGGTCCTTGCGGAACAGCGGCGTCGGGGCGTCGGCCGGGCGCTGCTCCAGCGGGCCGAGCGGGTGCTCGCCGAGCGCGGGGCGACCGAGGTGTTGCTGGCCGGAAACCCGCCGTACTACGCGTGGCCGGGAATCGACGTCCGCTACACGCCGGCGGTCTGCGCCGCCCTCGCGCTCGGCTACCAGCAGGACCGGACCGCCTGGAACATGACCGCGGACCTGTCGTACGACGGGTCGCCGGCACTGCGGTCCACCGAGGCGACGGAGCGGCGGCTGGCCGACCAGGGCGTCACCGTACGCCGGGCGGAGCCGGCGGACCTGCCGGCGCTGACCGCGTTCGCTCGGTCCACCTTCGGCGGAACGTGGGACGGCGAGCTGGCCGGGTCCGTGGGGCGCGTCGACGCCGGTTGCCACCTGGCGGAGCGGGACGGCGAGGTGCTCGGCTTCGCCGCGTACGGGTCGTCCCGGCCGAGCTGGTTCGGGCCGATGGGCACCGCGCCGGCCGCGGAAGGGTCGGGCATCGGTGGGGTGCTGTTGCGGCGCTGCCTGCGCGACCAGCGGGCGACGGGGCTGGATCGGGCACAGATCGGCTGGGTAGGGCCGGTGCCGTTCTATTCGGGCAGCGCGGGTGCGTGGATCGAGCGGGTCTTCTTCCTGTACCGGCGAACCCTGCCCAGGGCATAACCGGGGCAAACAGGACATAGATCCATTCGCCCGCATCGGCCATCGACGCCCCCTACCGTTTCGGTAGAGGAGGCAGCCATGACCACGGATGACAACCAGACCGAGGACGGCACGCCGATCACCTGGAAACCGATGGGTGAACTCCCCGGCCAACTGCCGTTCGACCGGCTCGACTACGGCGACGCAGAGCAACTGGCCGAGATGACCACCGACGGTGAGCCGTCGCTGGTCGAGGAGCCGCAGGAGATGGTGGACGCGCCGATCCAACTGCTTCCGCCGTACAACCGGGCACACAAGCGGCGCAACCAGCGCCCACTACCGACCTGACGACGAACGGGGCGGACCGCGTCAGCGGCCCGCCCCGTTCGGTGTCGGAACTGGACTCAGAAGTCCATGTCCCCGCCACCCGGGCCAGCCGGGGCAGCCGGGGTCTTCTCCGGCTTGTCCGCGACGACAGCCTCGGTGGTGAGGAAGAGCGCCGCGATGGAAGCGGCGTTCTGCAGCGCCGAGCGCGTCACCTTGGCCGGGTCGATGATGCCCGCGGCCAGCAGGTCGACGTACTCGCCGTTGGCGGCGTTGAGGCCGTGGCCAGCCTCGATGTTGCGGACCTTCTCCACCACGACGCCGCCCTCAAGGCCGGCGTTGACGGCGATCTGCCGCAGCGGGGCGTCCAGCGCGACCTTGACGATGTTCGCACCAGTCGCCTCGTCGCCGACCAGGTCGAGCTTGTCGAAGGCGGTCTTGCCGGCCTGGACCAGCGCGACGCCACCACCCGGGACGATGCCCTCCTCGACGGCGGCCTTCGCGTTGCGAACGGCGTCCTCGATGCGGTGCTTGCGCTCCTTGAGCTCGACCTCGGTGGCCGCGCCAACCTTGATCACCGCAACGCCGCCGGCCAGCTTGGCCAGCCGCTCCTGCAGCTTCTCCCGGTCGTAGTCGGAGTCGCTCTTGTCGATCTCGGCCCGGATCTGGTTGACCCGGCCCTGGATCTGCTCGGCGTCACCGGCACCGTCGACGATGGTGGTCTCGTCCTTGGTCACCACGACCTTGCGGGCGCGGCCCAGCATGTCGAGGCTGGCGGCGTCGAGCTTGAGGCCGACCTCCTCGCTGATGACCTGACCACCGGCGAGGATGGCGATGTCGGTCAGCATGGCCTTGCGGCGGTCACCGAAGCCCGGCGCCTTGACGGCGACCGACTTGAAGGTGCCACGGACCTTGTTGACCACCAGGGTGGCGAGGGCCTCGCCCTCCAGGTCCTCGGCGATGATCAGCAGCGGCTTGCCCGACTGCATGACCTTCTCCAGGATCGGGAGCAGGTCCTTCACCGACGAGATCTTGCTGTTGGCGATCAGGATGTACGGGTCGTCGAAGACGGCCTCCATACGCTCCGGGTCGGTCATGAAGTAGGCCGAGATGTAGCCCTTGTCGAAGCGCATACCCTCGGTGAGCTCCAGCTCCAGCCCGAAGGTGTTGCTCTCCTCGACGGTGATGACGCCTTCCTTGCCGACCTTGTCCATCGCCTCGGCGATGATCTCGCCGACGGTGCTGTCGCCAGCGGAGATGGAGGCGGTGGAGGCGATCTGCTCCTTGGTCTCGACGTCCTTGGCGAGCTTGGACAGCTCCTCCGAGACGCTCGCGACCGCGGCCTCGATGCCCCGCTTCAGGGCCATCGGGTTGGCGCCAGCGGCCACGTTGCGCAGGCCCTCGCGAACCAGGGCCTGGGCCAGGACGGTCGCCGTCGTCGTGCCGTCACCGGCAACGTCGTCGGTCTTCTTGGCGACCTCCTTGACCAGCTCAGCGCCGATCTTCTCGTACGGGTCCTCGAGCTCGATCTCCTTGGCGATGCTCACACCATCGTTGGTGATGGTGGGGGCACCCCACTTCTTCTCGAGCACGACGTTGCGGCCCTTGGGGCCGAGGGTCACCTTTACGGCGTCGGCGAGCTGGTTCATGCCCCGCTCGAGGCCGCGGCGCGCCTCTTCGTCGAACGCGATCATCTTGGCCATACGGCGTTGTCCTCCTGGACACTCACGGGCCACCCGAGATGTGTGCCCCGGATGGGCCGCCTGGTGTACGCACCTTGGGACGTCGCCACCTGGCGACGACGACGTCCTTCGGCCGGGCCGGATAGCCCGCGACGACCGGCCATGTGCCGCCCCGGCGTCTCCACGCCGGTGCAACCTGGCCCCACCGTCCCGACCATTGGCACTCACGGTATGCGAGTGCCAATGACTTGTTTAGCACTCTCCCCTGCCGAGTGCAAGCACGATGCCGCCGCTCAGCCGAGTTCAGCAGCCAGTCCAGCGGTGTTCACCGGTGCCTCATGGGCGCGCTGTTCGGCGTACGTCACCAGCAGACCGATCATCTGAGCGAGGTGGGCCGGCAGGGCCAGCACGGCGGTGATCCCGATCACCACCACCGTCCCGGCGGCGGTGCCCGCCGACGAGAACGGATCCGTTCCGAGCGCGGAGGTGCCGATCCCCTCCAGGCCACCGGGGATCAGGGTGCCGACCAGCACCGCCACGGCCACCAGGGCCACCCGTCCGAGCAGCAGGCCGAGCCGGTCGTGGAACATCCGGAACGATCGACCGATCGGGTTGTGCCGTTCGAAGAGATAGACCGGGCCGGCCATGCTCAGCGCGAAGGCCAGG
Source organism: Micromonospora arida (assembly GCF_003857035.1). Classification (GTDB taxonomy): domain Bacteria; phylum Actinomycetota; class Actinomycetes; order Mycobacteriales; family Micromonosporaceae; genus Micromonospora; species Micromonospora arida. The sequence goes on from NZ_QGSY01000270.1 coordinate 18,694, forward strand.
TAGATGCCCGGCAGCACGCAGAAACAGACACCGACGCCGACGAGCAGACTGACCAACAGGGTCCAGCCCCACAGCCCGAGTGCCCGACGCAGGCCGTAGCGCAGCGCCGACTCCAGGCTGGCCGGCTGACCGGCCGCCTGTTGGGTGATCACCCAGGTGCCGGCGGCCCACCCGACGGCCTGCACCAACCCGACCACCAGGCTGCCGCCGACCAGCAGGACCAGGAGGCTCAGCAACTCGGCGGCGAAATTGTCCGGCAGCGCGGGGGCCGACGTCGATTCGGCCTGGGCGGCCCACTTCGCCGACGGGTCCAGACCGAGGGAGACCACCGAGAGCACCGCCGCCGGCAGCACCTGGGTGAGCAGCATGATCGGCACCAACTGCCGCCAGCCCCGACGCAGCGCTCCCCCGCACCGGTTGAACCAGCCGCCGATGCCGGCACCGGGCGGCGTGACCAGGGCGTCGTTCGCGTCGAATCCGTAACCCGGCGGGTACCAGCCGACCGGCGGCCCCGGGTACCACGGCTGCCCCCCGTAGGGACCCGACCCGGGCGGGTAGCCCCCGGTGGGCGGGAACGCCCATCCCTGCGGCGGCGGGGCCGCACCCCAGGCACTCTGCGCGGGATCCCAGCCGGGCGGCGGACCGGCGGGGCCGGCCGGAGGCATGCCCGACCCCCAGCCGGGCGGCGGACCGGCGGGGCCGGGGCTGCCTGCGGGCGAGGACGGGTCCGGCTCCCCCGACCCGGGGGACGGAGTGGGCGGGGGCGGCTGGTCGGTCATGAACGCTCCTCACATCGGCTGGAACGGTTCACGATCTTCCCGGCTGCGCGCCCCTGCCGCAGCCCCGACTCGCGGGGCCGATCGGCCAGGAAGATCAGCCGATGACGCGTACGTGCTCTGCCTGTGGGCCCTTCTGACCCTGGGTGATCTCGAACTCGACCCGCTGACCGTCGTCCAGCGCCTTGTAACCGTCCATCTCGATCGCGGAGAAATGGACGAACACGTCCTGACCGCCGTCGACGGCGATGAAGCCGTAGCCCTTTTCGGCGTTGAACCACTTCACTGAGCCCTGTGCCACGGTGCACTTCCCTCACTCTGCGCGGCGTTGCCTGACTCGGCGCACGGCACGGCCGGGCGCCCCGGAGCACCGACTCAGCGATCGATGACCGCCATTGAAGCAGGTGACCGAAATCGCACGCTACACGAGGAGTGACGGCCGCGCACGGCCACAAATCAGACACACTTCGAGGCGTTCCGACCGCGCTGATCGGCCGAGTTCCGGAGCCACCGGATTCGCCCGCGTCATTGCGAATTGAGGGAGGGGCGCAGGGCGGCCCCGAGATGACGGCGATCGGGCCCAGCTCGCGAAACGCCATCCCTGCCCTGTGGTAGGCATGCGGGCATGACCACCGACATGGGCTCGCCGGCCCTGCGGCTCGCGGAGATCCGCCGTGTCCGGCCGGAGGACGCCGCCCGGATGCGGGCGCTGCGCCTGGAGATGCTGGCCGACGCGCCGTTGGCCTTCCTGGAGACCCTGGCGGACGCCGCGGCCCGACCGCACAACGAGTTCGCCGCCCGGGTCGCGTACACCTCGGCCGGTGCCGGTAACGCGCAGTTCGTCGCCGATCCGGGCGGCCGGCTGGTCGGACACGCCGGTGGTACGACCCACCCGAACGAACCGGGGCTGACCGTGATCTACGCCGTGTACGTCACGCCGGCCTGGCGCGGCAGTGGCCTGCTCGGCGAGCTGATCGACGGGGTGGCCGCCTGGTCGCGAGCCTGTGGCCGACCGGAGCTGCTGCTGGAGGTGGTGGTCGGCAACGACCGCGCCTACCGCGCCTACCAGCGCCTGGGCTTCAAGGACACCGGGGTACGAGTCCCCCACCCGAACATCCCAGCCCTCACCGAGCTACAGATGCGCCGAACAGCCTGACCCGCAGAACCACCCAACGATCACCGCCGGCGCGCGGGTAGCCGCCGCGCTGCCGCCAGCCCTGATGATCACGCTCGATCCAGGATTTAGTGGTAACCATCCGACGAGAGACCACTACTTCCTGGATCGAGCACGATCATGGGGTACAGCAGAAGCTCCGGACCAGAGACGCCGGCGACCACCGCGCCCACGGGGGGTTTCCGGGGCAGCCCGAACCGCGAGGAACGGGACCGCCCCGGAAACCCCAAGCGCAACCGAAACTCAGACGTGCCGCCGAGACTGCACGATCCGGAACCGGTTGGCGACGTAAGCCCCGTCGGTCAGCGCCGAGTTGGCCGCCGCGTTGGCCCCACTGCCGTGGAAGTCGGAGAACGCCGCCGACTGGTTGACGAAGACACCGCCGGTGAGGTTGCAGGACAGGTGCACCCCGACCTCGACCGCCACCGCCTCGGTGGCGTCCAACACGGCCTCGTCCGTCGAGTAGACCCCGGCGGTGAGCGCGCCCTTCTCGCCGACCGTCCGGCGTAGCAGCTCCAGGCTGTGCGTGGTGGAGTCGGTCGCGATGGCGAACGAGATCGGCCCGAACCATTCCCGGCCGTACGTCTCCGCGTCGTCAGCGGTCAGCTTCACGATCGTGGGGGTACGCACCACCGCGTCGGCGTACGACGGATGGGCCACGGCCCGCGACTCCAGCACCGGCTCGCCGACCTTGGTCACCTCGGCCAGCCGCTCCAGCACCCCGTCGTTGACGATGGCGCCGGTCAGCTCCACACCTCGGGCCGGGTCCGCGGTGAGCTTGCCGACTGCGGCGGCGATCCCGCCGGCCACATCGTCGAAGCTCTTGTACCCCTGGTCGGTCTCGATGCCCCCGGCCGGGATGAGGATGTTCTGTGAGGTGGTGCACATCTGCCCGCTGTAGAGGGTCAGCGTGAACCCGAGGTTGCGGCACATGCCGGCGAAGTCGTCGGTGGAGTCGATGACGACGGTGTTGAGGCCGGCCTTCTCGGTGTAGACCGATGCCTGCCGAGCGTGCGTCTCCAGCCAGTCGCCGTACTCGGTGGAGCCGGTGAAGTCGACGATCCGGATGGCCTGGTGCAGGGCCAGGTCGCTGGCGAGCTTCTCACCGGGCGCCTCGGCCGCCAGCATGATCAGGTTCGGGTCGAAGCCGGCCTCGGCGAGCACGTCCCGGGCGTACTTCACGGTGATGGCCAGCGGCAGCACCGCACGCGGGTGCGGCTTGACGATCACCGGGTTGCCGGTGACCAGCGAGGCGAACAGCCCGGGGTACGAGTTCCAGGTCGGGAAGGTGTTGCAGCCGATCACCAACGCCACCCCACGCGGCACCACGTGGAACGTCTTGGTCATCCGCAGCGGGTCACCCTTGCCGGCGGCCTTCTCCCAGCCCGCCGTGCCCGGGTGCCGGGTCATCTCGGCGTACGCGTACGCCAGCGCTTCCAGCGCCCGGTCCAGCGCGTGCGCGCCACCGGCCTGGAAGGCCATCACGAACGCCTGCCCGCTGGTGAACTGCACCGCGTTGGCCAGCTCGAAGATGTTCTTGTGCAGCCGGTCGAGGATCTCCAGGCAGACGCCCACCCGGGCCTGCGGGCCGGCATCGCGCCACGCCGGCAGCGCGGCGGAGGCGGCGCCGACCAGTTCGCCGGTGCCGGCGTGCGGGTAACGCACCGCCAACTCCACCCCGAACGGGCTCGTCTCGGTGGCGACCCGAACGCCGGAGCCGGGCTGGTCGAGCGGGAAGTCACCGCCGAGGTACGCCTCGAAGGCGGCCTTACCGTCGGCAGCGGCGGTCTCGCCGTACACCCGGGGGCTGGGGGATTCGGGATAGGCGGACCAGTAGCCCCGCTCCGTGATCGCGGTCAGCGCACGGTTGAGGGTGTCGGCGTGCCTGTCGTACAGGGGATGCGGGGTCTCCGTCATGCCCGCCATCATGCCTGAGTCAGGCCCGCGAGCAGTAGCGCGAATGCCCGGCAGCGGCGCATGCCTGAGTCAGGCCCGCGAGCAGTAGCGCGAATGCCCGGCAGCGGCGCATGCCTGAGTCAGGCCCGCGAGCAGTAGCGCCGATACCTGTCAGAGGGTGAGCTGCCAGTCGGTCCAGGAGTCCACCGGGCGGAAGCCGAGCTGCTCGTTGATCGACACCATGTAGCTGTTGCTGGCCGCGTTCCAGGTGTCGATCACCTGTACTGCCGGTTCGTGGGTGAGCAGGTGGTGCAGGTTCTCGGCCTTGGCGATGAGGCCGAGCCGGTGCCCACGGTGGGCCGGGTCGACGAGGGTGATCTGCTGATACGCGTGCCAGTCGGCGGAGGGGCCCACGTCCAGCAGGGTCCAGGCGACCAGCCGACCGGACGCCTCGTGTCGCATCCCGAGGTGGTAGCGCCGCCGGCCCCGGGCGTCCAGCGCCCGTTCGTTGCCGCGGATCCGCTCGGCGTCCACCTGCTCCGGTTCCCACTGCACGTCGCCCATGGGCGCGTCCATCAGCAACCGGCCGTCCAGGTAGGCGATGTCCGCCACGTACTCCTCCGGGGTGGAGCCCTGCCAGCAGACCGAGTGATAGCCCTCGGCTCGCGGTCGGGCCTCGGCGAGCGCCGCGCGCAGGGCGACGCGGTCGATCTCGCTGACGTCGAGCCGGCGACGCACCTCGGTGAGGGCGGGCTGGGCGCCGGTCGCGGCGGCGAACGCGTCACCGGCCACGCTTCGGGCCTGCCCACCGGGCAGCGCGGAGACGGCCATCGCCACCACCCGTTTGCGGCCGTGCTCGCGGAGCAGGCGCAGCCCGTACTCGTGCAGGGCCCGGCCAACGCCCCGACGCCGCAGCTGCGGATGCACCAGCAGCTCGGCGGTGGCGTTGTCGGTGTTGTCGAGCTGCGGCAGGTCCAGTTGGAGGTAGCCGGCCGGCACGCCGTCCAGTCGGGCCAGCGCCCAGAGCGACCGGGTGCCGGGCATCGGCGTGTGGAAAAACGCGTCGAAGCGGCGCCGGCAGAAGGGCGGGAAGTCCGGGAGATCGGCGTCGTTGGCCGCCGACCCGATCCGGTACGCCTCGTCGACCGACGTCCGGTCGGCGCCGTCGAACGACGCGATCGTGATGCTCATGCCGCTGAGGGTGCACCCGGGAAAGCGATCGGGCCAGCGATTAAATCGCTGGCCCGATCGAACGTGGTCGGGAGGGACACTCGCACAACGCCTCCGGCGTTGGGTCGCAAGAACTTCAAAAGTCTTCGGCGAAATGCCCTCCCGCACGGAGCATCTTGCGCCGTCCGGTTCCTGCCGTCAAGTCCGTAGCGGCGGGTTTTCCACACTCACAGCGAAAACCCAGTTACCGACTGATCGACTCGGCCCCGGTCCGAGCGAGCCCGTCAGCCGAGGAGGCCGGCGTCGCGGGCGGCGCGCAGCGAGGGCTTGATGTGGTGGGTCGGCCCGACCTGGCCGGCCACCGCGTCGATGGTCTTCAGACCCTCGCCGGTGTTGAACACGACGGTCTCGGCCGTCGGATCGAGCCGACCGGACTCGACCAGCTTGCGCAGCACGGCCACGGTGACCCCACCCGCGGTCTCGGCGAAGACCCCGGTGGTACGGGCCAGATCGCGAATGCCCGCGCGGATCTCGTCGTCGTCGGCGTACTCCATCCAGCCGCCGGTGCGGCGGACCGCCTCCAGGGCGTAGAGGCCGGCCGCCGGGTCGCCGATGTTGAGCGACTTGGCGATGCCGGTGGGCTTGACCGGGACGATCGTGTCGGTCTCGGTGTGCAGGGCGACGGCGATCGGGTTGCAGCCGGCGGACTGCGCGCCGAAGACCTTCCAGCCGTCGGCGGGCGCCTCGACCAGGCCGATCTCCACCAGCTCGGAGAACGCCTTGTCAATCTTGGTGAGCAGCTCGCCGCTGGCCATCGGGATGACCACCTGCGCCGGGATCCGCCAGCCGAGCTGCTCGGCCACCTCGTAGCCGAGGGTCTTGGAGCCCTCCGCGTAGTACGGCCGGACGTTCACGTTGACGAACGCGGTGTCCTCGAATTCGTCGGTCTCCACCAGCTCGCCGCAGAGCCGGTTGACATCGTCGTACGAGCCGTCGATGGCGACCAGTTCGCCGCCGTAGACGGCGGTGGTGATGACCTTGCCCTGCTCCAGGTCGCTGGGGATGAAGACCACCGAGGGCACCCCGGCGCGGGCGGCGTGGGCGGCCACCGAGTTGGCCAGGTTGCCGGTCGACGCGCAGGCGAACCGGCTGAACCCGAGCGCCTTGGCGGCGGTGAGCGCCACCGAGACGACCCGGTCCTTGAACGAGTGGGTGGGGTTGGCGCTGTCGTCCTTGACCCAGAGCGGCGCGGTGATGCCCAGCTCGGCGGCGAGGTGCGGGGCCGCCACCAGTGGGGTCAGCCCGGGGTCGAGGGTGACCCGGCTGGCCGGGTCCTGGCCGGCGGGGAGCAGGGCGGCGTACCGCCAGATGTTGTTCGGGCCGGCCTCGATCTGCTCGCGGGTGACGGTGGCCAGTGCTGCGGTGTCGTAGTCGACTTCCAGCGGGCCGAAACACTCGTAACAGGCGTGCTGGGCGGCGAGCGGGTAGCGGGCCGAACAGGCACGGCAGACCAGGGCGCGGGCGGGGCTGGCAGAGGTGTCGATGCCGGAGGCGACGAGCGTCGACGTCATGTCGAGGGTCCTCTCATCTTTCCCCGCATCGCACGGTGCGGCGGGGACGGAATTGGCACCTGCCCCGCGGGTCGCTCAGCGGTGAGCGCGCAGGGTGGTTGCCGGGGCGTCGTCGGGCCGTATCCCTCAGCCCCTCTGGATGAGGTATTCAGTTGTGCCGTCGAGTCTAGGACAACGCTGTCGGTCGTTGCTACCGCAGATCCCAGCTATTGGGTCAGCGGGAACTCACCGCTTCGGGGTCGGTCACCGCGATCGGGTCCGTCACCGCGCTCGGCCGGGGCAGCGCCGTGGCCCGGGGCCGGGCGGCGAGGTTCGCGGCGATCAGGGCGGCGATCGTGATGGCGGCCCCGACCAGTTCGACGGGCTCCGGGCGGTAGCCGCGGGCGATCTGCACCGCGAACGTGGTCACCGGGACCAGGTTCATGAACAGCGCGGCGTTGGCGGCGCCGAGTCGCTGCACGCCGGTGTTCCAGGCCAGGACCGCGATCACGGCACCCACCAGCACGGCGTACGCCAGTTGCGGGGCGACCGCCACGAGGTCGGCGGCGGCCGGCGCGTGCTGCCAGCCGACGGCGTCGGCGCCGATGCTCAGGACGAGCATCGCGGCCGTACCGGCGAGCGCGGTCAGGGTGGTGAAGCGCAGCGGCGACCACTCGCCGAACCGGCTGGCGCCGTGCGTGTAGATGCCCCAGCCCAGTACCGCGCCGATCATCATGAGCCCGCCGAGGCCGAACTGGCCGAGCCCGGCCAGACTGCCGCGCGTGATCACCAGCCCGACGCCGAGAAGCGCCACCAGGGAGAGGCCCAGCAGGAGCGGCTTCGGGCGGACGCCGTCGCGGGCCCAGCGGACCAGCTGGGTGATCACCGGAGTGGTGGCAACGAAGAGGGAGATCTGCTGCGGGGCGGCGTGTTCGAGCGCCAGGTTGGTGAGCAGGTTGAAGCCGGCGAAGCCGACCACTCCGAGCACCACCACCTCCAGCGCCCGGCCACCGTGCCGCAACGCGCCGGCACCCTCGCGGAGCAGCAGGATGGCGACCAGGACGACGGCGGCCAGCAGGTAGCGCGCGGTGGTCAGGTTGAGCGGGTCGACCCGGTCGAGGGCACTGGCCAGGATCGGGAACATCACGCCCCAACCGAGCACGGCGACCAGTGGGTACGCGGTGGCGCGGGATCGCATCGGCAACTCCAATGTTCGAGTATCGTCGAACCAACGACACCGACCATAGGGTGTTGTTCGATAGTTGTCGAACAAGGGTTACACTGGTCACATGGAGCCGCACGAGCCCGACCTGACCGTCGTACCGGTCACCAGCGTGTTGGCCGCACTCGCCGACGACGTGCGGCTACAGATCGTCCGGGCGCTCGCCGAGGGCGGCGAGTCCGCCTGCGGCAGTTTCGACTTCGGTGTCTCCAAGGCGACCCGTAGCCACCACCTCAAGGTGCTGCGCGAGGCGGGGTTGACCCGGACCCGGGCCGCCGGCACCAGCCGACTGGTCCGGCTCCGCCGGGACGAGCTGGACAAGCTCTACCCCGGCCTGCTGGACGCGGTCCTCACCCAGCGCCCGCCGGCCTGATCCCGCCTCACCCCCGCCCGCCGGCTGCGGCCCGCGTGGCCGCGCTAACCGGTCCGCCGGCGGCACGTCACCCTCGGCTGGGGCCTGCCACCGACGCTCGCTTTGGAGCTGAATCGTCTACGACATCAGCGAAGAGGTAACGCCGCCCCCGGGAGCGTCGACCGGGCCCTGGGCCCCGGGCACATCGGCCGGCCCTGACCGAGAGTGTCGACCCCGGGCCCGGGCCCGGGCGCATCGGCCGGCCCTGACCGGGAGTGCCGACCCCGGGCCCCGGCGCAACGGACGACCCTGACCGGGAGTGCCGACCGGGCCCCGGGCCGGGACAAAATCGACCGGCCCCGACCGGGCGCGTCGCCGAAGCCGCCTCGTCGAGGCTCCGGCGACGCGTGGTTCCGGTGTGGTCAGACGGACACCGCGTCGGGCTCGGCCGCCGAAGCCGATGCCGAGGGGGCGTCGGTGCGACGCCGGGCGAGCAGCGTGTCGAGTGCCCAGGCACCCGGGCCGAGAGCCGCGACCAGCAGGAACGCCCAGCAGAAGAGCGCCGCCCGCTCGCCTCCGTTGTGCAGCGGCAGCAGAGCATCCGGCTGGTGCACCACGAAGTAGGCGTACGCCATCGAGCCGGAGGCGAGCAGCGCGGCGGGTCGGGCGAAGAGCCCGACCAGCACCAGTACGCCGCAGACCAGCTGGATCAGGGCGGCCCACCAGCCCGGCCAGGTGCCGAACGGTACCGCCTTGCCAGTCATCGGGTTGCCGCCGAACAACCCGAATACCGAGGACAGGCCGTGCAACGTGAACAACAGGCCGATCACGATGCGGAACAGGGACAGGGTCGGCCCGCCGAGCCGAGAGAAGTTCATGGCACCTCCATCGAAGAGAGCGAATGGGTCTCGTCGATCCTGAGGCACGAGGGCATCGAAAATCATAAGTTCCTTGCTGGTGGGATAATCCCTCCTGAAAACGGTGTGAACGAGGACGCCCGCACCTCCCCCGGTGATGTCGCAAACGATTCAGCTCCAAAGGCGCAGCAGGAGATGATCCCCGCCAGTTCGGGTGGCGGCGCAGGAAGAGCCGGCGAGGCCGGGCCGGGGCCGGGGCCGCGCCGGGGCCGGGCGGCGGCGTGCTGGGCAGGTGGGCGAGGATCAACGGATGATCTTCCGTGACACGGCAGCACTGCGACGCATCACCGCGACGGTCGCGATGACGCTCGTGCTCGGCGGCTGCACTCTCGACCATCGCGGCCAGTCCGGAGATCCGAGCCAGCCACCCCCCGTTTCGAGGGCGCAAGCAGACCCGACCGCCAGCACCGAGCCGCCGGCCGAGTGCCCGACGAGCGGCGTTCGGATCCGGTCGACCGGCGGGGACGCCGCGATGGGCCTGCGCGCCCTCGGCCTGGAGTTGGTCAACTGCGGCGAGCGCCCCTACCAGCTCGACGGGTACCCGGTGCTGCACGTGTTCGACGAAGCGCGCGAGCCGATCATGCTGCGGGTGGTCAACGGTGCCAAGGAGATCACCTCGGGCTTCGACCAGCCACCCCGGCAGGTCATCCTCGCCGCCGGGGAGCGGGCCACCGCAGTGGTGCTCTGGCGCAACCTGGTCACCGACTCGACAGTGGTGGCCAACAACGGCGAGTTCCTGACGGTGGCGCCCGCCGCCGGACAGCCGGCCGACGAGGTCGACCCGGACGGGCCGATCGACCTCGGCAACACCGGCCGGATCGGCGTCAGCGCCTGGAAGAAGGCTACGACGTGATGTCCTTGCGGGTGAAGCGCCAGAACGCCAACCCCCAGAACAACGTCGCGTAACTGATCGCCGAGATGCAGCCGCGCACCACATCGTCGGTCTGCACCGGAGTCGACAGCAGACCCAGCCAGGCGGTGCTGAAGTGGGTGGGCAGGAAGTCGCGCAGCGCGCCCAGGGCGGTGATCTGGTCCAGGATGCTGGACAGGATCCAGAGCAGAACCGCACCACCCACCGCGCCCAGCGCGGCGTCCGTGATCACCGACAGCAGGAACGCCAGGCCGGCCACCACCAGCAGGACGACCGCCAGGTAGCCCAGCACGGCCAGCAACCGGAGCAGCCCCTCGGTGGGTTCCAGCTCGGCGGCGACAGTGCTGCGCAGCGGCGACCAGCCGTAGCGCAGGGTGCCGGCCAGCAACGCGGTGCCGGCCAACAGGATCAGGGCCAGTCCCGAGTACGCGAGCGCGACCACCAGCTTCACCGTCAACAACCGCGCCCGGGGCACCGGGATCGCCAGCAGATACCGCAGGCTGCCCCAGCTCGCCTCGCTGGCCACCGTGTCGCCGCAGAACAGTGCGACGACCACCACCAGCAGGAACGACGCCGACACGAAGATCGAGAACAGGGTGAAGTTGAGCCCGCCCGAGGTGGCCAGCTCGACCAGGCTGGCGAACTCGTTGCGACCGTTGTCGTCGTCGCCGCCCGAGTCGAACTGGAACGCGATCAGGATGATCAGCGGCAGCAACACCATGAACCCGAGCGCCAACTGGGTCCGCCGCCGGGACGCCTGCCGACGGAACTCCGCCACGAACGGCATGGTGGCCGACGGCCGGTAGCCACGGGCCTCACCCGCGTCAGTAACAACCATCACCGGTCACCGCTTCCCCGAGAATTCTCGCCCACCAGGGCGAGGAACGCGTCCTCCAGGCGCCGCCGAGGCACCACCCGGTCCACCCCGATGCCGGCGCGCACCAGCTCCGCCACCACCTCGCTGCGGGCCGTGCCGTTGGTGTCGACAACCAGTTGGCCGTCGCTCTCCGGCAGCACGCGGACCCCGTGCAGCCGGTCCAGCACCGCCCGCGCCGCCACCGGGTCGGTGACGTCGAAGAGCACGCTCGGCGACTCGCCCACGATCTCCTCCACCGGCCCGGACGCCACGATCCGGCCCTTGTTCACCACCACCGCGTGCGTGCACGTCTGCTCCACCTCGGCCAGCAGGTGACTGGAGACCAGCACCGCCCGGCCGTCCGTGGCGTACCGCTGGAGCACCCGGCGCATCTCGGCGATCTGCGGCGGGTCGAGCCCGTCGGTCGGCTCGTCCAACACCAGCAGTTCGGGGAGACCGAGCATGGCCTGGGCGATGGCGAGCCGCTGGCGCATCCCGTGGCTGTAGTTCTTGATCCTCCGGTGCACCGAGTCACCCAACCCGGCGATCTCCAGCGCCGCGTCGAACTGTGCGTCCTCCCACGGTCGCCCGGTGGCCCGCCAGTACGCCTTCAGGTTGTCCAGACCCGACAGGTGCGGCAGGAAGCCCGGCCCTTCCACCAGCGCCCCGATCCGGGACAGCACCGGCGAGCCGGGCACCAGCCGACGACCGAAGACGTAGATCTCCCCGGCGGTCGGCTGGGTCAGCCCCATCAGCACCCGCAGAGTGGTGGTCTTGCCGGCACCGTTCGGCCCGAGCAGACCCACGACCTGACCGGGGTGCACCTCGAAGTCCACGTTCGACACGGCGACGAAGCCGTCCGCGTACTCCTTGCGCAGCGCGCGCACGGCCAGCGGGGTGTCCGCGTACTCCGGGTGCACCGACCGGTCCTGGCGGCGATGCCGGCGGCGGACCAGGGCGACGACCACGACGAGCCCGATCACGATGGCGGCGAGCAGGCCGGCGAGCACCCAGCGCCAGATCGTCGCCGCGGTGGGGATCGGCTCACCGCTGACCGTGGGCAGGCTGACCGCACCGTCCGCGGCCACCGTGTAGACGGTCGGCGCGGCCGGCGTGGTGTACGCCTGGTCGGAGGTGGCCACCACCAGCCGCAGCCGGTGCCCGGCCTCCACCCGGCGGACGATCCCGGGCAGCGTCACGGTGACCGGGCGGGCGTCCTGCACCTGCTGCGGTAGACCGGTGAGCCGGATCGGGGCGACCAGGCCGTTCGGCAGGGTGGCCGCGCCGTCCGGGTCGACGTCGTAGAGCTTGACGAAGAGCACCGCCTCGCCGGTCGGCGACGCGGCCCGCAGGGTGACGGTGGGCGCACCGGCCACGTCCACGGCCTCGGTCAGCGGGGTGGACTCGAACCGGGCGTGCTGGCCGGGCACGTCACCGGCCACGCCGTCCAGCAGCGAGGCGAGCCCGCCGGCGAACGGGATCGAGGAGATGGCAGCCGGGTTGCCGTTCGGCGGGTTCGCGATCGGCTGTGCCGGGCCGGCGACCGTCACCTCCCGCCGGGCGTTGCCGGTGAGGCCCGGGTAGTCGGCGCGGCGGAAACCGGTGGCGACGAGACCCCGGTCGAGCGCGTCGAAGCCGGCGATCCGCGACCAGGTGAAGTCGTCGCCGGGCGCGTCGCCCTCACCCTTGACGTAGTGGTCGAGCCACTGGACGGTCAGGAACTTCACCCGGTCGGAGTCCGAGCGGGGTCCACTGCCACCGTCGTGCCCGCCGGTGAACCAGGCGACCCGTACCGGGGTGCCGGTGGCGGCGATGCCGCGCGCGTTCGCGTCCGCCTCACCGAGCGGGAAGAGGGTGTCCGCCTCGCCCTGCACCAGCAGGGTGGGGGCCTTGATCCGGTCCAGCACACCGGCCGGGCTGGAGCGGCGCAGCAGGTCCACGGCGGCCTGGTCGGCGCGACCGGTCGTGGCGATCCGGAGGTACGCGGCGCAGACGTCGGCGGCGAACCGGCCGCAGGACGGGTCGGCGGCACCGGCCGGGGTGGCACCGGGACCGGTGCCGGGGCCGGCACCCGGCCCGGGGCTGGGCGGGCCGGCGGACTCCGGTGCGCCCTGCGGCTGGGCGGCGGTCGCGCCGGAGAGCCCGGCCGGGCCGGAGCCCACGTTGCCGCCCCCGCCGAAGAAGAGGCCGGCCCAGCCCTTCTTGAACACACCCTCGGTCGGCGCTCCGCCGGTGCTCTCCGGCAGGAACGCGCGGGACAGGTCGTTCCACGTGATCATGGGCACGATCGCGTCGACCCGACGGTCCTGGGCGGCCAACAGCAACGCCAACCCACCGCCGTACGAGCCGCCGACCACACCGACCTTCGGGTCGCCGGGGGCGTCGGTGCGCACCTCGGGCCGCGCGGCCAGCCAGTCCAGCAGCCGCTCAGCGTCGCGTACCTCGTAGTCCGGGTTGTCCAGGTGGATCTCACCGCCGCTGCGGCCGAAACCCCGCGCGGTCCAGGTGAGCACCGCGTAGCCGCGCCCGGCGAACTCCTCCGCGTCGGAGCGCACCGACTCCTTCGTGCCGCCGAACCCGTGCGCCAGCAGCACCGCCGGCACCTTCCGACCGGACGAGGCGTCGTCCGGCAGGTAAAGAGTGGTGTCCAGGTTCACCGGTTGGTCACCGGACGGTCCGGAGCGGACGGTGAGCATCGCGCTTTCGGTGCGTACGCCCGGTCCCTGTGGCCACACCGCCCAGCTCACGGCGGCGGCCAACAGCACGACGACCACCGCGGCGGCGATCGTCCGGCGGCGGGTGGGAAGGGCACGCCGGAACCACGCGGCCGGCGACGGCGATGTCATGCGGCACACGGTACGGCCCGCAGCCTGAGCGTTGGCTGAGATCCGCCGTACGTCCGTCCGGTTGCCCCGATCGGTGCGCGGTGGGGTGCGAGCGCGCATCGATCGACGCGGCACAGTGAGTTGAGTTCGGATCCTGTGAATTCCGATCTTCCGCGGATATCCGCCTCGATCCCTCCATGTCACACCCACAGCTGACACGGAGCGTGCCGATGACGCGGACAAATGGTGACATGGCTCGAAGTGACGCGAACCTGACTAAGCGAGTTGGGTCTGCCCAGGCGGGGCTTCGATTAGTTTTCCGGTCCGGTGCACGGGACTTGTCGGCCAGCCCGACGCCGCGCCGATCAGCGCCCCACGCCGGAGGAGACACACATGACAGTCCCCGCGCCGCGGGCCCGTCGACGGCCGTCCACGCTGGGCCGGCTGCTGCCCCTGCTGCTCATCGGAGCACTGCTGGCACCGTTGGGCCTGCTCGTCACGTCGAACTGGCGGCAGGTCACCGACGATCGGGACCTCGCCGCCAGGGAACGGCTCGGCGTGCAGTACCTCACCGCTCTGGCGGCGGTCACCGACGCCCTCGTGGAGGCCCAGTCCAACGCGGTCAACGGTCGCCCCGTCGCCCGGGAGGCGTTGAACGAGGCGGTCGAGAAGGCCGCCGAGGTGGACGCCCGCATCGGCGGGGAGCTGCTCAGCCAGGAACGCTGGGCCGGCGTACGGGCCAAGCTGGAGGCGCTGCGCGGCCGGAGTGCCGCCGACCCCGAGGCCGCCTACACCGCTTACGGCGAGGTCTCCGACCTGCTGCTGGCCCTGCACCGAAAGGTTCGGGAGAGCTCCGGGTTGGTCCGCGACCCCGAGGCCGACTCCTTCTTCCTCCAGGACAGCGCCGGCCAGGAACTGCCCGAGGCGGTGGTGGCCGCCGGCCGGCTGGCCGACCTGGCCACGCTGGTCTCCCGCCGGCCGGCCGCCGAGCAACCGCGCGGCCTGCTGGAGCTGACCGGCCTGCGGGTGTCCGCCCTGGCCCCCGCCACCGATCTCGTCGACAACCTTCGCTCGGCCGTGGACGGTTCCGAGAGCACCGACCTCGGTGCCAACGTTCTGACCCCGCTGGACACCTACCAGCGCTCGGTGGAGGCGCTTTCCGCGTACTCCCTGCCGGGCAAGGAAACCGGCGTGGTCAACCCCGGCCAGTTGAGTGCCGCAGCGCTCAACTCGCACCGCTCCGCCCGCCAACTTCAGCCGGTCATCCTCACCGAACTGGACGCGGTGCTGGCCGAGCGCATCGACCGGCTCGACCGGGACCGCTGGCTGACCGCCGGGGCGGGTGTCGTCGCCGTCCTGCTGTTGGGCTGGCTGGCCGCGTTGCTGGTCGCCGCCGCTCGCCGGGCCCAGCGTCGGGCCGCCCTGGCCGCGACCCACGCGGAGAGTCCCGACACCCCACCACACCGCGACCCGTGGCAGCCGCCGGCCGACGAGCAGCGTGCGCTGCAACCGGTCGGTGCGGCCCGTGACCCGGAGACCGCACAGTGGGGGGCGTTCGATGCTGCTCGGTAGGCTCCGGATCCGCGGCAAGCTCGCGCTGCTCGTGGTGATTCCGCTGCTCAGCATGGTCGGTCTGGCCGTGCCGGTGATGCTCGACCGGGTCACCGCGGCACAGCGGGCCGGCGACACCGCCGAACGGGTCCGGCTCGCCAGCCGGGTCGGCAGCCTGGTCCAGGACCTCCAGCAGGAACGCATCCTCTCCGTCGGTTTCCTGCTCGGTCGGGTCGAACGCAGTGAGCTGGTCCTCAAGTCCGCCGACGTGGACGACCGGGTGGCCGACCTCCGGGCGGCGCGGAGCGACGCGCTGACCGACCAGGTCGACCGCGCCCTCGACGGCGTGTCCGGCCTCATCGACCTGCGCACGGCCGTCCTGGCCCGGGCCGCCAACCCGGGTCAGGTGATAGACGCGTTCGGCCCGGTCAACAAGGGGATCATCGAGTCACTGCGGCTGGTGGTCGGAGTGGACACCGACACACGGGCGGGCCGGCAGGTGCTCGCCCTCGACGGGCTGCTCCGCGCCGACGAGGGCCTGGGCGCCTGCGCCACCCTGAGCCTGCTGGTCAAGGCGATCGGCACCCCGGACACCACTGCCGGGTATGTGGCGTGCATCGCCGCGCTCATGGTCGACAACTCGCGCTACCGCAGCCTGATCACGCCCGAGCAGCTCACTGTGGCCCAGCTCAACGACGCCGCCGTGGCCGCGCGTACCAGCCCCGACTTCCTGGTCAGGAGCGCCCGGGACCCGGCGGCCGCGGTCCGCGACGTGTCGTTGGAGGCGCTCTTCCCGGCCGTCCGCACGATGATCCGGCTCGGTCAGTTCGTCGAGAAGAAGCTGGTCGCCGACGTGCTCGCCGAGGTGACGGCCGAGCAGCGGCGCGCGCTGACCGCCGCGTACCTGGTCGGTGCCGCGGCGGCGTTGATCCTGACGCTGGTGGTCCTGCTCAGCGTGGCGGTGGCGCGGACGGTGGCCCGACCGCTGACCCGACTCACCCGCTCGGCCGACCGGGTCGCCCGGGTCGCCGAGGCGGAGCTGGTCCGGGTCACCGACGACGAGGCGGAGAGACCTCAAGCGGTCCGGCTGGAGCCGGTGGACATCCGCGCCAACGACGAGATCGGCGACCTGGCGCGGGCCTTCGACCGGGTGCAGAACACCGCGGCGCAACTGGTCGAGCGGCAGGTCGCCGGCCGACGCAACGTGGCGCAGATGTTCGGCCACGTCGGACGACGTACCCAGAACCTGGTGGGTCGGCAGATCGCGCTGATCGACCGGCTGGAGCAGCAGGAGGCCGACCCGGGCCGCCTGGAGCACCTGTACCGACTCGACCACATCTCCAGCCGGTTGCGGCGCAACGCCGGCAGCCTCGTGGTGCTCTCCGGCTCGGCCGGGGCCGACGCGCACACCGCGCCGGTGCCGCTGGCCGACGTGGTCCGGTTGGCGCTCGGTGAGATCGAGGACTACACCCGGGTGGAGGTGCAGGTGCCGGCGGGCGTCTCGGCCGCGCCGGCGGTGGTCGGTGACCTGGTCCTGGCGCTGGCCGAGCTGATGGAGAACGCCACCGTCTTCTCGCCGCCGCACACCCGGGTGCTGGTGGCCGCCGAGACGTCCGGCCTCGGCGCACGGATCACCGTGGTTGACCACGGCATCGGCATGAGCGAGCAACGGCTGGCTGAGGAGAACGCCCGGCTCACCCGCCGGGAACGGCTCGACCTGGCCCCGACCGAGGTGCTCGGTCTCTTCGTGGTGGGCCGGTTGGCCCGTCGGCACGGCTGGCAGGTCGCACTGGCCGCCACCGGCGGCGGAGGGGTGACCGCACAGCTGGAGATCCCGTCGACGTCGCTGGTGCTGCGCCGCGCCGACCGCGCAGGGGTCACCGTGGCCCGCGCCGCGGTGCCGGATCGGGACCGGCGTACGACGGCGACGCCCAAGCCCGAGCAGGAAGCGTTGCCCAGTGCGGTTGCCGTCGCCGTGCCGGCCCGCTTCGACTCGGACCTGCTGAGCCGGGCCACCCGCAGCCTGGACGCCGGCCCGTCCTGGAACGCGTTCGGTCGGGGCCAGCCGGAGCAGGCCGTTCCCGAACCCCAGAGCCCCGAACCGGTGGGCAAACCGGGCGGGCCACGGGTACGGCAGCGGGTTCCCGGGGCCACGCTGCACGCCACCGCCCCGACGACCCGGCCGGTGGACGCCACCGGCGCGGACCCCGCCGCCGCCCGCGCGCTGGTGGAGGCCTTCCAAGCAGGTGTACGCCGCGCCGAGCTGCAGGTGGCGCCGCGCCTCGACGGCGCGACGGCGCGGACGGCCAGCGACCCGACGGCCAGCGCCGGGGCGGCCGTGGTGGACTTGGGCACGACCGTCGACCTGCCCAGCACCCCGGGAGGCGCCGGCCCCACGGTGCCGCGTGGTGGTGGCTCGACCGATGCCGCACCGGAGCGGCCCCGGTTGAGTCGGCGGGTGCCGGGAGCGAACCTCACCGCCACCCCGGCCTGCCAACCGCCCAGCACCCACCTCGGTGACCCGGCCGAGGTCCGCGACCTCATCAGCGAGTTCGAGGCGGGCGTCGCCCGCGCTCTCCGCGAAGTCAGCCCCGACCACCGGAACGAAGAAGGATCATCACGGTGACCAGCCCCTTCCTGCACGACAATGTCGACCAGAGTCAGCCCAGCGCCAATGGGGACCTCAGCCCGGAGGCCCGTACGTTCAACTGGCTGCTGGACTCCTTCACCTCCAGCACCGCCGGGGTCCTGGAGGCGATCGCGGTCTCCTCGGACGGTCTGCTGATGGCCATGTCAGCGATCAAGGATCGGTCCAACGCGGAGCGGTTGGCCGCCGTCGTGTCCGGGATGACCAGCCTCGCCGGTGGGGCCGCCAGTTGGTACGCCCTCGGCGGCCTGAACCGGGTGATCGTCGACATGGCCGACGGCTACCTGCTGATCAGCGCGATCAGCAGCGGTTCCGTGCTCGGGGTGGTCGCCGACCGTTCGGCGAACCTGGGCACCGTCGCGTACGAGATGACGCTCTTCGCCGGGCGGGCCGGTGGCGCCCTGACCCCGCGACTGATCGTCGAGTTGAAGAACGCCGTTCAGCAGTGACCCCCGACGTCGCCGGCGAGGATCCGGATCCGGACCCGAGCGTTCGGATCCGCCCGTACCTGCGCACGTCACCCTCGGCCGGGGTGGGCGCGGCGGCGACACCGGCGCTGCCCGAGCCGGAGCCGGACGGGGACCAGCCGGCCGGTCCCCGTCCGTTCGTGCTCACCTCCGGGCGGGTTGCGGGTGCCGACCCGGCGATCGGGCTGGAGACCCAGGTGACCGTCCGCATGGACAGCGGCTGGTGGGCCGGCCCACCCGGCGCCCTGCTGGCACCGGAACTTCAGACGATCATCGCGCTCTGCGCCGAGCCGATTTCGGTGGCCGAGATCTCGGCCCGTGCCCGACTGCACTTCGGCGTGACGCGGGTCCTGGTCGGCGACCTACGGGCCGCCGGGCACCTGGACGTGCACGTGACCGACACCGACGACGCTGTCGACCCCGATCTCATCCTGCGAGTGATTGATGGACTCCGTGCGATCTCCTGAATGGCCGGTCGCCCCGCTCGGCGGGGTCGCCGCGAACAGCGCCACCGCCCGTTACGGCATGTCCCCGGGCACCGGGCCGATAGTCGGGCGGGCGGGCCCACCACCGACCGCACCGCCTCCGTACCAGCCCTCGTCCGGTGCGGGGTCGATCCCTCCGACCGGTAAGCCGGCCGCACCGCCGATCCCGGTCAAGATCCTGGTGGCCGGTGGGTTCGGGGTGGGCAAGACCACCACCGTGGGTGCGATCTCCGAGATCGCGCCCCTGACCACCGAGGCCGAGATGACCACCGCCGGGATCGGCGTGGACGACCCGGGTGCCCGGTCCACCAAGACCACCACCACGGTGGCGATGGATTTCGGCTGCGTGACGATCGACCGCAGCCTGAAGCTCTACCTGTTCGGCACGCCGGGGCAGACCCGGTTCGGCTTCATGTGGGACGACCTGGCCCGGGGAGCGCTCGGCGCGCTGGTGGTGGTGGACAGCGCCCGGCTGGACGACTGCTTCCCGGCCATCGACTTCTTCGAGCGGGCCGGGCTGCCGTTCGTCGTCGGGGTCAACGCCTTCGACGGGCGACTGGCCCTGGAGCTCGGCGAGATCCGTTGGGCGCTGGCCATCGGTGATCATGTGCCCCTGGTGCAGTTCGATGCCCGCGACCGGCTCTCGGTGCGGGACGCACTACTGGTCGTCCTGGACCGCGCGCTGGACCGCGCTACCCGGGACAGGAGGGCCTGAGCCGACCAGCTCCGGCCGTGGCGGGAAGAGGTGATCTGGTGAGGGGCGACCTGGACGAGACGCTGGCCCGGCTGGCCCGACGTGAGGAGGCGTCGCGCCGTCGGGCCGCCGACCGTGACGACACCACCGCACCGTCGAGCCCGCCCGGCCTCGGCGGCGACACCCGCAACGCCCGTCCCGGCCGGCACGCCGGGGTGGAGGCCCCGAGCGAGGTGGCCGGATGGGGGCCGGTCGAGGAGGTGGCCGAGGCGATCCGCCAGGTCGTCGGGGCCCACCCAGGGCTGGCGGTGACCGTGCAGGTGGAGCACGCCGGGCGGACGTACCCGATGCAGGTCTCCTGGAACGGGCCCACCGTCACGGTCGGCCCGGTTCCCCCACCGACGCCGGTGGAACCCCCGCCGGCCTGGCCGCTCTCCGGGCGGACGGTGCCCGCCTGGGCACC
Source organism: Micromonospora arida (assembly GCF_003857035.1). Classification (GTDB taxonomy): domain Bacteria; phylum Actinomycetota; class Actinomycetes; order Mycobacteriales; family Micromonosporaceae; genus Micromonospora; species Micromonospora arida. Next base: position 38,610 of record NZ_QGSY01000270.1, read on the forward strand.
CGGTCCGGACGGGTTGGCCCCGGACCCGGCGGCCCGGTTGGCCGAGCTGATCCGACGCGACCCGACGCTGTTGGACGAGCTGGATCCGCGGCGCTGACCGGCGGGGCTGGCTGCCGGCGGCTACGGTCGGGCAGTGGCGCAACCCGACCTGACCTTGACGGCGAGCCTGCGGCCGGCGGCACTGGACGCCCGACGGGGCATCGTGCGCCTGCACCCGGAGGCGCTGACAGCGCTGGGGCTGCGCCCCGGCGACCCGGTCCGCCTTGTCGGCCGCCGGGAGACGGCCGGCATCGCGGCGGCGGCCGGGCCGGGCGCGAGCAGCGCCCTGCTGTACGCCGACGACCTGACGTTGGGCAACCTGGGTCTGCGCGACGGCGGTCAGGTGCGGGTGAGCCCGGTGCCGTTGGTCTCGGCGAGCCGGGTCGTCCTGGCCGGGCCGGTGGGGGTCGTCGCGGCGGTCAGCCCGGAGATGCTCCGGCTCGCCCTGCTGGGCAAGGTGCTCACCGCAGGGGACGACGTGTCGCTGCTGCCGCAGGACGTGCTGCCGGACGCCTCGGTCCGCAGCCTGGTCGAGGCGGCGCGACGCAGCCTCGCCAACACCGTCGGCTTCGCCTGGACCAGCACCCTGCTCAGCGTGGTAACGGTCGAGCCGGCGGCCGGCGCGCTGGTCACCATGGGCACATCGGTCGCCTGGGAGCACGGTGCGACGACCCACGGTGGGCCCGCCCCGGTCGGTGCCGCGTCGACCCGGCCGGGTAGGAGCGCCGACGCCGTTCCGACTGAGGACGCGCCCGACGTGGACGAGCTACCCGGGCTGCGGGCCCAGGCCGAGGAGCTGACCGAGCTGCTGGACCTCGGCTTCCACCACCGGGAGGTGCTGGGCCGACTCGGCACCACCATCTCGTTGGGGGTGTTGCTCGTCGGCCCGGCGGGATCCGGGAAGTCGGCGCTGGTCCGGGCCGTGGCCGCGCGGGTCGGTGCCCGCGTCCACCCGCTCTGGGCGCCGGAGGTGGCCGCGTTGGCCAGTCCGGCCGCCGCCGACCGGTTGCGCGTCGCGACGTCGGCGGCCCGGGCCGAAGGGCCGGCGGTACTGCTGGTCACCGACGTCGAGGCGCTCGCCCCCGCGGACGATCCCGGTCCGGTGGCGACGGTGTTCCGTCAGGTCCTCGCGGAGAGCATCCGCGCCGGCGTCGCCGTGGTCTGCACCACCGGCCGGCCGGAGGCGGTCGACCCGGCACTGCGCGCCCCCGACCTGCTGTCGCTGCGGATCAGCGTCCCGCTCCCGGATCAGGCGCTGCGCCGCGAACAGCTCACCGTGCTGACCCGGCAGGTGCCGCTGGCCGACGACGTCCGGCTGGACGAGGTGGCCGCGCGTACCCCCGGGTTCGTCGCGGCGGACCTGGCCGCGCTGGTCCGGGAGGCCGGGGTACGCGCGGCGCTGCGGCAGAAGTCCGCCGAGACGCCGACGGTGTCGATGGCCGACTTCACCGCCGCCCGGGAGGTGGTCCGGCCCACCACGATGGCGGCATCCACCCTGGATCTGGCTTCGGTGACCCTGGACGACGTGGGCGGCCTCGACGAGGTCAAGCAGACGCTGACCGAGTCGGTGCTGTGGCCGCTGACCTACCCGGACACCTTCGCCCGGCTCGGCGTGCAGCCGCCGCGCGGCGTGCTGCTCTACGGGCCGCCGGGCTGCGGCAAGACCTACCTGGTCACCGCACTGGCCGGGTCGGGACGGGCCAACGTGCTGTCGGTCAAGGGGGCCGAACTGCTCTCCAAGTGGGTCGGTGAGAGCGAACGCGCGGTCCGCGAGCTGTTCCGTCGGGCCCGGGAGGCGGCCCCCACGCTGATCTTCCTGGACGAGGTGGACGCGCTGGCGCCGGTACGCGGCCAGGCCACCGACGGGGGCACCACGGACCGGGTGGTGGCCGCCCTGCTCACCGAGCTGGACGGGGTGGAGACGCTGCGCAACGTGGTGGTGGTCGGTGCGACGAACCGGCCGGACCTGGTCGACCCGGCGCTGCTGCGGCCGGGCCGATTGGAGCGGCTGGTCTACGTGCCGCCGCCGGACGGGCCCGCCCGCGCGGAGATCCTGCGGGCCGCGTCCCGGCAGGTGCCGCTGGCACCGGACGTCGACCTGCCGGCTCTCGGCGACGAGCTGACCGGCTTCTCCGCCGCGGACTGCGCGGCGCTGATCCGCGAGGCGGCGTTGGCCGCGATGCGTGAGTCGCTCGCCGCCGCCACGGTCACCGCTGAGCACGTGTCGACCGCACGGGCCCGGGTACGACCGTCGCTGGACCCGGCCCAGGTCGCCAGCCTGGCCGCGTACGCCGCCGGCCGGGAGTGATCAGACCAGCACAACCTTTCGTCGCGCCCAGGACGTTCCTAAGGCGTCACATTCCTCAGTGGAGTTATCCACTGCGACGTCAGGTGGTGTTCCTTGCGCAAGCTGCTCTCTCTTCTCATCGTCCCCCTCGTTGCGGCGGCGACCCTGGTCTCGGTTGGTGCACCGGCGGCGGCTCATCCGGCGAAGCCGTTCCCCGCCCGGATCGCGCTGCCGAACGGGTTCACTCCGGAAGGACTGACGATCGGTCGTGGCACCACCGTCTTCGTGGGGTCCATTCTTGACGGTGCCGTGTGGCGGGGTGACTTACGCACCGGGCGCGGCTCGGTGCTGATCCCCGGCACACCCGGCACCGACAAGGCGGGCCTCAAGCTCGACCCGCAGGGCCGGCTCTGGACCGCCGACTTTTCCGGCGGGGGCGCGAGCGTGTACGACGCGGACACCGGCACCAGGCTGGCCCACTACCAGTTCACCGATGTGCCGGGCAGCTACGTCAACGACCTCGTGATCACCCAGCGAGCGGTCTACTTCACCGACTCCGCACGGCAGGTGCTGTACGTGGTGCCCCTGGGCCCGGGTGGTCGCCTTCCGGCCCCCACCGCCTTCCGGGTGCTGCAGCTCAGCGGTCCGGCGGCCACTCCGGACGTCTACCACAACGGGATCGTGGCACTGCCGGACGGCGATCTGCTGGTCGCGCAGATGCTGACCGGTCAGCTCGTACGCGTCGACCCGCGTACCGGCGGCAGCCGCCTCGTCGACCTCGGGGGCTACTCGGTGGAACGGGCCGACGGACTGGTGCTGCGCGGACGCACCCTCTACGTGATCCGGAACCTGACCAACGTCATCGCGGTGGTCCGGCTGAACGCCGGGTACACCGCCGGAGTGGTGCAGCGGGAGATCACCGGCCCGCAGCTGCGTTCGCCGGCCACCGGCGACCTGCTCGGCTCGGCGTTGTACGTGGTCAACGGCCGGTTCGACGTGGAGTCGACGCCGAGCACCGACTACGACATCGTTCGGCTGCCGGCCTGACCCAGGCGGTCGGCGGCGACCCCTGTGGTCGCCGCCGGCCCCGACGGGCAGCTCAGAGAGCGGGCGGCGTCGAATCGAGGCAGATTTCGGCGCGCACCTTGCCGCCGTCCTCGCGCAGTTTCGCGCCACACTTCTGCAATACGGCGACCGCGCCGATGTTGTCCGGGGTCGTCTCGGCGACCACGGCCCGCATGCCCGCCCGAGCGGCGGCGTTCAGCAGCTCCCGTAAGGCAGCCGCGCCGATTCCCTGCCCGCGGGCGGACCGGCCGAGCCACATGCCGGTCTCCACCGTGCGCGGCTCGTCACAGCGCGTCATCCGGACCATGCCCATCACCTCGCCACCGACGAGGATGGCGTACATCTGCGAACCGGTCGGGCCGTCCAGCCCGCCGAAGCTTGCCCGGTGGAATTCGCGGAACGCCTCGCGACGGGCGAGCGACCAGCCGGCGGGGGCCTCGACCGGGGGCATCACATCACCCGGCTCCGCCTCCGCAGCCGCTACGGAGAGCAACGGCTCCAGGTTCCGTTCGTCCACCGGCTCCAGCCGGACCGCACCCGCCACGTGCCGCAGTCTGCCGCCCTCATCGGCCGAAGTCCACCCCATTGGCCATCCACTGGCGGTCCGGACAGCGGTACCGGCCGGTCGGGCGGCCCGGGTGTTCCACATCACGCTCTGTTGTCACCTGACCGGGTGTCACTGCACCAAAACGCCTACCCGAACTCGCAGAACACCACCGAAGCGTCGTCGGTGGACTTGTGTCGGCGCAGCCGATCGGGGTGGTCGCGCTCGGCGTCCCGCACCCGGTCGATCAACGCGCCCGGACCGTCGACGCTCAGCAGGTCCAGCAGACCGGCCCAGTCGGTGAGCGCGAACTGCTCCACCGCGCTGGACGCGCCGTCACTGAGCAGCGCCGCCCGCCGTAGCGCCCCCGGACCGCGCCGGGGCACGGTCCCGGTGACCGCGTGGAAGGCCGCGTCCGGGTCGGAGGCCGCCACCCAGTAGCCGTGGGTGCGGTTCATCCGCTCCCGCTGGACGCTCACCGCGTGCCGGAACCGGGTGACCGGGTCCGCCGCACCGCCCGGCACGACGGCCACGGTCTCCCGCAGCTCCGCCATCGCCGCGTCCAGCCGGTTGTCGGTGACCACGCTGACCTGCCCGCCGACGTCGAGGACCAGCGGACTGTCGCAGAGCACCAGGTAGTCCACCTGGTCGCCGCAGTCCCGCAGGAGGCAGACCGTGCTGGACGGGGTGCCCGGATGGTCGAGGTCGCACTGCCCGCCGTGGTCGGCGCGTACGGCGAGGATGGCCGCGGCCAGGTTGCTGGTCAGCCGTGCAGCCGGGCGTACCGCCTCGGCGACGCCGATCCGGGCGGCCAGGTGCCGGACGTACCACTCGGGCCCGTGCACGCAGCCGGTGTCGAAGCCGTCCGGCACCGTCGCGCCGTCCAGGACACCGACCAGCGGGCCGAACCGGAAGACCAGGTCCTCGTTGACCGGCCGACCCGGGGCCGACGCGGACGCGGAGCGTACCCGCATCAGCGACACCGGCCCCGGCGCACCGATCCGATCAGCGCTGTCGAAGGTCGTCGACGGCCGCATGCGTCTCCCCCTGCACCTGACCGGCGGCCGAACGGCCCTGGTCGCGTACCGCGGACACGCCCTGTTGGGCGCTGGACCGGACCGACTGCGCAGCCTGCTGCGCAGGCTCCCGCAGGTTGTCCTGCATCTGGTGGCCGACCCGGCTCGCCTGCTCGCGCAGCTCACCGGAGTGCTCACTCACCATGCTTCGCGCGCGCCCGGCGAGCTGCCGTTCACGCCCGCTCGGCGGGATCAGTGAGGCGGCCAGCAGACCGACTCCGAAGGCGACCAGGCCGGCGGCCATCGGGTTGCCCTGAGCCTGCTCGCGGGAGTGCTGCCCGAGTGAACGGGTTTCGTCGCGTACCGAACCGGCCGCGTGCGACATCCGTTGGCCAGCCTCCTGGCCAAGGTGATTCGAGCTGCCCATCATCTTCTCCTTCGCTCGGGTGAACGCCCCGCGGGCCTGCCCGACGCGGTCACCGGCGATCCGACGCGGGTTGACCCTGTCGGTCAGCGCGTCGACGTCACTGCTCAACTCGTTGCGGGTGGTCTCGATCTCCCGCCGGATCCGATCCGGATCAGTGGACATGACCTGTTCCCTCCCGACTCGTTCACCGACCCCGCAGGGCGTCCGGTAGCTCCCGGGCAGTCTGCTTCGTCCGGGGCAGAACCGCACGAGCCCGCTTCAGCTGGGTCCGGGCGTTGATGAAGAGACCACCGGCCACGGCGGCCCAGAGGACCGCGACGATCAGCGCCGCCCATCCCTGGTCCATCGTGTTGGAAAGCCCCCACCAGACGGCGTACGACACGAAGAGCACCGCCAGGAACCCGGCCAGCCCCGCGGCGCCGAACATCCCGCCGGCCTTGCCCGCCTGGCTGGCTTCCTCGCGCAGCTCGGCCTTGGCCAGTTCGACCTCCTTGCGCACCAGAGTGGACATGTCCCGGGTCACGTCGCCGATCAGCTCGCCGACCGAGGCCTGGGTCCGCTCCTTCTCCGGGGCGCTCACGGTGCCACCCCGCCGGGCAGGTCCCGCGCCTGTGCGCCGGAGGGCGAGACGTTCTGCGCCCGCGCCGTACCCACGTACGGCTGCTGACCGGCGTCCGCCGGTGCACCCTGCGCGGATGACGGGGCACCGGACGCGCTTGCGGACCGACCGTTGCCCGAGGCCGGCGCGGTCAGGCCACGGGTGAGCCGTCCGACCAGCAGCCCGGCCACCGCCGCGCCCGCGAGGAACGTCGTCGGGTGCTGCCGCGCGTACGTGCGGACCTCGTCGAGCACCTCGCCGGGTTCGCGCTCGTCGAGCCAACCGGCGGCATGCTGGGCGGCGTCGGCCGCCTTGCGTACCACCTGACCGGCCAACCCGGAATCGCCGTCCCGTTCGGCCATCGAACTGAGGTTCTGACCCAGGTCGCGCAGGCCCGCTGCGGCCCGCCGCTGCTGCGTCTGCGCCTGGTCCCGAAGTTGCCCAGTGGCCTCACCGGTCAACTGCTGGGCCTGTCGCCGCGCCTCTGCGGCCACCTGCCCGCCCTGTTCAGCTGCGGTGTGGGCGACCTGACCTCCGGCCTGCGCGGCCTGCTGGCCGACGCGCGAGGCCTCCTGGCGGGCCTGCTGACCTCTGCCGCTCTGGTTCGTTGCCGTCATACCCCGCTCCCTTCCTGGGCCCGAGGTCGCGTGCGACCCCGGAACGCCTCCCGCGTACCCGCCGGGCCAGCCCCCATGCGACCGCGGCGGGCCCGCCCGGCCGGCCGACCACCTCCGCGACCTTGCATTTTCTGCCCCGACAAAGAC
>NZ_QGSY01000331.1 GCF_003857035.1 Micromonospora arida
GGGCCGAAGATCTCCAGCTCGAAGCCTCAGCCGGAGGCGCCGCCTGCTCGATGATGTCGCAAACGATTCAGCTCCAAAGGCGCCGACCAACACCTCCCCACCCCGACGCGGAGGCCGCCGACGAGGGCTGGACGCCGCAGCCCTCGGCCCTCAGCTCTCGGCCCTCGGCACTCAGCTCTCGGCCCTCGGCCCTCGGGCCGAAGAGCTCCAGCCCGAAGCCTCAGCCCGAGGCGCCGCCTGCTCGATGATGTCGCAAACGATTCAGCTCCAAAGGCGCCGACCAACACCTCCCCATCCCGACGCGGCGGGCGCCGACGAGGGCTGGACGCCGCAGTCCACCGAGCACCTGGCCGCGGATCGGAGGTCACACGGCGGCAGACCCCGTTGACGCAGCGACTGCCGGAAGGTCGACGAGGCGTCCAGCCGTACCCGTGATCGTGGCGGCACCGCCGACGGCCGGGAAGCGACCGCGGCGCTGGTGGACCACCTGGCCCGGTGACGGCCGCACGGACCGCGCGGTCAGCTCGCCGGGCCGGTCTCGCGGCGCTCGGGATCCCGAGGGTGGTACTCGGGGCGGAGCTTCGCGCTCGCGAACGCCGACTTCACCGCCGCCGAAAGCGCGGCGATGTCGTACGCGCCGTGGTGTCGCCGGCCGTTGATGAAGAAGGTCGGGGTGCCGGTGACGCCGCTGAGGTCGGCCGAGTCGACGTCCTCGGCGATCCGGTCCACGCCCATCCGCTTCACCATGTGCTCCCGGAACCCGTCCAGGTCCAGGCCGAGCTGTTCGGCGTAACCGAGCACGTCAGTAGGGTTGAGAGCGTCCTGGTGGGCGAGCAGCAGGTCGTGCATCTCCCAGAACGCGCCCTGCTCCCCCGCCGCCTCGGCGGCCTCGGCGGCGAGTTGGGCATGCGGGTGGACGTCGGTGAGCGGCAGGTGCCGCCAGACGTACCGGATGTTGGCGAAGTCCGCCAGCAGCTCTCGGACCACCGGCTCGGCCTGCCCGCAGTAGGGGCACTCGAAGTCGCCGTACTCCACCACCGTCACCGGCGCCTCGAGCGACCCCCGCATGTGATCGCGATCCGCGTCGACCGGCAGCATCAGGTCGACGATCCCCTCGGTGACGCCCAGCAGCGCGCGGGTCCGCCGCGCCGGCGAGAGCCGTCCGACGGAGCGGAACACGATCCAGGTGACGAGGGACGCGCCGAGCGTCGCCACGAGGATGCCGAACTTCGCCTCGTCCAGGGCCGGGCCGCTCAGGGCATGGGTGGCGATCAGGAGCGCGACGGTGAAGCCGATGCCGGAGATCGTGCCGACCCCCGCGACGGCAACCCAACCGACGGGTGGCCGGAACCGGTTGCCGCTGAGCCGGGTCAGCAGCCACGCGGTGACCACGATCCCGGCCGGCTTGCCGACGACGTACGCGACCACGACCCCCAGCGTGACCGGGGAGGTCACGGCCCTGGCCAGCAGGTCGCCGTCGATCACGATGCCGACGTTGGCCAACGCGAACAGTGGCACCACCACGTAGCTCGCCAACGGGTGGTAGAGCGTCTGCAACCGTTCGTTGGGCGACAGCGCCGCGGTGAGCCCGGCGTGGGCCATCCGGGCGAGTTGCGGGGTGGGTTGTTCCCGGAAGAGGCGGAACTGGTCGCTGGCCCGCTGCAGGTCACCTCGGTCGGGAGCGTAGGCGTAGGTCAGCAACCCCATCACCAGACCCACGGCGACCGGGTCGACACCGGACATCGAGACGGCGAGCCAGGCCGCCACCCCGAGCAGCGCGAAGACCGGGCCGAACCGAACCCCGCAGCCCCGGACGAGCAGTACGACGCCGAAGATCGCCGCCGCGACGAGCAGCGCCGTCGGTGAGGGGTGGTGCGGGTACGCGATGGCCAGCACCGCGATCGCCACCACATCGTCGACGACGGCGACGGTCAGCAGGAAACCCCGCAGCCGTTCCGAGAAGCGTGGCCCGAAGACGGCCAGCGCGCCGAGCGCGAGCGCCGTGTCGGTGGCCATCACCGCACCCCACCCCGCCGCGGTGGTGTGCCCGGCGTTGATGGCGAGGTAGATCGCGATCGGCACGAGCATGCCGCCGACCCCGGCCAGCAGCGGCAACGCCAGGCGACGCCGCTCCCGCAACTCACCGATGTCGAACTCGCGGCGCAACTCCAACCCCGCGACCAGGAAGAAGAACGTCATCAGGCCGCTGTTGATCCAGGTACGCACGTCATGCGCCACCTGCCAGTCGCCGAGCCGGACCGACAAGGAGGTGTTCCAGACCGACTCGTACGACGATGCGCTGAGGTTCGCCCAGACGAGAGCCGCCACCGCGGCGATCACCACCACCCGCGCGCCGCCGGTCTCGGTACGCAGGAACGAGCGCAGCGGGGCGTTGAACCGCCTGTCCCAGACGGTCCGGCTGGTCCAGCCCCGGGGCGTGTTGTCGCTCGTCACGGGAACAATCTTCGTCGACCTGACCGTCACGTGGTTCGGATTGCTACTCCTCCTCCGCGAAGACGACAGCGCGGCGCTGGCGGATCGTCGGCAGGACGGCGACAACGAGCGCGACGAGCGCCAGGACCAGCAGCGCGGCGGAGATCGGCCGGGTCACGAAGACCGACGGGTCGCCGCGGGAGATGATGAGCGCCCGGCGCAGGTTCTCCTCCAGCAGCGGGCCGAGGACGAAGCCGAGCAGCAGGGGCGCCGGCTCGCACCCGCATTTGATCAGGACGTAGCCCAGGATTCCGAAGAACGCGATGGCGTAGACGTCGTACGCGTTGGAGTTCAGTGAGTAGGTGCCGATCGCCGCGAACAGGATGATCATCGGGAAGAGCACCTGGTACGGGATGCGCAGCATGCGCACCCAGAGGCCGATCAGCGGCAAATTCAGCAGCAGCAGGAGCACGTTGCCGATCCACATCGACGCGATCAGGCCCCAGAACAGCGCCGGCTCGTCGTTGATGACGTTCGGGCCCGGGGTGATGCCGTGGACGATGAACGCGCCGATCATCAGCGCCATCACCGGGTGGGCGGGCAGGCCCAGGGTGAGCAGCGGGATGAACGACGTCTGCGCGGCGGCGTTGTTCGCCGACTCGGGGCCGGCGACACCCTCGATCGCGCCCCGCCCGAACTCCTGTGGCCGCTTCGAGATGCGCTTCTCGACCGCGTACGAGGTGAACGAGGCAAGCACGTGGCCTCCGCCGGGCAGGACACCGAGCGCGGCGCCGAGACCGGTGCCCCGCAGGATCGGGGCGATGATCCGACGCCGGTCCTCGCGGGTGGGCCAGAGGTTGGTCACCTTGCTGACGATCGCCGTACGGGTCTGTTCGTTCTCCAGGTTGCGCAGGATCTCGGCCACCCCGAACAGGCCCACGGCGACCGACACGAAGTCGATGCCGCCGTACAGCTCGCGCTGCTCGAACACGAAGCGGGGCGTACCGGTGTAGATGTCCTGGCCGACAGTGCCGAGCAGCACGCCGAGCGCGATCATCGCCAGTGCCTTGAGCGCCGTGCCCCGCGCCAGCGCGATGGACACGATCAGGCCGAACAGCACGAGTGAGAAGTAGTCGGCCGGGCCGAACTTCAGCGCGACACTGGCCAGGGGCGGGGCCGCGGCGGCCAGCGCCACGGTGGCGACCGTACCCGCGACGAAGGACCCGATCGCCGCGGCGGCCAAGGCGGGGCCGGCCCGGCCCTGGCGGGCCATCTCGTGCCCGTCCAGCGCGGTGACCGCCGCGGACGACTCACCGGGCAGGTTGATCAGGATGGCTGTCGTCGAGCCGCCGTACTGTGCGCCGTAGTAGATGCCGGCCAGCATGATCAGCGCGGTGACCGGCTCGAAGCTGAACGTGATCGGCAGCAGCATCGCCACCGTGGCCGTGGGCCCGATGCCGGGCAGCACGCCGACCGCGGTCCCGAGCAGCACTCCCACGAAGCAGTAGAGGACGTTCTGGACCAGCAGGGCCGTCGAGAAGCCCAACGCGAGGTTGTCGAGGAGTTCCATGCCTCAATCCGGATGCCGCGTCAGAGGCCCAGCCAGGGGCCCCACAGCGGGATCCGCAGCTGAAGTCCGACGACGAAGATGAGCGTGCTGGCCACGGTCAGCCCGGCGGCCACGGCCACCGCCGTGAGCAGCCGTACGCGTGCGCTGGCCAGGGTGGTGAGCAGTGCGGTCACCGCCGTCGTCGGTACGAACCCGAGTCGCCGGATGGTGAACCCGAAGAACAGGACCGCGAGCACGATGACGGCGACCGCCCGCCACGGGATCGGCCCGAACGAGATCACCTCACCGGCGATGAGGCCCTTGCCGGCGATCGCCAGGCCCAGGGCGACCACGGCCGCGCCGACCAGCAGCGGGAAGGCGCCCGGGCCCATCCGTGTCGGGGTGCCCAGCTCGTAGCCGAGCGCCCCCACCACGAATGCGCCACCGATCAGGACGAAGATCCCCCCGGCGAGGACGTCGGGGAACGACCGACGGCGCTCCACCTCAGGAGACCTTCACCCCGGAGTCGGCAATGATCTTCGCCCAGGTGGCGAGCTGCTCGTCCAGCTTCGCCCGGTGCGCGTCCGGGGTCGCGTCCTGAGCCGGAACCGGCGCGGTGCCCAGCTTGGCCATCTGGTCGATGACCCCCTGGTCGGCCAGCGCCACCTTCAACGCCTCGGAGAGCTTCTGGACGATCTCCGGCGGCGTGTCGGCCGGAACGTAGAGACCGTGCCACACGCTGACCTTCAACTGCGGCAACCCGGCCTCCGTGGTGGTGGGCAGGTCGGGAAGGCTCTTCACCCGCTCGGGCGTGGTGACCGCGTACGCCTTCACCTTTCCCGCGGCGATCTGGCCGCTGGTGTTTGTCGTCTGGTCGCACATGAAGTCGACCTGGCCGCCGACGAGGTCGGTCAGCGCGGGACCGGTGCCCTGGTACGGAACCTCCTGGAGCTTCACACCGGTGGTGCTCTGGAACAGCAGGCCGCACAGGTGCGACGCGGCGCCGATACCGGCGTTGGCCAGCGTGACCTTGTTGGCGTTCGCCTTCACGTGGGTCACCAGGTCCTGGAGGGTCGCGGGCGCGAAGTCCTTGCGAGCGACGATCGTCATCGGTACCTCGGTGACGAGCCCGACCGTCTCGAAGTCCTCCAGAGGCTTGTAGCCGAGGCTCTTGTAGAGGGCGGGCGCCGTCGACATGCCGATGTGGTGCATGAGCACCGTGTAGCCGTCCGGCTTGGCCCGCGCGACATCGCCGGCGCCGACAGTGCCGCCGGCACCCTCGACGTTCTGGACGACGATCTTGCCGCCGAGCTTCGCGGCCATCGGCCCCGCGATCATCCGGGTGACCGTGTCCGTCGGGCCACCCGCGCTGAACGGCACGACGATCGTGATGTTCTCGTCCGGGTAATTCGCGGCGTCCCCTCCGCCGGCGGCACCCCCGTTACCCGAACAGGCGGTGGCGAGCGCGACGACACCGATCGCGGCGATCATCCGCGCGGTGGCCCGGTACCTGCTGGTCGTTCGCATACGGCGACCTCCCCATCAACGCATGGACATCCTTCGGCGCGTTAGTGGCCCCTAGTCTCGGCTGGTCGGGGCCCGGATGGTGTCAGAAAAATCCCAAGAACCGGGCCGGCACGAGCACCGATCCGGGCCGTACAATTCGCCGGTATGCGGATAACCGTCATCGAGGATGACGACCGCGTGGCGCGGGGTCTGGTGACCGTCCTGACCCAGGCGGGCTTCGAGGTTCACCGCGTCGCCACCGCTGCGGAGGCCGAGCGCGCCGCGCCGTCCGACGTGGTCCTCGTCGACCTGGGTCTCCCCGACGGCGACGGGCTCGACGTGATCCGCAAGCTACGTGACCACCCGCAGACCGCCGTCATCGCGGTGACCGCCCGATCCGAGGAGCACGAACGGGTCCGTGGCCTGCGCGCCGGCGCTGACGACTACATCGTCAAACCGTTCGGCATCCCCGAGTTGCTCGCCCGGATCGACGCCGTCCTGCGGCGCACCCGGGCCGCTCGCGCTCTCGGCCAGACCGACGAGCGGCTCGTCCTCGGGCCGATGCGGATCGGCGTCGGCACCCGCGAGGTCACCGTCGACGGCGCACTCGTGCCGTTGACCCGCAAGGAGTTCGAACTGCTCCTGCTCCTGGCCCGGCGGGCGCCCAACGTGGTCAGCCGCGACGTCATCCTCGACCAGATCTGGGGCGCGTCCTGGGAGTCGTCCAGCCGCACCCTGGACACCCACATCGCGGCGCTGCGACACAAGCTGGGGCCGGACGTGGTCATCCGGACCGTCCACGGCGTCGGCTATCGGCTGCTGGCCGACCAGCCGGAGCTGATCGGCTGACCGCGTGCACCGCCGGCTGCTCGTCGTCCTGGTCCCCCTCGCGGTGCTGCTCGTCGCGGCGCTCGGGGTGCCGCTCAGCATCACCGTGGCCGAACGCGAGATGCAGGAGACGTACGTCAACCGTCTCAACGACGTCGGCCGGTTCGCCTCACTGGCCGAGACCGCGCTCTCGACGGGCCGCACCGAGGCGTTACAGCAGGAGCTGACGCGCTACCACGAGCTCTACGGCATCCCGGTCGCGCTGATCGACACGTCGGGAGCGGTGCTGCTCGGAGCGGCCGACGCGTACCAGAAGGCAGCGCGCGCCGAGGCGGCGTTGCCCCGGATCGTCACCGCGGCGCTTGCCGGCGCGCGCTCCGAACCGTCCTGGGAGTGGGCGCCGTGGGACGACTCCGCACTCGTCGTGGCGGAGCCGGTCGGCCGGGACAGTGAGGTCGTCGGCGCCGTCGTGACCATCTCCGACCTGTCCCGGACGCGCGAGCTCATCCTCGTACGCTGGGCCCGGCTGGCCGGGCTCGGGCTGCTGCCGTTGCTCGCGCTGACGGCCGTCGCCTGGCCGGTGTCGGCGTGGGTGCTGCGGCCGGTGCGGAAACTCGACGCGGCGACCTCGCGGATCTCCGAGGGCGACCTGACCATCCGCGCCGACGCCGAGGCCGGCCCCATCGAGCTGCGGCGGCTGGCACGTTCGTTCAACACCATGATGGACGCCGTCGAGAACGCCGCCCAGCGACAGCGCGCGTTCGTCTCCGACGCGTCACATCAGTTACGCAACCCGTTGACCAGCCTCCGGCTCGCCGTCGAGAGCCTCGCGCCACACCTGCGGTCCGACGGCGACGGGCAGCAGGCGTACGACGTTGCCGTCGACGAGCTGAAGGCGATGCAGCGGATGCTGAACTCGCTCCAGGCCACCGCGCGGATGGAGAGCCTGCGCACGGCCTCACCGGTGGACCTCGACGAGGTGCTGGCAACCCGGGTGGACCGGTGGCGGGCCCTGACCGCCACGGCCGGGCAGACCCTGACTGTCGACGTACCCCCGGGGTTGCGGTTGCTGGAGCCGCCCGGCGGTCTGGGCAGCATCCTGGACGAGCTGATCAGCAACGCGTTGCGGCTGTCCGACGCGCAGGTCGTGGAGGTGAGCGCACAGGCGGCTTCCGCTGGCGCGGTGGTCACCGTCGCCGTCCGCGACGACGGCCAGGGCATCGACGTGTCCGAGCGGGCCCAGGCGTTGCAACGGTTCTGGCGCTCACCTCGGCACCAGAACGTGCCAGGGACCGGGCTGGGCCTGGCGATCTGCGCCGACCTCATCGGGGCGGCCGGGGGTGAGCTGCGGCTGGAGGAGGGCCTGCCGCGTCCGGACGGGTCCGGGCACGGGCTCGCCGCGGTGGTGGTGTTGCCGGTCGCCGCCGCGTCCACGCCGGTCTGATGTGGTCCCGGGGTCAGCGTTTGCGGTCGCGGAACCAGGCCGCCGCGCCCGGATGGAGCGGGACCGACGCGGTGGAGATTCCGGTACGCACGTTGATCTGCCACGCCTCCGGAAGGGCCTCGGCGCCGCCACGACCAGCGGAGGTGATCGACCCTGTGTGCCGGAAGACCGTGTCGGTGATGGCGTAGACGAGGTCGTCAGGCAGGTCGTCGCGCGCCAGCAGCACGTTCGGTACGGCGACGGTGCGGGTCGCCGGGACGCCGGCGTAGGCAGCCGCGTGGATCATGGCCGGGGCGTAGGGACCGGGGTACGCCGTGAGGAGCCCGTCCGCCTGCGCATCCAACGGGATCAACCGGATCGGGTGCCGCTGCGCCAGCTCGGTGATCGCGGGCGTCGGAACGCCGGTGAGCGAGAACATCGCGTCGATCGTGCCGTCGCGCAGCGCTCCTGCCGACCCGGCCTGACTGAGGTTCCAGCCGTCGGCTTTTAGCGAGCCGAGCTTCAGGACCCGCAACGACGTGAACTCGGTGCCCGAGTCGTGCGCCCCGAGGGACACCCGCTTGCCCTCAAGGTCCCGAAACTCGCCGATCGCCGAACCGGCCATGACCACGAGATGCAGATGACTGTCGTAGAGCCGGCAGATCGCCGACAGCCCTCCGGGCGCACTACCGTCGCTGGTGATCAGCGCGTCCAGGCTGGTCAGCCCCAGGTGCACCTCGCCCGCCCGTAGCATCCGGATGTTGTCGGTGGACGCACCGCTCGGCACGGTGGTAACCGTGGCATTCGGCACCTGCTCGGAGATGTGCTCGGCCAGCGCCCCACCGATCCGCCGGTAGACCGCCCCCGCCGGCCCGGTCGCCAGTCGCAGGTGGACCGGGTCCGCCTCAGGCCGCCGCGAACAGCCAACGAGCAGCCCCCCGCCGGCCAGCAACACCGCCCGCCGACTGAACCGCCTCATGCCGAGATGATACGGACGCCGCCCCCTGCTGCGCCGATCTTGCAGTTTCGGTCGTCGAGATGCGGGACTGTGCGTCATTTGTCGCGACAGCAAGTGCAAGATCGCGCGGAGCGGACGGCCCCGTTGACCACCCTGAGGGGGCATGCACGCAGCGCCACCGGTTGGTAGCGTGCCGGTGATGTCGCCGGTTTCCGCCGGCAGTGGTCCCCTGGGGAGGGTCGACATGTGGGCGGACGACGCTGCGCTCGACGCGGCGGAGCGCCGGCTCGACGAGTGGGAAACGTCGCTCGCCGAGCGGGCGGAACGAGCCAAGACACTGTCGGCGACGATGCGGGATCTGACCGGCACCGCCCACAACGCGGACCGGACTGTCGACGTCACCGTCGACTCGAACGGCCTGCTGATTGACCTGCGGCTCGACGAGCGCATCCGGCAACAACCCGCGGCGCATACCGCCCGGCAGATCCTGGACACCACCACTGCCGCACGCGCCGACCTGCTCCGACAGGTCAGCGACGCAGCCACGCAGTCATTTGGCGACGACGCGAGCGCCCAGGCCATCATCGACTCGTACCGCAGCCGGCTTCTCCCCGACCAGGGACCGAACGATGCCCGCCGGTGACGGCATCCAGGTCGACCCGGACGACCTGACCGCCCACGCCGCACGCCTCGATCGCTGCGCTGCCAGCCTCGAAACCGCCCAGCAGGCAGGCCAGCACGTCCGGCTGGGCACCGACGCCTACGGACAACTCTGCGCGATGATGCCAGTGTTGCTCGACGGCCTGCAGCGAACCCTGGTCGACGGCATCGGAGCCGCCGCCACATCCGTGCGGGACACCGCCGGCAAGCTCCGGGTCGGAGCCGACCGCTACCGAAGCTCCGACGCCCACGCCAAACAGCTACTCGACAGGGTGCGACAGCGCTCGTGACGTCGAACCCGCTCGTCGCCGCCGCTGCGGACACCCCGCCGAGCGCCTGGGCGGGCGTGTGGATCTGCGAGGACATCGAACTCATCGCCCAGGGCGTCCGCAACGGCAGTTGGATCGACGGCAGCCTCGGCGTCGTGAGCGCCAGCCTGGACGCCCTCGCCCTCGTCTCCGACCCGGTCGGCGCCCTGCTCCAGTACGGCATCGCCTGGCTCATCGAACACGTCAAGCCGCTCAGTGAGGCGCTTGACTGGCTCGCCGGCGACCCGGCACAGATCACCGCGCACGCCCAGACCTGGCGCAACGTCGCCGGGTCGCTCCGCGACGACGCCGCCGAGCTGGCTCGCGCCGTCCGCACCGACGTCGCAGGTTGGGGCGGCAGTGCCGGCCCCGCCTACCGCGGCTGGGCCAATGAACAGCAACAGGCCATCACCGGCCTCGCCCAGGGCGCCGACACCATGGCCGCGATCACCGAAGGCGCCGCCGGCCTGGTGGCCGCCGTCCGACTCCTGGTCCGCGACGCCATCGCCACCTGCGTGTCCCGCATCATCGTGTACGCGGGCGAACTCCTCATCACCGGTGGACTGGCCGCGCCGCTGGTCGTGGAGCAGGTCACGACCCTTGTCGCGTCGTGGGGGGCGCGGATTGCGCGGTTGTTGCGAGGGCTGCTGGCGAGTTTGCGGCGGCTGATTCCGGAGATGCGCAGGCTCGGTGACCTCATCGAGAGGCTCAAGCAGGCGCTGGGCCGACTTGGCGACACTCCGCGCGGGCCTCCAGGGAACGCAGCAGATGGGGCTCGCGGCGTTCATGGAGGCCACACCACTCGACCTCGTAACCTTGCAGACTACGGCGGGCAGGACCGTTGGGCGGAGGAGGCGTACGAGGCGATCCGCCAGCAGGCCGACGCCGACGTCATAGCTGGCCACGTCGGAGACGCGCCCCGCCTGGACGGTTCCCGAGGTTTCTCTCAGGAGGAGATTGAGCAGATCCGCCGGCACGTCTTCTTCGACGCCCACCCAATGGATGACTATGCGGGCGGAGTCATCCATCAACGATACGATCCGAGCCCACCCATGGCTGAGGCGTGGCTGCGTTTACGGCGAGGTAGCCCACTGCCCGAGGATTACGCACTCTTGGAGCACGAGTTGGCAGAACTGCAGTACTACCGGACACACCCGCAGGCGGCATACCGGGAAGCACATCTTGCCGCCAACCAGGTGTCCAATTGGGAGACGTTCATACCCGGGCCGACATACGAAGACTACTCGGGGATTGGAGGCTAGAACGTGGGGATGATGGTGACCGCGCGGCGCGTGGAGGCGGCCGCAGGCGAGGTTCGGTACGAGTTCGGGTTGGATGACAGGTTTGATCGAATCCTCACAATCGATCCGCACACCCTCGACGCCCGTGTCGAAGATGGCGATTTCAACTCAGCTGCGGGTGCGATCGCGTCAAAGATCGTCAAGGCCTGGCGATCGAGCGGTGAGTTTCCGTCGAGAATGCTGTTCGCAAGCTGAGCGAATGACGCCGGTCTCTACCGGTAGCGCAACCGTAGTAGACCGAACGGAACGTCAGCGGCGGAAGCAGTCGCCGTCGTGGCAGTCGCGAAGGAGGCAGCGCCGGCCGGCCGGCATCAGCAGTTCACAGAAGACCCGGTGACGGAGGAACTGCTGGTCCTCCTCGGAGACGGTGGTCTCCCCCGGGTCGGTCATGGGCAGCACCAGCATCCATCGGCCGACCGCCAACCACCTGCAGGAGATCGTCGACAACAACCTCGGATCGTTGTGGATCGACGACTTGCCCCCCGCAGCACAACAGGAGATCGTCAGCCATCTGCGCAGCAGCCTGGTGACGGTTGGCGGGCGACAACTTCCGGAGACCGAGCACAAGGTCGACGTCATCCGCCATGACCAACCCGGTACTCACCTCGGCCCTGTTGCCGATGCGAGGTTGGCTGTCGTCAACCGCTGGTCAGGCGGCCCTCCTGGTCGTAGCGGAGGCGACCGCTGGTCAGGGCGACGTGCAGCCCGTACCGGAGTAGCTTGTCGATCTTTTCGGTGCGGCGGCGGTAGCCGAGCCGTTCCAGGCCGGCGCGCAGCAGCCGTTCCTCGTCCATGCTCGTCATGCCCTGGAGCACGTGCACGAAAGCGTTCGCCACCTCCTCGGGTGGCACCTCCTCGAACGCACGGTCGTTGCTCGCCTGGGTGACCCGGTACGCGCGGTACGTCTGCGGGTCGGCGCCATCGGGCCAGGCGTACCGGCTCACGGTCGGGTGCGTGAACAGGCGACGGGAGTCGACGAGGGACAGCACGGCGGTGCGCCGGTCCTCCCGGGTCCGGAGGAAACCGAACCGGGCGAGAGCGAGGCGTGCCAGCCGGTGCTGCTCGATGGGCCCCTCGGCCTCGATGATCTCGCGGAGCGCGTTCCGCATCAGATCACGGACGCGCCGGTCGGAAGCCAGGAGGTCGAGGTCGGCCTGGTCTCCGAGTGAGGTTGGAACGTACGGAACGAACGGGCTCACCGTGATGGTGTCGGCGGCCGAGGTTGCCGTGGTCGCGGCGGCGAGTGCAGTGACGGGTGCTGACGATCCGCCCCGGAGGGGCTCCTCGTCCAGCGCGAGGCGCGGCTGTGGCACCTCGCTGGCCGGTGTCGGACGCGGCGGCTCCACGTCCGTTGCGGGGCGCGGCTGTGGCAGCTCGACGCTCTCTGCGACAACCGACGACTCGGACTCGGATTCGGGTTCGGCGGTCGTGGGGGCCTCAGCTCGGGTGACCGCTTCGTCGACCCGGTCGAGTAGCGCCGACCGGTCGTGGATCCACGCCGGCAGCCAGAACCGCACGACCTCCGGCCAGCCCATGATTGAGCGGAGAAGCGTCGGTGCGGAGTCCCGGTCGGCCACCGTCGGGCGGGCGCTCCAGTCCGGGCCGTCGAGCATGACGGCCACCTGCCACCGTGGTGAGCCTGGTGTGCGTACGGCGATGTCCACCGTGAAGTCGGAGAGACCGTGCGAGGTACGGACCTCGTGGCCGCGGTCGCGCAGCGCCGCGGCCACCTCGTCGCGGATCCGACTACGCCGCTCGGTGCGGTCGGTGGCCAGGTCGCCCAGACGGTCCGCACCGGCGGCGGCCATCTCGCAGTACGCCCGCAGGTGCTGCGTGCCCAGCGCCGACGTACGGGCGAGGTCGATGTCGGACGGGTCGAAGGACGAGTAGAGGACGACCTGGCGGCGGGCGCGGGTGATGGCCACGTTGAGCCGCCGCTCGCCGCCGGCCTGGCTGAGCGGGCCGAAGTTCAGCGGGAGCTGACCTGTTTCCAGGTTGGTGGAGAAGGCCAGGGAGAACAGGACGACGTCCCGTTCGTCGCCCTGCACGTTCTCCAGGTTCTTCACGAAGATCGGCTCCGCGACCGCACCGGAGAGCTGCTCACGGATGATCGGGTCGGTGCTCTCCTCCAGCAGGTTGAGGATCAGGTCCCGCTGCTGGATGTTGAAGGTGACCACGCCGACGGACTGGGTGGCGGTCGCCGGGTCGTGCAACCGCCGGGTGATGTCCGCGAGGATCGCCCGTGCCTCGACCTCGTTGGTGCGGGACCCGCCCCGGTCGTACTGGCCCTCGACGCGCCGCCAGCTGACGCCCGCGGAGCTGGCGGCACCGGGCGACGGGAGGCTGGAGAGCTTGTTGTCGTAGTAGTAGCGGTTGGAGAAGGCGATGAGGGACTCGTCGTGGCTGCGGTAGTGCCAGGACAGCCACCGCTGCGGCAGTCCCGACTCGACGGCCTCGCTGAGGATGCTTTCCAGGTCCTCCGGCACCGGGCCGTTGCCCTCGTCGACCTCGTCCACGCTGTGGCTGGCCTGCATGATGCTGCTCGGCGGCATCTGCCGGGAGTCGCCGACGACCACCACGGCGCTGCCCCGGCCCATCGCGCCGATCGCCTCCGCCACCCGGATCTGCGAGGCCTCGTCGAAGATGACCAGGTCGAAACGTTGGCTCCCGGGCGCCAGGAAGTTCGCCGCGGACGCGGGGCTGACCAGCACGCACGGGGTCAGTGCGAGCACCGCGTCCGGGTACTGCTCGAACAGCTCCCGGAAGGACCGCCCGCCCCGCTTACGGCGCAGCTCCGCCGCGAAGTCAGCGAAGCGGCCACGCCGGTCGGCGGGGCTGAAGGGGCGGCGACGGACCAGCACCGACGGCAGCTGCGTCGGCAGCGCGGACCGCAGCTCGCCGGCGGCTGCCTCGAACTGGCTGATCTCGTCGTCGTGCAGTTCCGGGTCGAAGTACTGCAGGCCGCCGGCCCGTACCCGCTCGGCGAGGGACGCCGTCGCGACACCCCGGCGGTAGACCTCCTCGGCGAGATGCGCGGGCACCTCGGCGCGCAGCATCTGGTCCCGATAGTCGGTGAGGCCGGCCGAGGCGAGCACGTCGGCGTGGGCCAGGACGGTCGCCCATCGGCGCAGTGGGAACAACTCCTCGCTCTGCAACTCGTGCAGCCAGGCCGCGCCGTCGCGCTGCCAGGCATCGGTCCAGTGCGAACCGCCCGCCCACAGGGTCAGCTCGGCCTCACCGGAGCGCAGCACTCCGCGCCAGGCCCGCCATCGCGAGGCAAATCGGTCGAGCATTGCCGCGTCGGCGTCGGTGAACCCGCTCTGGAACAGCTCCCAGGCCTGCGGGTGCTGGCTCAGCAGCGTCCGGCCAACCCGGGTCGCCTCGACGGCTTCCGTCAGCCGCTCCTGCGCGTTCGGGTCCGTGGGCAACCACTGCGACAGCCGCAGCCCACCGAGACCCGGCAGATGTTGATGGAGCGCGGCGGCCTGCGCCCGGGCGGCGACCAACCGGCCGGTGAGCACCTCCACCTGTGCCACGTCGAGCGTGGCACCGGCGACCAGATGCACCGCCAACCGGTCCGCGATGGCCTGGCGGCGCTTGCCCTTGCCGAACAACCGCTTCGCCGCCTCCTGGGCCTCACCGTGCCAGGCGGTCAACTCCGGTCGAGCGAACACGTCCGGCCGGAAGGTGGCCAGCTCACCGGCGAATCCCTGCCGGAAGGCCGCCAGGTCCGCCTGGAACCGGGCCACCGCCTCGTCCCACCGCCGGTCGCTGGCGTGCACTGTGGTCTGCCGGTCCGGCAACATTCCGCGTACGGCGAGCCAGGCGCCCGCCTGCAACTCGCTCACGGTCTCCGGGGCGGGCAGCGTCCGCAGCAACTCGACCAGGCGCGGGTACGCGGCGAGGTCGGCGCGGAGACGTTCGAGCTCACCAGCGATCTCGGTGACTGCGGCGCCGTGCAGCCCGTCGAGGCTGCGGCAGCCGCTGAGCGCCCACGGATGCGCGGGCCGGAGTCGGGCCGATCGTGCGGCCGCCGGGAACTCCCGCACTGTCGTCTCGACCTGCGCGCGTGCCGGGGCGGGTGCGTGCAGGTAGGCCACCGGGATCGGGGCGACCGGGCCGTTCCCGTACGCCAGGGTCTGCTCGTAGGCCGACCAGAGCGACATCCCGACGGGGTTGGTGGTGTGCACCTGGGCCGGGTACTCCGTCAGTGGGGCGAGCCGCGTCCGGTAGGCCGTCTCGACGGCCGTCCAGGTGCCGTCGCCGCCCTGGTCGTACTGGTCGAGCGCGTCGCGCAGCTGCTGGCGGATCGCGTTGAGGGACTGCTTGCGCCCGTGCAGGTCGAGCGCGAACGGCCCGAGGCCGATCTGCTTGAGGCGGCGCTTCACCACCTCCAGGGCCGCCTGCTTCTCGGCGACGAACAGTACCGACCGGCCCGCGCTGACCGCCCGGGCGATCATGTTGGTGATGGTCTGGGACTTGCCGGTGCCCGGCGGGCCCTCCAGGACGAAGGAGTGGCCCCGCTCGGCGCGCACGATGGCCTGCATCTGCGACCCGTCGGCGGGAATGGGCAGGTGCAGGTCGGCCTCGTCGACGGCGATCTCGACGTCGTGCTCCGGGCGGGCGGGATCGTCGAACGTGGCACCGGAGGACTCGACCAGGTGCCGGACGACCGGGTTCTCCATGAACCGGGGCCAGTGGTCGGTGAGGTCCCGCCACATCTGGAAGGTGGAGAACTGCAGCAGTCGAAGACTGGCGGTCTCGTCGATGCGGTAGTTGAGCCGGTTGTCGAGCAACCCCGTGTTGATCGCCGCGAGGGTCTTGGCGATGTCGATGCCGTGCTCGTCGAGGACCGGTCGCTCCAGCTCCGGGATCCGCACGCTGTGCTTCACCCGCAACCACTCGATCAGGCAGTAGTTCGGGCTGGCGACCTCGGTGCCGTCGATGACCATCGCGTACGGGCGACGGCCGCTGCCACCCTCGATGCGCACCGGTAGGAGGAACAGCGGCGCGTACGCCTCTCCCCCGGTCGCCTTCGTGTGCACCAGGGTGCCGATGGTCAGGTAGAGGTAGTTGCTGCCGGTCTCCTGCTCCATCGTGCGCGCCTCGCGCTGCAGCGCGCGCATCGCGGTCTTGTAGCGGGCGTCGGTGACCGCGCCGTAGACCCGCCGGTCGGTACGCAGCTCCCGGGTCAGGATCTCGGCGTCGAGGTCCTGCGCCCGACGTGCCCCGGCCAGCTCGTGGACGTGACTGATGTCGTCCTGCGGGATGACCTGCACCTGACGGCCGTCGTGGATGAGGTCGTCGAGCAGGGCCAGCGCACCCGCGGGCACGTGCAGGTCCAGGCCACGGCCACGCTTGGGCAGGTTGAGCAGCGGGTTACGCAGGCTCAGATCGAGCAGCGACTTCTTCCACTGCTGGACGCGCGCCGGTGAGCCGTCGGACTGCTGCGGCACCTCCTCGCCCTCGTCGGCGAACTGGCGCAGCTTCGCGGCGGCGACGCCGGGCGGAAGGTCGAGGGACGCTGTTATCTCCGGCGTCGCCTCGGCGTCGACCGCGGCGGGCGCGACCAGCTCGTCGGCTGACGGCAGCGGGCGGATCCCCGAACGATGGGCCAGGTGGACGTCGACGACGCCCTGCATGCGCTCACCGTCGCCGCGGAAGTGGCCGAGCCCGACGCGTACCGCCTCGGTGAAGGTCGCCGACTGCGCGCCCGGCCCGATGCGGGTCAGCTCGACCGGCACGGCCCGGCCCGAGTCGACCATCGAGATCAGCAGGTTGGTCTCGGTCACCGCGGCCGACCCCAGCCGTTCCTCCTCCAGCAGGAAGCCACCGAAGGCGTGCCCCGCGCTGATGAAGATGAGCGGGTGCAGCCCCGCCGCCTCCAGACACGCGGCGTACGTGACGGACAGGTCGAGGCAGTTGCCCAGTCGCCCGTCCAGGACGGCGGCAGTCGTTCGCACCTTCTGGCCGGTGTTCTCGAACGACGCCGGCAGGGTCTGATAGGTGATCTCGAGTTGGCGCAGCGCCTCGTACACGGCGCCGGCGATCAGCGCCGCCCGCTCCGAACCCTCCTGGTAGCCCTGCAACGAGCCGGAACCCGTCCGCACCAGCAGCAGCTGGGCGGCGGCCCGCAGGACCGCCTCCACCGCCCGGGTGTTCGGCTGTACGAAGGCGGCCAGGCTGTCGTACAGGGCTGGGCTGTTGAACCACTCGTTGTGGGCCAGCACTCGTGACGGGGCGACCAACCGCAGGGTCTGCTCCTGAGCTTGCACCCGGAGGGTGTAGTCGACCGGGAACGCCTCGTCGGTGCGGTACAGCAGCACCTGGTCGGGCGTGAAGTCGCGGAAGTCGTCCCAGCTCGTGCTCGCCCCGGGGCGCAACGGCGCAGCGAGGGTACGCGTCCACGGCTCGGTCAGCGCGCCGTCCGGGCCTCGCAGTTCCAGCGTCAACGTCACGTCGGTCAGCGGCACCGCTCCCCGGTTCACGAGAATGAGGTGACGGACCAGCGGCACCCGGTTGTGCACCAGGGCGGCGTTGATCGCCGGCTGCACGATCAGCCCAACTTCGAGCTGGTCGTCGTCGGCGGTGAACTGCGCGAATACGCTGTCCGACATGGGCGTTTCTCCAGGTGGGGAGACCAGGGAGGGCCAGCCTAGCGGTCAACCGACCGGTGGAGAGGGCCCCGGCCGTACGACGGTCTGCTAGGCGCGCGCCCACTCCGGCGGTGGCACCACAGCGAGCTGCGGTTCACCCGAGATCGGCTCGAGGGCGTGCACGACTCGGAGGTCTCCGTCGGCAGCGGCGTCGTCGTCGGTCATGACTCGTCCGCTGCTCCCGTCGGCACTGACCAGCAGCCACCGGTCGGGGTAGATGCTGCCGTCGTCGACCAGGGCCCGCACCCCGAAGGTACGCGCCAGGCTGACGGCGAGATCCCGCTCGTTCCGCCCGGTGGCGTCGGCGAGTTCGGTGTCACCGGTGAGAATCCAGCCGAATCCCTCATCCTCGTCGGGCGGGGTGAACATGGCTATTGGACGTGGATCGTCCGCCGCCCGGTCCTCGATCCGACCGACGTACACGGCGTCGGGGGCGATGCCGTGATCCTGCTGCAGGCGCCGGCGCAGCGCGGCCGCGGGCAACTCTTTCTCAAAGTGAATCTGGTACAGCACGTCTACCCCCGGTAGCTCTTGTAATGGCGGAACACGTCGAGTGCGCGCTCCTGCGCGGACTCGATCAGGAACGGGTTCCGGGCCATGGCCGCCTTGGCCTATCTATGTCGTCACCAGCGGGATTGCACTTCCTGAGCGCGCCGAAGTCGGCTCTGCTGAATTGTTCGAGCCCTGGTTCGGTCACCGGCGCAGGCGGCGGGAGCAGGGGCCGTCGTGGCCGTCGCGGAGCAGGCAGCGCCGGCCGCCTGGCATCCGCAGGTCGCAGAAGACCCGGTGCCGGACGAGCTGATGGTCCTCTTCGGAGACGGTGGTCTCCCCCGGGTCCGTCGTCGGCAGCACCAGCATCCACCGGCCGATGACCCGGGCCAGGCGCTGTGCGGCGGGCAGGTCGGTGGCGACGACGGGCAGGTGGATGACGTACCGCTGGCTCATCGGGTGTGGCCCCGCTCGTTGCGGGTGCCGGCGTGGTCGCTCTGCCAGCGACGCAGTCCGGCTTTGATCCGGGCGGTCTCGCGGCGGCTCTCGGCGAGAGCGGCGTAGACGGCGGCCATGTCGACGGCGACCCGGTCGAGGAAGGCGTACACGTCGTCGGGGTTCAAACCGCGACGTCCGAACCCGACTGGCGCGAAGCGACGCTCACGCACCTGCCACGGCAGCAGACTTGTGTACGCAGCGGAGCGGTAGGTAGCGCCACCGCTCGCCGTCCCTGGTCGCTGGTTCTTGGCGTTCATGTCTGCCTGCCTTCCTGATGCGGAGGGGCGAGGGGTGTTCGGGGAACACGGCGGCCGTTCGGGGGACCGGCCAGCCACCGTGCTGTGACCAGCCTGCGACAGTCCGCAGTGGAAACGCAACGTTCCAAGCCGCGATTTCGCTGTTGTGCATTGACTTTCTTTGCTGAAACCCGTAGGAGTTGCAGGAGCAGGTCACGCAGTGTTGCGTGACGGAACCAGGGAGTGTGCGGGATGCCCGAAGACATCGGATCGACCGTGCCGCGTCGGCAGCTCGGCCGGCTGCTGCGACAGTTCCGCAACGAGGCCGGGGTAACGCTCGACGCCGCCGCCGAAGCCCTCGAATACAGCCGGCAGAAGATCTGGCGCCTCGAATGCGGCCAGGGCTCGGTCCGTGTCCTCGACGTCAAGGCGATGTGCGAGCTGTACGGGGTGTCGCCCGAGATGACCGAGGCGATGCGCGGTCTGGCCGCGGAGACCAAATCGAAGGGCTGGTGGCACGCGTACGGCGATGCGGTGCCGAGCTGGTTCGAGCTGTACGTGGGCCTGGAATCCGCCGCGGCTCGACTGCGGGAGTACGGCGAGACGCTGATTCCTGGGTTGTTGCAGACGCGCTCCTACGCCCTTGGACTCTTTCAGCCTGGGAGTCGGCTGAGCCCCGAGGAGCGTGAGCAAGCAGTCGAGGTGCGGCTACAACGACAGGCGTTGCTTAGGCGTCGACTGCCAAAGCCCCCACGCTTGGACGCAGTGCTCTCCGAGGCGGCACTCCGTCGAGTGGTCGGCAGCCACGGCGTAATGTCCGACCAGCTCAAACATCTGCTCAAAGTCTCCGAGCAGCCGAACATCTCAGTGCAAGTGGTGCCGCTCGCTGCCGGGCCGCATCCTGGAGCGGTCGCTGGCTCGTTTGTGATCCTCGAGTTCCCGACAACTAACGGGGGTCGGACTGCGCCGGAGCCCTCAGTGGTTTACAGCGAGTCGCTGACCGGGGCGCTCTACCTGGATAAGCCGGAGGAGCTGATGGCCTACGAGGACACCTGGAGAGGACTGACGGCCCTCGCGCTCGGCGCGGCAGAATCAAGAGACATGATCAAGAGGATCATCGAGGAGATGCGGCATGACTGATCTGACCGGCGCCATCTGGCGTAAGAGCACCCGCAGCGGTGACAACGGCGGCAACTGCGTCGAGGTCGCCACGAACCTCGCCGAGGTCGTCGCCGTCCGCGACTCGAAGGATTCCACGGGACCGCTCCTCACCTTCACCGCCCGGGCATGGACCGACTTCCTCACCACTGCCAAACGCGAGGGACGCGGCAGCTAGTTCGGCGTCGTGCCCACGGCGTGTATGCACGACGCGGCCCCCTGGCAACTACCCCGACGTCTGAGAGTTGAGAGCGGCGACAGCGCGGTGAAACTGCACGTGCTGCGACTTCGGCAGGAGCACCGCGGGCCCGCCCCAGGCAGTGGGCGTGGTGTCAGTCGACGTCGGTCGGACGCCAATTGCGCCTCCGGGAATTGCACGTCGATGACCTACATCAATCAGGCCTGCCCCTTTAACTGCCGTCAACAGTTGTCCGACCACCGACAGCGTCCATCTGAGCCGGATAGCTGACAGGGCCATTCTTCGACCACCGCGCTAATCTGCCTTCGGCGGGTTCTTATAAAACGCGGCTACCCGAAGGAGAATGTCATGTTCATAGTGGCGACTCAGGATCCGAATACGCGAGGCCAATCTGCAGGGCCAGATTCGGGAGCGGCTGCCTGGGGCGCTCTCCTGCCCATCGACGCCGGCCTCACTCAGGCCGAGGCGGATCGGCAGTTGGCCACCTACCTGGCCGGGGTGCAGGCTGGTGAGCCGCTGTGCATCCGCGCGCACGGCAACGACGAGGAAATCGGCGACGCCGAAGCCGGCGCCAAGGACTGGGGCTGGACCTACAAGAAGCTGGCCAGAATGCTCGCCACCCACCTGACCGCCACCCCGAGCGTCGTCCTGATCCGGTCGTGCGCCGAAGAGGTGACCAACTTCCCTACTCAGATGGCGGTCCGCCTGGAGGCGAACTGGCCGGGCGCGAACCACCTCGATGGGGTCGTCATCTACGGCTACAACACGTCTGTCAAGGTCAGCACACCCGTTCCCTCGCCGCAGCAACTGACCAAGAACGTCCAGATCCAGCCGGTCATCGTCTCGTTGTGACCGACGACGGTACCTAGCAATTCCTTCCGTACGGCGATTCTCTCAGCATTCTGGGATTGCCGCGCCGAACTGGCGCATCCGCACGAAATTGATGCTTGAGACTATTCCAGTAGTCCGAGCGCCGGTCTCGTGCGGTGCGTCAGTACCGGAGGGCGTCGAGCCGTCCGTCGTCTACAGCAAATCGCTGGCCGGGGCGCTCGATCGCGACAAGCCATCGGACCGCCGTCGACGCCAGGCACTGGTACGCGGGTCTGCCATGCTTCACGCCATGGACGACCTGACGGGCCGCGTACGGGCATTCGCGGAGGAACGGGACTGGCAACAGTTCCACACGCCCAAGAACCTGGCCATGGCGCTCGCTGGCGAAGTCGGTGAGCTGATTGCCGAGTTCCAGTGGCTCACGCCGGAGCAGTCTGCGGCGGTCATGGCTGACCCGGACGCGGGTAGTCGGGTGAGGGCCGAGATCGGCGACGTCATGATCTATCTGACTCGACTCGCCGACGTGCTCGGCATCGACCTGGTGGAGACGGCTCTGACCAAGCTCGAGGATTCGGCTCGCCGCTACCCAATTGAGCAGGCTCGCGGTTCGGCGGCGAAGCGGTAACCGCAGGCAGGATCGACATGGCGCTTAGTTGATCTCTTCGCTACAGTCCATCACGTAGAAGCGCGTCACGACGGGCTTTCGGCGGTTGCCGGACACGCCCCCCATGCGCACGATCACTTCGTGCTGCCCGGGGGCAAGTGTTGTCAGCATTCCGCATTTCCGCCGATGGTCTGCTGCGCCTGAGTGGCACCGGCATGCTCGCAGACCGGATCGTGGAGCAGATTGGTCGCAACGTGAGCCCGGCAGAACGTCGTTCCTGGTCGCACAGCCTGGCGGTGCTGGGGCAGGATCTCACCGACGCGGGCCTGGGCCAGGTGGAGATGCTGGTCGAGTACCAGTTACCGCTGACCAGCAAGCGGGTGGACGTGGTGCTTGCCGGTGTGGACCCCGGCACGTCCGACGACTCCTACATCGTCGTCGAGTTGAAGCAGTGGTCCTACGCCGAGTCCCATGAGGGTTCTGACACCCTCGTGGCGGTCGAGCACACGCGTGGCCCACGGCTTCACCCTGGCGTCCAGGTCGAGCTTTACTGCGAGTACCTGACGGACTTTCTCGGCATCCTCGCCGAGCAAGGGAATCCGGTCCGTGGGGCGGCGTACCTGCACAACGCGACCGACCGCGACATCCGTGATCTGTTCGATCGCCAGGCGACCGAGCAGAGCCGAATCTTCACCAAGCAACGGCGGGGCCAGTTCCTCGATTACCTACGTACTCACCTTGCCCCGGCCTCTGGCGCTGGCGCGGCTGACCGTTTCCTGACCAGCTCGGTTCGACCCAGTAGGCACCTGCTGCGGTACGCCGCCCAGGAGCTGAAGAATCGATCGCGCTTCACGCTGCTGGATGAGCAGCGCGTGGCGTACGAGTTGGTGATGCACGCCGTGGAGAAGGCACGGTCGGCGGACCGTAAGTCCGTCGTGGTCGTCTCGGGCGGACCGGGCAGCGGAAAGAGCGTGATCGCCCTATCCGTGCTGGGCGAGTTGGCACGCCAGAACCGCTCCGTCATGCACGCCACGGGCTCGCGGTCGTTCACCCAGACCTTGCGGCGGTATGCCGGTAAGGGCTCGACCCGGCTGAAGAATCTGTTCGGCTACTTCAACAGCTTCATGTCCGCCGAACGCAACGGTCTGGACGTCCTGATCTGCGACGAGGCGCATCGCATCCGGGAGACCTCCGTCAACCGCTTCACGCCGAAAGCTCGACGGGAGGAGGCTCGCTCGCAGATCGACGAACTCATCGCCGCGGCCCGGGTGCCCGTCTTCCTGCTCGACGAGCACCAGGTGGTGAAGCCGGGCGAGTTGGGCAACGTCGAGGTCATCTCGTCGTACGCGAAGCAACTCAAGCTCGACGTCGAGATCGTGTCCTTGCACGGCCAGTTCCGCTGCGGCGGCAGCGAAACCTACGAGGGATGGGTCGTTGACCTGCTCGGTCTGGATGGTGGCGAGCCGTCGGTCTGGACCGGTGACGGCAAGGTCGACCTACGTCTCGCCGAGTCGCCAGAGGAGATGGAGGCCTTCCTCGCGAGCAAGCAGGCGCCCGGCGTGACCGCCAGGATGTCCGCCGGGTACTGCTGGCCGTGGAGCGATCCGCGATCGGATGACAGCCTGGTGCCGGACGTGGAGGTAGGCGGATGGTCGCGACCCTGGAACGTCAAGAGTGACCGTAGCGTCGGCGAGGCACCAGGTAGCGCGTTCTGGGCCACCGACCCGAACGGTTTCAGCCAGGTGGGCTGCGTCTACACGGCGCAAGGCTTCGAGTACGACTGGTCAGGCGTCATCGTCGGGCCGGACCTGGTTGCTCGGGACGGCCGGCTGGTCACGCGACGCGAGGAGTCGAAGGATCCGGCGTTCCGCAGCAGCAAGGCGGTCAGCGATGCCGAAGCGGACCTGCTGATCCGCAACACCTACAAGGTCCTACTGACCCGCGGGATGAAGGGCACGATCGTCTACTCCACCGATCCCGAGACGCGGGAGTACCTCGCCTCGATGGTCAAGGTGATCCGGTCGGTCGAGACGGTCTACGAGGCGGCAACCGACGCCGACCTGAGCTGATCAACCGGTTGGTCTCGGCAGCGCAAACCGTGCGGGTAGGGTCAGTCACGGTCGACGAAAGGCAGATCAACCATGACGATTCCCCATCTTGCGGCAGCCGACGGCACCACTCTGCCGGCGATCGGGCTCGGCACGTACCGGCTGAACGGCTCGGCGGGTGTCGACGCGATCGGTCAGGCGATCCGGGCGGGCTATCGGTTGATCGACTCGGCGGTGAACTACGAGAACGAGGGCGCGGTCGGCCGGGCCGCCCGGTCGGCCGGTGACGTGCGGGACGAGCTGATCGTCACCTCGAAGCTGCCAGGGCGGCACCACCGCTACGACGAGGCGCTGACCACCATCGAGGAGAGTGTGTTCCGCACCGGTCTCGACCGGGTCGACCTGTACCTGATCCACTGGCCGAACCCGAAGGTCGACCTGTACGTGCAGGCGTGGCGGGCGCTGATCGAGGCGCGTGAACGTGGCCTGGTGCGGCACATCGGGCTCTCCAACTTCCTGCCCGAGCACATCGAGCGGCTGGTGGCCGAGACCGGGGTCGCCCCGGTGGTCAACCAGATCGAGGTACACCCGTACTTTCCGCAGCAGGAAGCGATCGACTACCACCGGGAGCACGGCATCCTGGTGCAGGGTTGGAGCCCGCTCGGCCATGGCAACGACCTGCAGCAGCATCCCGTCGTCGTGGAGATCGCCACCGCGCACGGCGTCAGCCCGGCGCAGGCGATCCTCGCCTGGCACGTGGCCCGTCAGGTGATCCCGCTGCCCAAGGCCGCCTCCCCGCAGCGGCAGGTCGAGAACCTGGACGTCTTCGGCATCAAGCTCACCGACGCGCAGGTCGAGGCCATCACCGCGCTGGGCCGCCCGGACGGGCGGCTCTCGGACCAGGACCCGGCGGTGTACGAGGAGTTCTGACTGAGCCGACGTGCGAGCGCCGTGACGAGCGTGATGACTCTGCGGCATCAATATGCCTGTGAGTCATCACGCTCATCCGTACATCCGCCGCCGATCGCGGCGCCGAGCCGCGTCACCCGGGCCGGCGGCGCCCCGGGTGACGCGGTGTCGCCTAGACGAGCCCGCCGAGGGCAGGGTCGCTGATGCTGTCCTTGCCGTTCTCGACATGACCCGCGCAGCGGTACGCGAAGTCGGCGTCACCGGCGACGGAAACCGTCAGGTCGTACCAGCCGTGGGTGCGGGCGAGCGTCCACGTGACGCGCTCGGTCTCGCCGGGGCGCAGCGACACCTTGACCGGTCGGGCGTGGTACCCGTCCCGGACGGTCACCTCGACCCGCTTCGACCCGCGGTTCTTGACGGTGAGGGCCAGCTTGTAGTCGCGCTCGTCGTAGGCGGGCGTGACGTCGAGGTGGGACCGGCCGTCGGTGAACCGGCGGAAGAACCCGTTCGGCCCGTGCACCGACAGGTCGTACCCGGAGGTGACCGGCCAGGTGTCGGTCAGCTGCTTGCCCGGCTCGACGGTGTAGCTGCGCGGGGCGTCCGCGCTGCCCGCCTGGCGGACCTGGAAGACCGCGGCGACACCGCCGGAGTTGCGGAAGTCGATCCGGAACGAGTCGTCGCCGCGGCACCCGTCGGCGTGCAGGGTGTACGGGATCGGCCGCGCCGGGCGTACGCCGTGCTCCTGCTTCGGCAGCCGCTGGTCCGCCGGCGGAACCGGCACCTCGTCGGGGTGCCGGACCAACTCCTCGGGCTTGAAGTCGTCGGTGTCGGGCAACCTGACCTCGCGCGAGCGGTTCGGGTGCCGGAAGTCGAACGCCGTGGTCAGGTCGCCGACGACGGCCCGCCGCCACGGGGTGATGTTCTGCTCGATCAGGTCCGGCCGGCCGTGTCCGAACCGCGCCTCCAGGAACTTGATCAGTGAGGTGTGGTCGAAGACCTGCGAGTTCACGTAGCCGCCGCGCGTCCACGGCGAAACGATGACCATCGGCACCCGGATGCCGAGGCCGTACGGTCCGGCCGGGTGGTCGGCGTCGCCGGGGAAGATCTCGTTGGTGGTCGGCACTGTCGACTGCCCGTACTCGCGGGTCTGCGGGGGCGTCGGCGGGACCACGTGGTCGAAGAAGCCGCCCTCCTCGTCGTACGTGATGAAGAGCGCCATCCTGCTCCACACCTCGGGGTTCGACGCGAGGATGTCGATGACCTGCGAGATGTACCAGGAGCCGTACGCCGGCTCCCAGTTCGGGTGCTCGGTGTACGCCTCCGGTGCGGTGATCCAGGAGACCTCCGGCAGGCGTCCCGCCTCGACGTCGGCGCGGAAGTCCGCCAGCAGCGCCTCCGGGTCGCGGCCCTGGGTGCGGATCTCCGTGCCGGTCTTGGCCCTGTCGGCCAGCGGCGTTCCGGGCTGCGCATTCTGGTACTGGTGGAAGTAGAGCAGCGAGTTGTCGCCGTAGTTGCCGATGTAGGGGTCGTTCGTCCAGCCCCAGGACCCGGCGTTGTTGAGGCCGGTGCCGACGTCCTGGTAGATCTTCCAGGAGATGCCGTTGCGCTCCAGCCGCTCCGGGTACGTGGACCAGTCGTAGCCGGCCTCGGCGTTGGTGATGACCGGGCCGCCGCCCTTGCCGTCGTTGCCGACCCAGCCGCTCCACATGTGGTAGCGGTTGGGGTCGGTCGGGCCCATGAGCGAGCAATGGTAGCTGTCGCAGACGGTGAAGGCGTCGGCGAGCGCGTAGTGGTACGGCAGGTCCTGGCGGGTGTGGTAGGTCATCGCCGTGACGCCCTTGTTCGGCACCCACTTGTCGAACCGGCCGTCGTTCCAGGCGGCGTGCCCGTCGTTCCAGCCGTGCGGCGGGTCCGGCAGGAAGGTCTGGCCGAGGTCCTTCACCTCGGGGCGGAAGGGCAGCAGCTCGTCGGCCCCATTGGGCTGGTGCCACACGTCCCTGCCCGACGGCAGTGTCGCCGGATGGGGGTCACCGAATCCGCGTACGCCGCGCATGGTGCCGAAGTAGTGGTCGAAGGAGCGGTTCTCCTGCATCAGGATGATGACGTGCTCGACGTCCTTGATCGAGCCGGTCCGGTTGTTCGCCGGGATGGCGAGCGCCTTGCTGAGGTCCAACGGGAGCGCCGCGCCGATCGCGGGAACTCCCATCGCCTTGAGAAACGTACGGCGATCCACCGCGCCCATAACTCCGCCTTTGTGCGACCTGGTCGGGAAACTGGCGACCGGACGCTACCGACGACGGGTTGACGGCAGATGACCGTAGTTCGTTGGTTTTGCGACCACTCGTCGACCGGCTCTGGGCCTGGAAGAGCAGCCGCTCAGGCCGCCGTCGCGTCGGTGCGGGCGAGCCGTCGATGCCCGCTGGGGCTCATGCCGTGCACGCGTTTGAAGGCCGCGCTGAAGCCGAACGCGTCCGCATACCCGAGGTGACGTGCCACGGCGGCGACCGTCGCGGTCGATTCGGCCAGCAGGTCGGCGGCGAGTGTCATGCGCCAGTCGGTCAGGTAGGTGAGCGGCGGTTCGCCCACCAACGTGGTGAACCGTTTGGCCAGTGTGGACCGGGAGACGCCGGCCTGCGCGGCCAGGCTGGCCAGGGTCCACGGCCGGCCCGGTGCTTCGTGCATGGCGCGCAGCACCGGCCCGACCGTGTCGTCGCTCAGCGCGCGGTACCAGCCGGGGGCCTCGGCCTCCGGCTGGTCGAACCAGTCCCGCACCGTGCAGACCAACAACCAGTCCAGCAGGCGGTCCAGCACGACCTGCCGTCCGGGCCGGCCCGCGTCGAGTTGGGCGTCGAGGTAGTCGCGCAGCGCGGCGCAATCCTGGTCTTCCGGCACGACGAGCACCGGCGGCAGCGCACCCAGCAGCCGCTGCGGCACCCGGCCCCGGACGTGGTACACCCCGACCAGCAGCACGAGGCGGTCGGTGTGGTCCGCGCCCACCGGGTCGACCACCCCGGTCTGGCCGCGCCGGACGTCCTGCAGTTCCCCGGGCTCGAAGCTCGACCGGGGCTCGGCGGAGAAGACGAACGGTGCCGGCCCGCGCACGGTGGCCGCCTCGCCGACCCGGACCAGGCGAGGCTTGTCGCTCTCCGGGTGGGAGATCCAGCCCTCGCCCCGCATCGGGACACAGAGTGTCAGCGGGGCGCCGTCGGTGAACCGCAGCGCCCACGGCGGCGTCAGCACCGACCGGCCGAAGGCCGCGCCGTCGGCGTGCAGGCCGCGCAGCAAATTGTCGAACGGGTCCATGCACCGACCATAGATCGCGGAGGATGGACCGCGGACGATCGGACATGCCTGGCGTACGACAGGACATGTCCCGCCTGCGGCTGGGCGAGTTGACTCGTGGTCATGACGACGAACGCACCTTCGACACTCGTGATGGCCGGCACCGGCAAGACCGGTCGTCGGCTGGTCCAGACACTGCGGGCGGCGGGTCGGCACGCCCGGGCCGCCTCTCGCTCCGGTGAGGTGCGGTTCGACTGGTCGCGGCGGGACACGTGGCGGCCGGCCCTGGCGGGCGCCTCGGCGGTCTATCTGCTCGCGCCGGAGGACCCCGCGCTGGCCACCGACTTCGTGACCCAGGCGGTCGACTCGGGTGTGGGCCGGATCGTGGCGCTGTCCGGGCGCGGGATCGACCGGGTCGGTGACTTCTCCCCCGGTATGGTCGCGGCCGAGGAGGCGGTGCGGAAGTCCGGCATCGAGTGGACGATCATCCGGCCGAACAACTTCAGTCAGAACTTCAGCGAGGACCTGTTTCGGCAACCGCTGCTCGACGGTCGGCTGGCCCTGCCGATGGGCGCCACCCCGGAGCCGTTCGTCGACGCCCAGGACGTCGCCGACGTGGCCGCGACGCTGTTGACGTCGCCCGGCCACCACGAACAGGTGTACGACCTGTCCGGACCTCGTGCGCTCACCTTCGACGCGGCGGTGGCGACGATCGCCCGGGTGAGCGGCCGTTCGATCCGCTACGTGGAACTCACCCCGGAGGAGTACCACGCCGAACTGCTCGCCGAGGGCTATCCAGCGGAGACGGCGACGGCGCTGAACGCACTGTTCGCCGGCATGCGGGCAGGCCACCTCGCCGAACCGACCGGCGGGGTACGTCGGGTTCTCGGACGGGACCCGCTCGACTTCGACACCTACGCCGCCCGGGCAGCGGCGGCCGGCGCGTGGTCGTAGTCCGCCCGGCGGGTGGCATGAGAGCGGCGTAACAGGTGATCTGCCCGCATTCGGCGAGCACGCCGACGTACCGTGAGATCGTGCCGACGAGAGAGACACTCACCAAGGCTGACCTCGCCGAACTTCGCCGCTCGGCGCTCGGGACGGCCAATCCGCTCGGTGTCGCCGCCGACCTCGCGGAGGCCGCCGAACAGGGCCGGCTGGAGGACCCGGACGACGCCGGGGACGCGCTGACTCTGGCCGCCGAGATCGCGGAGATCCGAGCGAGGCCCGAGGCCGCGCTGCGGTACGCGGAGCAGGCCCTGGCGGCGTACCCGTCCGGAGACGACCCTCGGGCCGGGTTCGCCCGCGCGCTGCGGGCCCGCGCGCTGTTCCGGGCCGGCGGTCACGACGACGAGGCGATGGCGGAGTTGACGGCGTTGCGCCCGTTGCTGCTCGTGCAGCCCGACGCCCCCGCCTACGTCAGTGCCGCGCTGGACGCCGGTGGGCGTTCGGCGACCGCCGAGACGTGGCTGAGCGAGGCGGTCGACACAGTGCTCAACGAACGTGCGACCGCCGCGTCCGGGCCGGCCAGCACGGCGATCGACCCGGTGGTCGATCTCGGTCCGCCGGACGCGCCCGGTGTCGCCTTCTTCCTGTTGCAACAACGGCATCGGGTACGCCGCAATCTGAACCTGCCGCACGACCGGCAGGACGACCTGGCGGACCGGTTGGAGACCCAGCTCGTGCGGCGGGCCGGTGAGCGGCGGGACGCCGAGTCGGATCTGCTCTTCTGGCCACGGGCCGAGTTCGATCGCCTGCTCGCCGAGCACCCCGCCCTCACGGAGGTGTACGGGCCGGACTGGGACGCGCACCGGGGCCGGCTGGAGACGGAGTTGGTTCGGCTGCGGGGTTCCGGTCAGGCCGGGTTGGGCGTGTTCGGCGCGACAGTGGCCGGGTTGACCGCGTTCGCCGGACGACGTGGCGGCGATCCGGCCGACGCGGCGGTCCGGGCCGGCTACGCGGCGGAGGTGTCGGCGCGGCCCAGCGCGCGGATCGCCTGGCCGCCGGAGCGCAACGACGCGTGCTGGTGTGGTTCGGGCCTCAAGTACAAGAAGGACTGCCTGCCGCGCTCGCGGAGCTGACCGCGGCGGCTGACGCGCTGCGGCGGCCGACCTGGCCCGGAGTAGCGTCCTTGACGGCTTTACTCTCGTAGCCGTTAGGAGTGCCTTCGTGCTGGTCATCGCGCACCTCAGTGACACCCACCTCGACAGCCATCCCCGGTCGGCCGAGCGGACCGCCCGGGTCATGGACCACCTGCACGGCCTGCCACGACAGGTCGACGCGATCCTGATCACCGGGGACATCGCCGACCACGGCGAGGTGGCCGAGTACGAGACCGCCGCGAAGCTCTTCGACTCCCCGCTGCCGGTGATGGTCTGCCCCGGCAACCACGACGTGCGCGACGCGTACCGCAAGGGTCTGCTCGGTGACGACCGCGGCGGCACCGGCCCGATCAACGCCCGCCACGACGTGGCCGGGGCGGTCTTCCTCCTCGCCGACTCCTCCGTGCCCGGCGCGGACGACGGTCACCTGGACGACGAGACGATGGCCTGGCTCGCCGACGAGCTGGGTTCGGTGCCGGCCGGGACGCCGACGTTCATCGCCCTGCATCACCCGCCGGTGGTGCTGCACCACCCGGTCATCGACCCGATGCGGCTTCTGCCGGCCGACCCCCTGGCCGAACTCGTCGCCGCCCACCCGCAGGTCGTCGCCGTGCTGACCGGGCATTTCCACACCGCCGCCGCGAGCACCTTCGCGGGCCGTCCACTGCGGATCGCCCCGGGTGTGGTCTCCACCCTGCGGATGCCCTGGGAGGGCGAGGGCCCGTTGACCACCCAGACCCAACCGCCCGGCGTCGCATTCCACGTGTACGACGACGCCGGCCTGTTCACCACCCACTACCGGGTGGTGGTCTGAGGATGCACGGGGTCGCGGTTCTCGGCTTCCTGATCGCCGTGGCGCCGATCACCGCCACGCCGGGCGCGAGCCTGACCCTGGTCGTCTCGCGGGTCGCCACCGGCGGGCGGCGGCAGGGCTGGTGGGTGATCCTCGGTACGGTGACCGGGCTCTACGTGCACGCCACGCTGGCCGCTGTCGGCCTGGCCGCGCTGGTGCTCCGCTCGTCGCAGGCGTTCTGGGTGGTCAAGCTGGTCGGGGCGGGTTATCTGGTCGGGCTCGGGCTCTGGATGCTCTGGTCCGCGTCGCGCCGTCGCGCGGAGGCGGGACGGCGACCGACGGTTTCCGCCCGAAGGCTGCCCTGGCGCGTGGACCACCCGTACCTGCAGGGTTTGCTCGGCAATGTGCTGAACCCCAAGGCCGCCGCCATCTACCTCACGTTGGCACCGCAGTTCCTCGAACCGGGCCGACCGGTGCTGGTGCCGATGGTGCTGCTCGCCACGGCGTACGCCGCGCTGCACACCTGTTGGCTCGCCGGCTGGACCGTCGTCTCCGGTGCCGCCGCCCGGTTGCTCCGCACCGCATCGGTGCGACGGATGCTCGATCGGCTGACCGGCGTGATCCTGGTCGGCCTCGGCGTACGGGCGGCGGCGACCTGAGTCTGCCGTGGCGGGCGCGTCGCCGACTCTAGGACGGAGCGCTGAGGCACATCAGGTCGCGCTGCGCCCCGGCGAGTTGGTCACCCTGAGAAACCTCTGATGCGGGCCGGGTTCGCCGGCGCGAGATGCCCGTCGCCGTCGACCTGGCCGCGACAGGTGAGCGATCGGCGGGGATGACACGCCCGCGTGGTACCGATAGCGTCCCGATGTGGACGATCAACGTCCAGGCCGATGTCACCGGAGGAGACGCCGATGTTCGAGGAGTTCATGGGCATCCCGGCCCACCCTCTGCTGCTGCACGCCGCTGTCGCCTTCGTGCCGCTGCTGGCCCTGCTGACGGTCGGTTACGCGTTCGTCCCGCCGATCCGGCCGCACACCCGGTGGGTGCTGGGGCTGCTGGCAGTGGGTGCGCCGGTCGCCGCCCTGCTGACGAAGCTCTCCGGCGACGCCTTCCTCGAGCGGATGCGCGCCGCCAACCGGGTCACCCCCGAGTTCCTGCCGAAGCTGGAGGCACACCAGGAGTTCGGTGACATCACGCTCTACGCCAGCATCGGGTTGGGGGTGGTGGCCCTGGCGCTGGTCCGGCTCGTCGCGCCGAAGGCCGCAGACGCCAGCGCGGACGGGCGGCCCGGTCGGCCGCTGACCCTGGCGTTGCAGGTGTTGTCGCTGGTGGCCGCCGCCGTCACCGTGTATTACGTGGTGCGCACCGGCGACTCCGGGGCGAAGGCGGTCTGGGAGGGCCAGTGACGTCGGCGGCTCATCGGCCGCTGCCCCCGTCGACGCCCCTGTGCACCTGGACGGTGCGCTCAATCAGCTGCCGCAGCACGCTCTCGTCGACGTCGTCGAGCCGCCTCAGGTAGATGCATCCCTGTCCGGCGCGGTGCGGGCCAAGCCGGGCGAGAAGCGCGTCGTCCCGCTCCTCGAGACCGCCGCCGGTGAGGTAGAGGACGAGGTTCTGTTTGCGGGGCGAGAACCCCACCAGGGGTGCGTCACCACTACGCCCGCTCTCGTAGGTGTAGTGGTAGCTGCCGAAGCCGACGATGCTCGGGCCCCACATCACCGCCGGCTCCCCGGTCAGCTCACCCATGATCGCGCGGAGCCGCCCCGCGTCGGCCCGCCTACGTTCGTCGGGGTTGCCGGCCAGGAAGTCGTCGACGCTGATCACGGTCGGAGCGGTTACCGGCTGCTTCGCTGTGGCCATGACGTGATGCTGTCACCTGCCTACGACGAGAACCGCCTCAACGGTCAGGCGACCTCGTCGCGTGTTCGCCAGGAGAGCGCCACGAGCCACCCCGAGATGAGCACCGCGCCGACGGCGAAGCGGATGCTCGCACTCCCCTCGCTCCACGGCAGGGCGGTGAGTACGAACGCGACGGCACCGCTGGTGGCGCTGTAGAGCGCCCAGTTCCGGTCCCCCTGGGCGGCGAACCGTCGAGCGAGCAGCAGGCCGGCCGCGATCAGCGACAGGAACGCCGCCGCACCGCACACCGTGTGCAGGACGCTGCCCGTGCTGGCCTGCTCGGGCAGCCCCGCCGGGGCGCCGGGTGGCCAGCCGAGCGCGGGATCGGGCACGAAGATCCCACCGCCGACCATCGCCACCCCGTACACGCCGACCAGCACCGGCACCACGGTGCCGGCGCGGCCCGGTCGCAGTGACTGCCACAGGCCCAGCGCGAAGGCGACGGCCAGGACGCCGGTGCCCACGAACGCGACGACCTGCAACCAGCCGAGGTCACCGAGGGTGAGTGAGCTGATCGCGTGCCGGCGCAGGTCGAAGCCGGATCGGGTGAACGCCTGCCCGAACGACAGGACGGGGAAGAGCAGGCCGGCGACAGTGCCACAGCCCAGCAGGAAATGGGTTCGGTGCAGCGATGTCTCGGCGACGGACGTCATGGGCGTGCCTCTCGTTGTCGGCGTCACGGTTCACCGTCACGACGAACGAGGTAGGGCCGGATCGACACCGCGACGCAAAAGGTGGTGCGACCCGGCCGGAGCCGGGCCGCACCACCCTGTCGACGGTCAGCCGGCGTGGTACGCCCGGATGATGGTCTGGTCGATTCCGCTACCGCCGTTGGCGGCGGCCTTCACCCGCAACGACACGGACTGCCCGGCGGCGGCCGTCGGCAGCGCGACCCGGTAGCTGTCGCCGCTGCCGGTGACCCGGGCCGACTTCCAGGTGGCCCCGTCGTCCGTGGAGGTCCAGACCTGGAACGACGTCACCTTCTGCGCCTTGATGCCCCGCATCTGCCGGACGG
The DNA here is from genome assembly GCF_003857035.1 of Micromonospora arida. Classification (GTDB taxonomy): domain Bacteria; phylum Actinomycetota; class Actinomycetes; order Mycobacteriales; family Micromonosporaceae; genus Micromonospora; species Micromonospora arida. Next base: position 33,683 of record NZ_QGSY01000331.1, read on the forward strand.
CCAGTTCCGCAGTTCCGCCGGTGGCGTGGTTGTTGGTGTCCATCGGCAGCGCGTAGTCCACCGCGAGCAGCGGCAGCGGCACGCTCCCGGTGCCGTCCGGCCCTGCCGACCGGAACGTCCACGAGGTGTTGACCTTGGTGGAGATCGGCAGGATCAGGCTCGTGTCGACGTCGAGGGTCAGCCGGTAGTCGGCCGACTGCTGCGGCACTGTGAAGTCGGCGAGCGGGCGGTCCCGCTCCTCGACCAGTTTCCCGTTGCGGTACAACGACAGCTTGCGGTTCACGCCGATCGAGGAGCCCTGGAGGCAGTCGGCCCGCTGGTGCTGGTCGGTCAGCGACACCAGGTCGATGTGCAGGTTGCCCCGGGTCCGTGACGGAGCGGTGGCGCAGCTCTGGTCGACGCCGGCCGGGTCGTCGTACCAGCCGGAGTGCAGCGGCTGGCGCGCCCAGACCTTGGTCTGCAGACTGCCCGGCTGGTAGGTGCGGGGCGCCTCCTGGGCCGACAGGCCACCGTAGACACCCTCGTCCGCCCAGCGGTAGCCGGCCGAGAGGTAGTCGGTGCGGTACGGCGGCAGGTTCCCCTCGTGGGTCTGCGTCACCGGCACCCCGTCCGGGGTGAAGCCGCTGCGGATCAGCTGGGTGACCATCCCCTCCGAGTCGACCTGGTGGAAGCGCTCCTCGATCCGGGCGAGCTTCGCCTGCTCGGCCTTGCTCACCCGGAAGGCGGGGTCGGCCGGCACGCCGCCCGCGTACTCGTGCACCAGGTTGTAGCGGTACGGCTTGGCGGTGCCGGCTGGCGAGTCCAGGTTGACCGCCGCCCAGGTGCGTCGGGAGCCGACGGTGGGCTTGGGCAGCGCGGTGGTGCGGACCGTCGTCCTGGCACCGTACCCGCTGATCTGGTGCCACCAGGACAGGCCGTTCGGCGCGGTCTGGACGTTGGTGAGGTCGGTCCGGGTGGGCGTGGTGGGCACCCCGTCGACCGTCGCCGTCACAGGCCTGGCCCGCGCCGGGTCGAGCGTCACGCTCCGGGCGCCGCGCACGTCCAGGTCGACCTCGGCGGCGAGTGTCGTCTCCAACACGTCGCTGTCGACGTAGTAGGCGACGGACGAGCCGAGGATCGCGTACCGGCCGGCCGGCACCCGCAGCGTGAAGGTGTCTCCGGGCGTGCCGCCCGCACCGCCGTAGTAGATCAGCGGGTCGGTGAGGTTGGTGACCAGCAGGTTGATCCAGCTCTCCGCGCCGTCCTTCAGGCCCGGCAGCGGCTTCGTCTGGATCGTCAGGTCGTAGCTGGGCTGCTCGACGTAGAAGCTCACCGGGGTCGTCGCGACCAGCTTGCGCCCGGAACGGGCGGTGACGGTTGCCAGGTAGAAGCCCGGTCGGGCGGCCAGCGCCGCACGGTTGACCCGCAGGGTCGCCGAGGCGGTGGTGCCGTGCCTGAGCGTCAGCCGGCTCGTCGACAGCGACGCCGCGCCGCGCGGCACCGGTTGGCCGTCGTGGTTGACGATCGACACGTCGAGGTCGAGAACGGCCGTCGACTCACCGGTCCAGCTCAGCTTCGTCTCGCTGGTCCCGGACTGCGGGTAGGCGAAGGTGCCGAGGTTGACCACCGGCTGGTTGCCGGTGGGGCCACCGAGGGCCCGGGCCGCGTTGAGCCGACCGGCGCCGACGGCGTACGGGTCGATGCCGCTGAGTGGGTCGGCGGCGCCGACGAGGGCGGCCTTGAGTCGCTCACCGCTCCAGTCCGGGTGACGCTGGGCGAGCAGCGCTGCGGCGCCAGCCACGTGCGGGCTCGCCATCGAGGTGCCGCTGATCGCCTCGTAGTACCGGTCGATCGGGTCCTGGAGGTTGGTGCCGGCGGCCCGGGCGGCGACGATGTCGACACCGGGCGCGACCAGTTCCGGCTTGGCCACGTTGCTGGTGACCAGCGGCCCGCGGCTGGAGAAGTCGGCGAGCTTGTCGTTGCGGTCGACCGCTCCGACGGTCAGCGCGCTGGCGGCCGAGCCCGGCGAGGAGATGGCGCCGCCGCTGTTACCGGCGGCGATGACGAAGAGCGCGCCGGTGGACTCGCTCAGAGTGTCGACGGCGAGCGACAGCGGGTCGCTGCCGTCGTCCGGGTCGCTGCCGCCGAGGCTCATGTTGATGACGTCGGCCCGGGTGGCGGCCCACTCCATGGCGGCGATGATGCCGGAGTCGTCGCCGTAGCCGGAGTCGTCGAGAACCTTACCGATCACCAGCTCGGCGTCCGGCGCCACCCCGCGACGCTGACCGTGGGCGGCCGCGCCGGTGCCGGCGATGGTCGAGGCGACGTGCGTACCGTGGCCGTTGTGGTCGACGGCGTCACCGCCCTCGACGGTGAAGTCGGCCCGCTCGGCGACCCGGCCGACCAGGTCCGGGTGGGTGAAGTCGGCGCCGGTGTCGAGCACCGCGACCCGGACGCCCTTGCCGGTCCAGCCGGCCTTCCAGGCATCCGGCGCGGCGATCTGGCCCAGGTTGCGGTCCAGGCCGGCCGGGCGCCCACCGCCGGTCAGGGCGGTGGCCCGGACCTTGCGGTCGAGCCAGACCTTCTTCGCGCCCGCGAGCAGCGAGTTGGTCGCAAGCTTCGCCGTGGCCGGGCTCTTCTTGGGTACGCGGCCGGCGACCGCACCGATGCTGGGCAACGCCAGCACGTCACCGAGCGCGGCTACCCGGGCGGACGCGGTGGCGGGCTGCACGATGAGCGGCAGCTCGGCGGAGTTGTCGTCGTCGTAGCCGTCGGCGATCAGCGTGGTGACGTCGAACAGGTCGGGGTCGAGGACCGAGCCGAGCTGGGACGCGACGCGGGCGGGGATGACGTGCAGGTGCCCGTCGGGGCCGCAGCTCTGGTGGATCACCGCGTTCTCGTCCGCCGGCCGAATTGTGGCGTGTGGGCAACCCGATCCGGTGTCCCGTACGGTCACCACGTCCCCGGTCAGCAGGGTGACGGTGTGCCTCTTCCCGTCAGCAGTGGCTGCGGGTGCGCCGGTCTGACCGATGTCGCTGGGTCCGGCCGTGGCGGTGCCGCCCGGTAGGGCGGTCAGCGTCGTGGCCGTGACGGCGACGGCCAACAGCCATCGCATTTTCCTGAGCATCTTGCTCCTCGTCTAATGTGGACGAACCCGCCTCTTCGGGCGACTTCGGCAAGATCATATGCAGGGAAAGGATCACCCGGGCACCCCTTGACGAGGGGTTTTCCGGCTCGCACGCTGAGGATTTCGGCGCTGTTTCGCCGCCGGGCTCAGTTCGATGTCGTTTCGATTGCCGCCCGGTAGACCGGCAGCGACGGTGTGGGCGACAGATGCGTCCCTGGCCGAAGGGATCGACGGGACGCCGGCCCGGACCTAGCATGGCGACGAATGGATCTTCGAGATTGGCCCCTGCCGACCCCGGCAACCAGCCCAACCGAAGGGAGACGCGCATGCGTCGACCCCGTCATCTGGCACTCCTGAGCGTCGGCGTGTCCGGCGCCCTGGTCCTCAGCGCAGCCCCACCCGCGGCTGCCGCCCCGCCCACGCCCACCACGCCCACCGGCATCGTGGTCAGCGACGGCATGACCCAACCGGTGTTCTCGCTCGCCGACGCGATCGAGGAGCGGGTGTTCGTCCAGACCCCGGTGGACACCGACCACGACGGTCGGCCCGACCGGGTGGCGATCGACATCTCCCGCCCCCGGGAGACCGCCACGCAGGGCTTCAAGGTGCCTGTCATCTTCGAGCACAGCCCGTACCGCAAGGGCACCTGGGGTGACGTGCCGTACCCGAGCGTGCTGGTCGACGAGCTGCCGCAGAACGGTCTGACCGACCGCAACGGGCGTCGCGCACTCGACGCCGGCGCACAGCGGGCCCAGGCGAAGGCCAACCTGCCCGGCTCGCTGGACGACTACTACGTGCCCCGCGGGTACGCGGTGGTGCTCGGCCAGAGCGTCGGCACCGGCGACTCCGACGGCTGCCCGACCAGCGGGGACCAGGCCGAGACGCTCGGCACCAAGGCGGTCATCGACTGGCTCAACGGCCGTGCCAAGGGGTACGACGCGAACGGCGCCCCGGTCACCGCCGGCTGGACCACCGGCGCGGTTGGCATGACCGGCGTCTCCTACAACGGGACGCTGCCCAACCAGGTGGCCACCACGGGCGTCAAGGGGCTCAAGACCATCGTGCCGGTCTCCGCGATCAGCAGCTGGTACGACTACTACCGGGCCAACGGCCTGGTGGTCGCGCCCGGGACGTTCCAGGGCGAGGACCTCGACATCCTGGCCCAGTACACCGCCGGGCAGGCCCGCGCCGAGGGGCAGTGCGCCGACGAGCTCGCGGATATCACCGCGAAGCAGGACCGGGTCACCGGCGACTACTCGAAGTTCTGGCAGGATCGCGACTACCTCGACGCCCGCGACGTCAAGGCCAGCGTCTTCGTCGTGCACGGCCTCAACGACTGGAACGTGAAGACCGAACACTTCGCCGGCTGGTGGGACCAGCTCGCCAAGCGCGACGTCCCCCGCAAGATCTGGCTGCACCAGGGCGGCCACGGCGGTCCCGGCAGCAGCGCCTCGGTGACCCTGCCCGGCGGCCAGACGTGGACGTACAAGCAGACCGAGAACCGCTGGTTCGACTTCTGGCTGTGGAACGTGCGCAACGGCATCATGGACGAGCCGACGGCGGTGCTCCAGCGCGAGGACCGCGCCTACACCACGTACGCCAACTGGCCCGACCCGGCGGCGCGGGAGGTCGGCCTGCGCTTCGCGGCCACCGACACCACCGCACCCGGCGCGCTCACCACCGGCAAGCCGCCGAAGGCCAAAATCGAGCAGAGCTTCGTCGACGAGGGCCGGACCATCCACCCGGACACCCTGGTGTCCAACCCGGACACCGCGAGCGCCAACCGACTCGCCTACCGCTCCCCCGAGCTGACGCAGAGCGTGCGCATCTCCGGGCGTCCGGAGATGCGACTGCGGATGGCGATCGACAACAAGCCGGACGCGAACCTCACCGCGTACCTGGTCGACTACGGCCCGGCCGGGTCGACCGCCGCCCCGACCGTGGTGACGCGGGGTTGGATGGACCCGCAGAACCGCAAGAGCGCCGCGCGCACCGAGCCGGTCAAGCAGGGCAAGCTGTACGACTACCGGTGGACCATGGAGCCGAAGGACTACATCTTCCCGGCGGGACACCGGATCGGCGTGGTCGTCTTCTCCAGCGACCAGGAGTACACCCTGCTGCCGTTGGGCGGCACCGAGCTGCGGGTCGCGCCGAACGACAGCGAACTGCGACTGCCGGTTGTCGGCGGGCGGAGCGTCCTCGGGTTCTGATTCGTCCCTGCGCTCCCGGGTGGGGCAGTCCGACACGTTCGGGCTGCCCCACCCGCACGTCGGGACCCCCTCCGCCGGCGTAGCACCGCGTGCTGCCGCGCAGGTGCCGCCGGCCGCCACTCAGCGGCGTGATCCACGCGGCTTTCATGAAGTCGGGGCATCCCCGGCGCCGGGACACCGCGACTTTCAGGAACCCGAGTGGATCGCGCCATCCGTCTTCGCCGTGCCGGGTTTGCTCGCCACACTGACCCCGCGTCGGACCGGCCCGAACGCAGCCGCCCTGCCCGAGTCCGCATGATCGTGCTCGATCCTGGATGTAGTGGTCTCGTGGCATGGGGAAGGGCCTGTTTCCTGGATCGAGCACGATCATGCGGGACGCGAGGTTCGGTCCGCGCGCCGACCCGGGCCAGGCCAGGCCGACGGCGCGGTGACCCGGGCCAGGCCAGGCCGACGGCGCGGTACCCGCACCAGGCGAGGCCACACGCTGACCCGGGCCAGGCCAGGCCACACGACGCTCTAACCCGGCCAGCCAGGCCAGGCCACGGCGCGGTGACCCGCACCAGGCGAGGCCACACGCTGACCCGGGCCAGGTCACGGCGCGGTGACGCGAATCAGGCCAGGCCACATGACGCGGGCTGCCGCGGACCAGGCCGGGGCACACGGCGCGCTGGCCTCGGGGTCGGACCGGTCCGGGGCGCGCGAACGGCGCAGACCGGCATGATCCACTCGGCTTTCATGAAGTCGGGGCATCCCCGGCGCCGGGACACCGCGACTTTCAGGAACCCGAGTGGATCACGCCGCCGTGACCTCCGTGTCGGGTTCGCACGGCCGGCAGGGTGGGTGGTTTGCCGGGTTTGGCGTCGGGTGTCGGGTGGTCGGGGCCACCCCGTCGGCGGAATCGGCGGCCGGGTCGGGTCGTTATACCTGGCAGACCACCGCAACAGCCCGGGTCATTGGCGCGCCGGCCCCCGCCGGGAACACCCGCCAGGCCGCCCCGGTTACATCCCCGCACGGCCGAGCACGACAACGGCCGGGCAGGGCAGCCGCCGGGAACACCCGCCAGGCCGCCCCGGTTACATCCCCGCACGGCCGAGCAGCACAACAGGTTCGGCCCCCGCGGGCAGGCGGAATGACCTGCCACCCCGAACGGTTACACCTTGTCCCGACGCCGACCCCCCTCGCGGGTCACCGGGCAGAACCCCTCGAACTTTCCCCGCACGTCGCACTGACCCCCCGTTGAGTGCCGTGCGGGCACCCCCGATGCAGAGGAGCACGCCATCATGCGTACCGATCTGATCCGTAAGACCGCCCTGACCGCCGCCGGCCTCGCCTTCACCGGCGGCGCCATCGCCGGCCCCGTCACCACCGCGTACGCCGCGTCGGAGGCCAAGCCGGCCACCCAGACGCAGAGCGACCGTAAGCCCGCCGGTGAGCGTCAGCTCGGTGTGCGCTACGAGGCCCAGCCGAACTTCTACTACTGCGGCCCGGCCGCCACGCGTAATGCCCTGTCCGTGCAGGGCAAGGAGATCAGCGTGGACGCCATGGCCAAGGAGATGGGCACCACCGAGGCCGGCACCAACTCCATCAACGACATCACCCCGGTGCTGAACAAGGAGACCGGCAAGAACGACGCCTACCACAGCGTGGAGATCTCCAGCCCCGACGCTGACGGTAAGCAGACCGACCGGCTGCGCGCCGACATCGTGCGCACCGTGGACGACGGCCGGGCCGTGGTCGCGAACATCGCCGGCACCAGCGTCGACACCGCCGGCGGCGTGCACTCCTTCGAGGGCGGGCACTACATCAGCGTCGTGGGTTACCGCGACGGCGGGAACGTGGTGAAGATCGCCGACTCCGCCGATGCGAACACCGCCTCCTACGAGGTCACCGTCGAGCACCTCGCCGACTGGATCGCCACCCGCGGCTACGCCACCAGCTGACCTGCACACCAGCACACACCGAAGGGCCGGACCCCACCACGGGGCCGGCCCTTCGGCGTCTTTTCCACCAACTGCGGGGCGTATTGACAATTGTCGACTTCAGCGTGAGGCTGGGAGCAGTGAGAGCGCTCTCTCGCACCGGCCCAACCGGCCACCACCCAGTCTGGCCAGGCACAACTCCGATGTCTTCGGCGGCGGCGCCGGAGCTGTCCCTGACCCGCCCCCCCGACAGGAGTCACGATGGACAGGGCCGCACCCCTCTCCGGCATCCCCCGCCGACTGCGCCTCGCCACGGCGATCGGCGCACTGCTGGTGCTACTCGGCACGTACCTGGTGTCCACCACCAACCGGGCCGACGCCGCCCCCGGGCGAGCCGGCGCTGACTTCGGCGCCAACGCCATCCGGGTCGCCGAGTTCCCCGCCGACTGCACCTACAGCCACCGGCTGCCGGACGACCCGATCGTCTTCCCCGGGCTGCCCGGGGCGTCGCACATGCACAGCTTCTTCGGCAGCACGGTGACGAACGCCAAGACCACCCTCCCGGACCTGGTCAACTCGCCCACCACCTGCAACCCGCGGGTGGACGTCTCGTCGTACTGGGTGCCGACCCTGTATCGGGACAACGTCGCCGTGGAGCCGGCGATCGCCACGTTCTACTACCTGGGCGAGGGCGTACGCGCCGACGTCGTCGCGAACACCCAGCCGTTCCCGCTGGGGCTGCGGCTCGTCGCCGGCAACGCGAAGGCCACCGGACCGAACGACAGCATCGCCCGCTGGTCCTGCCTGCACGCCGGGCACGTGCCGCCGTCGAAGGACTTCGTCAACTGCCCGTCGGGCACGATGCTGGAGTCGTACCTGGACTTCCCGCAGTGCTGGAACGGCCGTGACCTCGACTCGCCGGACCACAAGAGCCACCTGGCGTACCCGGTGAACCAGGCCTGCCCGAGCACCCACCCGGTGCACGTGCCGAAGTTGCGTCAGGTGCTGCGGTACCCGGTCACCGGTGACCCGTCGCGGTTCCGGCTGGCCTCCGGGCCGGGCTACACGATGCACGGCGACTTCTTCAACGCCTGGCCGGTGGCGGAGTTGGCCCGCCGGGTCCAGGACTGCATCCGTCCCGTCATCAAGTGCGGTCACGACGGCCGACCGATCTGAGCGACAACTCCACACCACGGCGGCGGGTCCGGTCACCCGGGCCCGCCGCCCTGGTCGAGAAGGGAGATCGGATGCGCCGGCCCACGGCTTCCACAGTGCTCGGCGCGGTGCTGCTCGTCGCCGGCTGCGGCGCCGGGCCACAAGACGCGGCCAGCACCGCCACACCGCCCGTGACCGCGCCACCGGCGACGACCGCGCCGACACCCACGGGTACGGCGTTCAACCCCACCGACATCGCCTGGCTGCAACTGACGGTGGCGATGACCGAACGTCTGCTGCCCGTCCTCGATCTGGTGCCGGCGCGGACCACCGACCCGGCCTGGCGGCAGACCGCCACCCAGGTCGCGACCACCCGGCGCGCCGATCTGGACCGCGCCCGCCGGCTACTGGCCGACGCCGCCGCCCCGACGACGAATCCGCACGAGGGGCACGACATGCCGGGCATGGTCACCGCGCAGGAGATGACCGCGCTGCGGGCGGCCAGCGGGCGGCCGTTTCACCGCCTGCTGGCCGGGCACCTGCGGGCGCATCTCGCGCAGTCGGTCCGGATCGCCACCGCAGAGCAGCAGAGCGGAGTCCAGCCGGCGACCGTCGCGCTGGCGTCGGCCGTGGTCCGGTCCGGCACCGCCGACCTCGAACGACTCGATCACCTCGACCCCGCGTAGCCGTCACCCGGAGATGTCGTCGTCACCTGCCACGTCTGCGTCCGGGCACTTGCCCGCAGGGAGTCGATGGTGAGGTCGAGGGCCGCTTCCAGGTGGTCGGTCTTTCCGGTGGAGAGCAGCAGGAGTACGCCGCCCTGGATGCCGGCGAGCAGCGCCGCGGCGGCGCGGTCGGCGTCCACGTCTCCGGAGATGTCTCCGGTCGACTGCATGTGCCGGACGCCGTCGGCGATCGCGTTCTGCCAGCGCCACATGAGCCCGGTCACGATCGCCTGTGCGCCCGGCGCTCGCCGCCCGGTCTGGCCGAGCAGGCCGTTGAGCGGGCATTTCACCCCCTGCGCCCGGTAGCGCTCGATCAGTCGCTCGCGCCACGCCAGCCATGCGGGCCAGGACGTCAGGTTGCTGAGCATCGGCTCCTGGTCGAGCAGGACCTGGTCGGCCTCGTGTTGGGCCACCGCCAGCAGCAGTTCTTCCTTTCCGTCCGGAAAGTAGTGGAAGAGTTGGCCCTTGCTGGTGCCCGTGTGGGCCATCACGTCCTCGAGGCGTACCTCGTCGACGCCACGCTCACGGATCTCGGCGGCGGCGCCGGCGACGATCCGCGCCCGGGTCGCCTCGCCCTTGCGGGTCAACGCCCGTGTCATGCGATCTCCTCGTCTGGACCTGCGGGTCCAACCCTATCTCGGTTTTTGGACTTGCAGGTCCATTTTTGCCGAGCAATGGTCTGGAACGCGCGGTCCGCAGCGGACCGACACCAAGATCGGGAGGGCACCACGATGAACCACTACTACCTGCTCGGGCGGTCCGGTCTGCGGGTGAGCCGGCTGGCGCTGGGCACGATGAACTTCGGCGTCGACGGGTTCCACGCCGCGTACGGCAAGACCGAGGAGGAGGCCGAGCCGATCTTCCGGCAGTACCTGGAGTCGGGCGGGAACTTCATCGACACGGCGGACTTCTACACCGCAGGCGAAAGCGAAAAGATCCTCGGCCGGCTGATCGAGCGGGCCGGCGTACGCGAGCGGCTCGTGCTCACCAGCAAGTTCACAAACACCGTCGACCCGAGCGACCCGAACGCGAGCGGCAACGGGCGCAAGCACATCATGCGGGCCGTGGAGGCATCGCTGAGCCGGCTCGGCACCGACTACATCGACCTGTACCTGCTGCACACCTGGGACCGGATCACCCCGGTCGAGGAGGTCGTGCACACCCTCGACGACCTGGTGCGTGCCGGCAAGATCCGGTACGCCGGCCTCTCCGACGTACCGGCCTGGTACGCAGCCCGCGCACAGAGCTACGCCGAAGCGCACGGCTTGGCCCCGATGATCAACCTGCAACTGCCGTATTCCCTGGTCAGTCGCGGCATCGAGGCGGAGTACGCGGCGATGGCCCAGACCATGGGCATGGGGCTCACCGCGTGGAGCCCGATCGCCAGTGGTCTGCTCAGCGGCAAGTACCGGCGCAGCGGCGACGGCCTGAGCGGGACCGGCCGGTTGACCAACCCCGACACCGGCGGCCGCGAGGTCAGCGCCAGCGAGTGGCAGGTCATCGACGCCCTGGAGAGCGTCGCCGCCGAACTGGGCCGCAGCATGGCACAGGTCGCGATCAACTGGGTCGCCACCCAACCCGCCGTGGCCTCGGTGATCATCGGTGCGAGCAGCGCCGAGCAGGTCGGCAGCAACTTCGAGGCCCTCAATTTCGACATCCCCGCCGACGCCCGCCGCCAACTCGAGGAGGCCAGCGCGCCGCAGCTCGAAGTGCCCTACGTGATGTTCACCCCGCAGTACCAGTCCTGGGTGGTGAGCCCCGGCCTCGGCATCGGCGACAAGCCGACCGGCTACGCCCCTCCGGTCTTCAACGGCAGGTAGAACCTCGCCAGGCGAGATCGCGCCCGCCCCGTTCC